>NZ_CP022529.1:5656038-5977548 GCF_002237595.1 Labrenzia sp. VG12
TCGGAACGTTTTCTGTCCATCCATGGCCACATAGCACAGCAAACATGTGCGTGCAATAAGAGCAATCTTGTATACAAAAATGCTTGACAAAAAAACATTAGCTGAGAGAAAGACCGGGTGCCGATCTCAATTCGAGTGACCTTGGGGAGAAAATCATGTGTGCCGAGCCTGCGGTCATCAAAGCCACGAACACCTGTTCAAAAGGGACCTGACCGATGAGCAATCCGCTTTATGATCAACTTTTTGGAAAACACGCGGGCAAGGATACGCCGTTCCTGATCTTTCAGGACGGAGGGCAGCTCAGCCACGCGGCGTTTCTGGAAAAGGCAGCCCGGATTGCGCATGTCCTGACCCGGAACGGCCTGCGCCCCGGAGACCGCCTCGCTGCGCAGGTCCACAAATCGCCATGCGCCCTGGCGCTTTATGCGGCCTGTGCCCAGGCCGGCATCGTCTTCCTGCCTTTGAACACGGCCTATACGGTGGATGAGCTGAGCTACTTCATAGAAAACAGCGGCGCCAGGCTTGTTGTCTGTGATGCAGCGAGTGAGGCGGCCTTGTCCCCGGTGGCTGAAGGTCTGGGCGTGCGTATCGAGACCCTGAGCGGCGATGAAACGGGATCATTGACGGATCAGGCGACCACCATGCCGACGCAGTTTGCGACTGTGGACCGGTCGGAAGACGATCTCGCCGCATTTTTGTACACGTCCGGGACAACGGGCCGATCCAAGGGCGCCATGCTGACCCAGAAAAATCTTCTGTCGAATGCGGCGGTGCTGGCGGACGAATGGCGGTTTACCGACGCCGATGTTCTGCTCCACGCCCTGCCGATTTTCCACACTCACGGCCTGTTTGTTGCCACCAATGTGTCGCTGGTTGCGGGCGGCGCGATGCTGTTTCTGCCGAAATTCGATCAGGACGCCATGATCGATCTGATGCCGAGGGCGACCACGATGATGGGCGTGCCGACCTTCTATACGCGGCTTCTTGCCGATGACCGGTTCACCCAAGAGCTGACACGGGGCATGCGGCTGTTCATTTCCGGCAGCGCGCCGCTGCTGGCCGAGACCCATCGCGACTTCGAGGCGCGGACAGGGCACCGGATCCTCGAACGCTACGGCATGACGGAAACCAACATGAACACCTCGAACCCCTATGAGGGCGAGCGCCGTGCCGGCACCGTCGGCTTTCCGCTGCCCGGGGTCGAGCTGAAAATCACCGATCCCGAAACAGGCGCAGCCCTGCCATCCGAAACAGTCGGGCAGATCGAGGTGCGCGGCCCGAATGTCTTCAAGGGATACTGGCAGATGCCGGAAAAAACGGCCGCCGAACTGCGGGCGGACGGCTTTTTCATCACAGGCGATCTCGGCAAGATCGATCCGGACGGCTATGTGCATATCGTTGGCCGCAACAAGGACCTGATCATCTCCGGCGGCTACAACATCTATCCGAAAGAGATCGAACTGGTTCTCGACGCCCAGCCGGGCGTTCTGGAAAGTGCCGTCATCGGGGTGCCCCATGCCGATTTCGGAGAAACGGTGCTGGGACTTGTCGTGCCGGACGGCACGGAACAGCCTGATCTCGACGCGATTATGCAGGCCACGGGGGCGTCGCTTGCCCGGTTCAAGCATCCCCGAAAACTCATTCTGGTGGACGAACTGCCACGCAACACGATGGGCAAGGTTCAGAAAAACGTGCTGCGGGAGCGGTTCAAGGATGTCTTTGCACCGGCCTGACCTTTAGAGCCGGTTGCCGTGACAAGATGGCGCGAGCGGTTTCCGTTGGCGTCAATTCCACCAGCATGTTAGCTCTGACATAAAGAGTTTCAGGGCAGCGTCATGAGCGAGCAGCAATCAGAGTCAGGCAAGGGACACGGGTCAGACATCGTCATCAGACTGACCCGCTACGCACAGATACCGATGCTGATCGGTCTGGCCGGCGCGATGGTGCTGTTTCTCATCACGTTCTTTGTCGACATTTATGATGCGGTCCAGACCTTTGAATTTCTGGACCGCAAGAAGACGATCCTGCTGATCCTCAACCTGCTCGACATGGTCTTCATTGCCAACCTTCTGATCATGGTGGCGACCAACACCTACAACACCTTCCGGCTGAAGAGATCGGTTCATGGAGACGATTACATCCAGCAGGGCGAGAAAGCCTACCGGCGGATGAAACACCGGATCGTGTCGACGATCATCATCATCTCCTCGATCCATGTCCTGAGTGAATTGCTGGAATTCTCGCAGACGTCGCCGCTCCAGGTGGCGGCCCTGTTCGGCTTTCACCTGATCCTGCTGGCGACCTATGTGGTCACCAACGTCTTTCGCGCAAATGATTGATTTTCTTGCCTGGCAGAAGCGGCCGGATCAGTTCCAGCCGCCCGCATAGGTCTTGTAGAAGATGTGCAGCCCGACCTGGCCGCGCTTGGCCATGGCCTTTGCCCACCGCGGATTGACATAGGTCGCGTGGTAGTGGGTCGAGGCGTCGACCATCTTTGAAAAACGCTTGCCGTCGCTGACGTCTTTGGCCAGACGCTGCGCGGTTTTCCAGGCACCCGGGCTCGCGATCCGGTCTTTGATGCCGTCACAGGCAAAGGAGAACTGGCAGCGGTTGCGCTTGTGCTTGTTCTGGTAAACAACGCCGCAGATGGAATCCGGATAGGCCGGGTTCTTGACCCGGTTCAGGACAACCTGGGCAACGGCCACCTGGCCGTCTTCGCTTTCCCCGCGCGCTTCGAAATAGATGGCTTCCGCCAAACACTGCTGCTCCCTCTTGGAGCCGACGGACAGCGGCAGCGGCACCTGGGCCCACCAGTGCGGGTTATCGGGGTCTTCCGCCGGCGGCATGTCCTGTTCGTACTTGGCGGCTCCGAACAGCGCATCGAACGGATCCTTGGTTTCCTTCACGCTGTCGGGCGCATAGGCGGACACCAGCGAGAAACTGGCGGCGGCGGCGTTCCGGGCCATCATCACCTTTTGCAGGTCAAGCGGGCCTTCTTCCAGCAGACCGTCCTTGCCGGCTTTCGACAGCCGGCTGGTTTCCTTGGCATCGAGCGGTTCCGGCTTGACGAAGGCAACGCGCGGCAGGTCTTCGTGTTTCTTTTCCGTCGAGATCAGGCTCGACATGGCATAGAGGTTGCCGGCGGCCTGGTCGACCATCTGCCGGTCCGGCGCCATCGTGATCAGGCGGTCGCCTTTCGAGGAGGTGTTGGTGAGGATCGTCTCGGGCACTTCGGTGGGCGCCGCGCTTCTGGCGACATCGCCAAGACCGACAATGGGGCGCGCCTCAAAATCCTTGGCAGCTGAGGTCAGGGTCAGCACCGGCGCAACGGTGTGATCGGGAACGGGCTTCGTTCCGAGCGACAGCTTCGGGGTCAGCGAGGTCGTATAGGTGGCGGGTTCGAGCGCCATCATCCAGCGCGGCGTCTCCTGCGAGCGCGCGTTGATCAGCGCAACGACATCCTGTTCGCCGATTGCACCGCCGAATCCGAGCCACACCAATGGCGAGGCGACAAGAATGTATTTGAGCCGGCGCATGCGCGCACGGACCGGACCGTATTCCTGAGTCACTTTAGAAGAAAACCGCTTCCTGTTGCGGGACTTAGGGCCAGACATACGCAGCCAACTCCAACTCGGTACACATCGTCCCAATACGCCGGACGATCAGCGTGAACGCCGGGTAAACGGCAACACCGAAATTGAAGATGTCTGCTTAACCTTGAGAGACCGTTAATGCGGACAGGATTTGAGGAATTTCGGACAGCAAAACGCCGTCAAACTTCTTTTTATGGTTAATATTACGAAGGAACTGACGAAGAGATCTGTCAGCGCCCGCCAACACGCAGACCGGGAGCAGGCCGCTCGCTCATCAGCTGGTGACGGAATCGGAAGAGGGCTGCCGGGCGTCCGCCGGTGGCCGTGGATGTGGCGCCGGTCGGTTCGACAAGATCGGCATTTTCCACCAGGCGGCGGAAGTTCTGCTTGTGCAGATGACGGCCGGAGATCGCTTCGACAGAAGTCTGCAGCTCGGTCAGGGTGAACGTCTCCGGCATCAGCTCGAAAATCACCGGACGGTATTTCAGTTTGCCGCGCAGCCGCGAAATCGCGGTTGCAAGCACACGCCGGTGGTCGAAGCGCATCGGGATGCCGAGCGAAGGCCGACTCGTCCGGTCGAGCGCCGCCGGTCGTCCGTCAGTTCGTGCTTCCTCCACAAGCCCTGCCTCGTAGAGCAGCTCATACCGCTCGAGCGCCCGCTCTTCGTCCCAGCTTGTCGTGTCTGAGCCGAAAGCGAGCCGGATGCGTTCCTGGCGTCCGAGGGCTCGTGGAGGTTCGCCGGCCGCAGGCGGCTCCTTGGCCCAGTGTTCAAGCAGAGGCAGGATGTCCCGGTCGAGAAGGTCCGGCCGTCCGGTCCGCCAGTCCTCCCAGGGGAAATAGTCGTACCAGGACCGCCAGGCGGATTTGTGCCGGGCCAGCATGTCCTCAGAATCCGCAGTCTGCCGGGTGAGGGCGAGATAGCCGACGGAAACCACATGCGGGCCTTCGTCGCCGGTTTCCCTGTGGCGGCCGCGGTCGCCGAACGTGTAAAGCTGTTCCACATAGCCGAGCCGGAGCGCGGTCTGGTCCTCCACCCAGCTTCTGAGGCCGATTTCGAAGGTGCGGTGCCGGATCGGATCAAACGGGCCGAAGGGCAGGCTGTCCAGGGCATCGCCGCCGGGCTCGTTCACGTGCACGATCTGCGGCAGGCTTCCCGCGACCGAAACGATGACCGCGTTCAATCCGATTTCAATGCTGGCTTGCCGATGGGGCATTGCGGCTCCGCTGCTGGTCAGTCGATGGGCATGACGAAGGGCGTGCCTTCAAAGGCGTTGGCGCCGCGGCCGATGCCGCGGATGGCGTCGATCATGCGGCCCTCACGGCCAAGCAGCCTGTCGCCCATGGCAACAATACGGGCATTCGGAGTTGCTGACGGTGATCGTGTCCGCAACAGCTCTGCCAGCTGGTACTCATCGGCCTCCGGGTTGAGCGCGCAGGCTGCGACATAGGCGCCCGCAGTTGACCGGCTGATTCCCGCCCAGCAATGAATGACGAGCGGTGCCTGCCTGTCCCAGCTCTGAATGAAGGTAAGAAACTGTTCGATATGCTGTTCGCTGGCCGGTACGAGGCCGTCCACCGGGTCAACGATGTCGTTGAAAGACAGGTTGAGATGCTGCTCCGGCACAATGCCTTCCGGCGTCGGAACATGCATTTCCGCATTGATGAGCGTCACGACCGATTTTGCGCCGGTGGCGGCAACGGTCTCAGGGAGTTTGGACAGGGAGCAGACGTGCAGCATGATGGGACCGGTTGATGTTATCTGCCAGTAAACTAGGGCCAACCGGTCGCAAAATCACCCGTTAGCTTGATGCCTTTTTTGTTTGTTCCCAGCTTCACGCAGGGCTTCGATGGCTTCAAAGCGTTCCATGAACTTTTCCTGAGCGATCTTCACCGGTAGAGGTTCCAGCCCGTAGCGCAGCTTGCCTTCTTCGTTCAGCGGAAATCCGCGCGGACGGCCGAAGATCTTGCCGGCTTCCACATCGTCGAAGCCAGCGAGTTCCACGGCCTCGAAATAGGCGCAGATGATGTCGGCCCTTTTGGCGAGTTTCTTGACGGTCTGCGGAATTTCCGCCGGCAGGCCAAACCTGAGATGGATTGCCCCCTGCAGGCGCGCTTCGACGGCCTTGTAGGCTTCGCCGATCACCGCCTTGAACGGTGAGATCATGTCGCCGATGACGTATTCCGGCGCATCATGCAGCAGTACCGCCAGGCGCCAATGGGGAGGTAGGTCCGGTTTCAGCATCAGGGCGATGTCCTCCACCACCAGCGAATGCTCGGCAACGGAAAAGGCATGATTGCCGAAGGTCTGACCGTTCCAGCGCGCGACACGGGCAAGGCCATGGGCAATGTCGGAAATCTCGACGTCGAGTGGAGACGGATCCAGCAGATTGAGACGTCTTCCGGACAACATGCGCTGCCAGGCGCGAGGCGGCTGGTCGGAACGGGCGGCGGGCATCGGTCCCCAAAATGTTTAGCGGTTTCAGTCCGCGGCACCCGGTTCCGGCAAAGAAAATCCCGCCCATTCGGGCAACTTGACCAGAATCTCCGCGTCGCCGCATTCAAGAAGGCTGCCGTTGTCCTTGGCTTGGACAACCTTGTCAAGACGCATCAGGGCAAGACCTGTTGACCCTGCCTCGGAGGTCGTCGACGACCCAAGTGTTCCGATGGTTTTGCCCCCGGCCTTGACGTCGCTGCCCTTGCCGGGAAGCGGTCCGGAGCTCTCGATCTGGACGAACCGCTTGCGCGCGGTTCCGCGATGCTGAACCCGGGACACGACTTCCTGCCCGACATAACAGCCCTTGCTGAACGAAACGCCGCCCAACTGGTCGAGATCGGCATCGTGGGGAAAGATTTCGGAATAGTCATAATCCTGCAGGCCCTCCGGCACACCAAGTCCGATACGGTGCGTGTGGTAGGCCGCAAGTCCGGCGTCGCTGTCGTCCAGTTCGCTGGTCATCTCGGTGACCGGGCCGACCAGCCGCTGGCCGAGCGCTTCAAGGCGAGGGTCCGTTACGCGGAGCTCTGCGGTGGCTGTTTCAACGGGCTCTCCCCAGACAGCCAGGACGCCGGTGCCGGCATCCAGCAACTCCAGATCCACCTTTGCGCGGAGCCGGTAAAAGGTCAGCCGCTTCAGGAAGTCCGGTGCGGTTGCGGCCGGCGTGTCCAGCAGGTAGCCGTCCTCGGCCTTGTAGATGAGGAAATCGAACAGGATCTTGCCTTGCGGCGTCAGCAAGGCGCCTGCAGACGCTCCGGTCTTGTCGACCGTGTCGATGTCGCTTGTCACCAGGTTCTGCAGAAAGTGTTGTGCTTCGGGGCCACCAACGCGGATCAGTGCACGGTCGCTGAGATGGGCAAAGAAGTGTGTCGGCACCGGGGGCTCCTCAAAAGCAGACGGGAATTGCCAATATTTCTCCCTTGCCAAATAGGCGCTTTGGCGGAGACGGGCAAGGACCGGAATTTGCTGAAGAGCATCTGGCTCTTTGGCGCCGGGCCACGTATAAGCGCGATCAATACGTCAGTCCCTATCTCAAAGCTTAGCGGAGGAGCCCCATGAGCGCGACCTATGACCTGATCCTGAAAGGCGGAACGGTGGTCAATCAGGACGGGGAGGGGCAGCGCGATGTTGCCATCCGCGACGGGCGCATTGCAGGGCTTGGCTCCTTTGATGCGTCTCAGGCCGGCGACGTGATCGACTGCAAGGGTCTGCATGTTCTGCCGGGGGTCATGGACACGCAGGTGCATTTCCGCGAACCGGGTCTTGAGCACAAGGAAGATCTGGAATCGGGATCGCGTGCAGCCGTGATGGGCGGTGTCACCTCCGTTTTCGAAATGCCGAACACCAATCCGCTGACAACGTCGGAAGCGGCCCTGGCCGACAAGGTCAAACGCGGTCACCACCGCATGCATTGCGATTTTGCCTTCTGGGTCGGAGGCACGCGCGAGAACGTCAAGGACATCCCGGAGCTGGAACGCCTCCCGGCCGCCGCCGGCATCAAGGTGTTCATGGGCTCCTCCACCGGTGACCTTCTTGTCGAAGACGACCAGGGCGTCCGGGATATTCTCTCCGCCACGCGCCGCCGCGCGGCATTTCACTCGGAGGATGAATTCCGTCTGCGTGATCGGCAGGGAGAGCGTGTCGAGGGCGATCCGAGTTCGCACCCGATCTGGCGCGACGAGATCGCAGCGCTTCAATGCACCCAGCGTCTTGTCAGCATCGCCCGGGAGACCGGGGCCAAGATCCATATCCTGCATCTGTCCACCGCCGAGGAAGTCGACTACCTGATCGATCACAAGGATGTTGCCTCGATCGAGGTAACCCCGCATCACCTGACGCTGACCGACGAGGCCTATCACCGGCTTGGCACGCTCGTGCAGATGAACCCGCCGGTGCGCGCGCCGCGCCACTCAGAACGCCTATGGTGGGGCCTGAGCCAGGGCATTCTGGACATATTCGGATCCGACCATGCGCCGCATCTTCTGGAAGAGAAGCAGAAAGCCTATCCGGCCTCGCCGTCCGGCATGACCGGCGTGCAGACCCTGGTGCCGATCATGCTGGATCACGTCAACGCTGGCCGCCTTAGCCTGGCCCGGTTCGTGGACATGACCAGTGCCGGTCCGGCCCGTCTGTTCTGGACCGCACGCAAGGGACGGATTGCCGTCGGATATGATGCCGACTTCACCATTGTGGATCTCAAGCGCAAGGAGACTATCCGCAACGAGTGGATCGCCTCCAAATGTGGCTGGACGCCCTATGACGGCAAGGAAGTCACGGGCTGGCCGATCGGCACCATGGTCCGCGGTCAGCGGGTGATGTGGGACGGCGAATTGACGACACCTTCCCGCGGCGAGGCGGTCCTGTTTCAGGACGGTATGAAGCGCTGACGGCTTCACGGAGCTCAACCCCACCGTACAATTTGTGATGTGAATAACAGCCAAAAGCTGGCTAGTGTGCGATGACGCAGGGGAAAGGGTGAAGGAAACCAATGGGTAACCGTGTTTCCTAACCCGATCTACACAGGTCTTGGTTAGAGTTTGAGTAGAGCTTTATGGGTTTTGCGTTGGGGAGCTCAGGGATGTTGTCAGGAATGAAATTGCGCCGGAGCACACCTGCGCGCGCTTTGGCCGGACTGGCCGGCGCAGCGATCTTGTCGGTTGCCGCGGCCTCTGCTGCCACCGCGCGGGACACTGCTCCGGAGACTGCCGAAAATCCGGCAAATGAAGCGCCGCTGCATATGCTGGTGTCGCTCGATGAACAGCAGATCCAGGTCTATCGCGGCACGGATCTGATCGAAACCTCGCCGATTTCCTCCGGCAAACGCGGTCACAGCACCCCGACCGGGGTCTTCTCCATTCTGGAAAAACGGCGCAAGCATTTTTCCAACCTTTACGACAATGCACCAATGCCGTTCATGCAGCGCCTGACCTGGTCCGGTATTGCGCTGCATGTGGGCAAACTTCCGGGATACCCGGCCTCCCACGGCTGCATTCGCATGCCGCGCCCTTTTGCCAAGTCGCTCTACAGCATGACCGAACGCGGCATGCATGTGGTGGTGACCAGGGGCCAGGCGCAGCCGGCTTCCATCCGTCACGATGTCCTGCCGCAACCCTTTGTGCCGGAAACGACGGTTGCAAGCCTTTCCAGCGAGACCATTGCCGCAGATCCGGCCTTGCGGGGGGCGATCCAGGAAACGCCGCTGCAGGCCAGCCTGCCGGTTTCCCAACCGGACAATCCGCATTTCGACCGTCCGCTGCGCATGATCATCACGCCGCAGAAGGCGCCGAACAAGATCATGGTGCTGCAGCGCCTATTGAACCAGATGGGCTACAAGGCGGGTCCGGTTGACGGCGTTGCCGGCCGTAAGACGCGTGCCGCCATCAGCCTCTATCAGGAAGGCGCCGACCTGCCGGTCACGGGCAATATCACCAAGGGTCTCGAAGCCCGGATCTATGCCGATGCCGGCTACGAGAAACCTCAAAATGCAACCTTGCGCATTCGCCGCAAGTTCCGGGATGTCTACTCCGCGCCGGTCACGGTCAGGAACATCGAGCGTGAGATCGGTACGCATGTCTTCACGGCACTGGATTTTGAGCAAGGCGACAAATCCGTCGAGTGGATTGCCGTCTCGGCCGAAGGCGAGCGCGGCGGCTCTTCCATGGACATCCTTAACCGGATCGACATGCCGGAGAAGGTTGCTCTTGAAGTATCAAAAATGCTGACACCGGGCACGTCGCTGACGATCACCGACCGCAGTTTCAAGCGCAACACAGGGCTTGGCACCGACTTCGTGGTGATCACGCGCTGATCAGCGCCCAGGTTTGTCTCTCCGACACATTCCAGGCAGCCCTCGCTTCGGCGAGGGCTTTTGTTTTCCGGCTCATGGTCTCGACGATTACCCGGATAAAAGGGCGTTTCTGCCAGATCGTCACCAAACTGTCGTCTCTCTCACGTATCGGAAGGCCACCAATCGCGCAGGTGACTCGGGAGAAAGACATGGCGCAGAGCACGCTCACGGCTTCTAAGAAACGGCTTAAGAACGCGGTTCACCGGTCCGAGGCCTCGTCCCGCGAAGGGATCCTGGAGCGCCTGTTCACCTTTGCCTTCAAGGGGCTGGTCTATCCGCAGATCTGGGAAGACCCGGATGTCGATATGAAAGCCCTGCGACTGACACCGGACAGCCGGATGATCACCATCGCCTCTGGCGGCTGCAACGTGATGTCCTATCTGACGGCCAATCCGGCGGAGATCACCGCGGTCGATCTCAACCGGGCCCATGTCGCGCTCGGCCGGCTGAAACTGGCGGCAGCCAAACATTTCCCGAACTACGAGACCTTCTACCGGTTCTTCGGCGAAGCGGACGAAAAGGCGAATGTGGCGGCTTATCAGCGGTTTTTGAAGGACACGCTCGATCCGGAAACGATCGCCTACTGGGAAGGCCGCGATCTGGCGAACTGGGGCCGCAAGCGCATCACCCTGTTCTCGCGTGACCTTTATCACCATGGGCTCCTGGGTTACTGCATCGGTATGGGCCATTTGGTGGCAAAGCTCTACGGTATCGATCCCAAACACATGGTCCGGACCAAGTCGCTCGAAGAGCAACGGTCCTTTTTCGACAAGTCCCTGGCGCCGCTGTTCGACAAGCGTCTTGTGCGCTGGGCGACGTCCAAGAAGATGTCGCTCTACGGTCTCGGCATTCCACCGGCACAATATGACGCGCTGGTTTCCGCCAATGCGGAGGGGGACATGTCTGCCGTGCTCAAGGACCGCCTTGAAAAGCTGGCCTGCGATTTTACCATGCAGGACAACTATTTTGCCTGGCAGGCCTTTGGCCGCGGCTATGCGCCGAACTCAACGGAATCCACCGGCGAATCCGGACCGCTGCCACCCTATCTGAAACGCGCGCACTACGAGGAAATCCGCCAGCGCGCCGGCCGCGTGCGCGTGCTCAACCGGAACTTTACCGAGCACCTGCAGTCTGTCGCCGACAATACGCTCGACGCCTATGTGCTGCTGGACGCCCAGGACTGGATGACCGATCACCAGCTCAATGCGCTCTGGAGCGAGATCACAAGAACGGCGCGCCCTGGTGCGCGGGTGATCTTCCGCACAGCGGCCGAGCCGACCCTGCTGCCCGGCCGTGTTGCAGACGAGATCCTGAACCGCTGGACCTATGAAGAAGCGGAGAGCCTTGAGCTTGGCCGCCAGGACCGGTCCTCGATCTATGGTGGCTTCCACCTCTACGTCTATAACGGCTGACGGATCAGCAACGGCATCGGACGGACAAGACAATGAGCGAAGCTGTCGAAACAGCCCGGCTGATGGACGCCGTCTATCGCCACCAGCGCCATTTCTACGACCTGACCCGCAAATACTATCTGCTCGGCCGGGACCTTCTGATCGACGAGTTGCAGCCGCCGCAAGGTGGCAACGTGCTGGAACTCGGCTGCGGCACCGGCCGCAACCTGATTGCAGCCGCCAGACGCTATCCCGGTGCCCGCTTCTATGGTCTCGATATTTCCCGGCACATGCTGGAGACAGCGGAAAAGAACATCGCCAAGGCAGGCCTGAGTGACCGGATCACCCTGATCGAGGGGGATGCCGCCAATCCGGCCGCAACCGAAGGCCTTGATGTCCCGGCCTTCGACAGGGTGATGTATTCCTACACCTTGTCCATGATCCCGATCTGGCGGGAGGCCCTGGCCGCAGGGACGGCCCGGCTGCAGGAGGGCGGCCGCATTCATGTGGTCGATTTCGGCCAGCAGCAGCGATTGCCCGGCTGGTTCCGAAAACTGCTCTTCAGGTGGCTGACGTCCTTCCACGTGACGCCGCGCGCAGAACTGGAAGCGGAATTGCAAGGCCTGGCCGCAAAGGCCGGTGCGCGTCTGGATTTTCGCCCGCTCTACCGTGGTTATGCGGATTATGCGGTCATGACCAGGGGCTGAGTTCCTCCCGGACGTTCAAGGCCTGAAGTCCGGTTACGCTCAAGGGCAGACCTAATCCTTTGCCTGCTCCCTGTCGTAGGCGAGGCGAGCGGTTTTGACCTGTTCCATCTGCTCATGTGACCAGAACACGAGCGGTTTCAGCATCTCCAGGAGGCTTCGGCCGAGCGGTGTCAGTTCATAGGAAACCGCGACAGGAGGCCCGGGGTCGACGCTCCGGGTCAGATAGCCATCACGCTGAAGGCCGCGCAGGTTTTCCGTCAGGACACGTTGTGTCACGTCACCGATACAGCGCTTGATAGCTCCAAACCGCATTGGCCCGTCTTCCAGCGCCAACACAATGATCATCCGCCATTTGCCGGTCACATTCGACAGCACCGAGCGGATCGGACATGTCGAGGCTTCGGCTTTGCTTTCAACGCCAATCGGGAGCATGGGCAATCTCGGTTTAAAACAGATACCAGCATCAAATACCATACTTGTTTCATGAACCGCAATGGCTGGATTCGTGGCAGGTATCCCGTAGCATACCATGTGTTTTTAAAGTGCGTAATTGCATCTTGGTGCAGATTTGATACTTGATATTGCGATAGCAAATTTGAAGGAAAACACGATGACACCCAAAGAACTCGTTCTTGCCCTGATGACCGCTGCCTTTGTCGATCACGACCCGGAAGCTGCCCGGCCGTATCTGGCGCCGGATTACATCCAGCACAATCCCGCCATCGAGACCGGTGCGGAGGGCCTGTTGAACGCGATCCCGTTCATTGCCCAGTCGGGCATGTCCATGACGACACACCGCGTGATCACCGAGGGCGATTATGTCGTTCTGCACAACTCTTACGAAAACGCCGACGCGTTCGGCGCGCCGGCACTGGTCGCTTTCGATGTCTTCCGCGTTGAAGATGGCGTGGTCGCCGAGCATTGGGACAATCTGCAGCCACGACCGGAAACCACCGTCTCCGGCCGGTCAATGACCGACGGTCCGACTGAAATCACGGACCTCGACAAGACGGAGGCAAACAAGCAGCTTGTGGTTGGATTTGTGCGTGATGTGCTTGGCGGGGCGGCACCGGAAAAGGTTGCCGACTACATGGATCCGGCGGTCTACATGCAGCACAATCCGAACATTGCCGATGGTTTGAACGGACTGCTTGTGGCCATTGAGGCCTATGCGGAAGAAGGCATGGTGATTACCAAATTCGAGCCACAGATCGTTGTCGCGGAAGGTAATTTTGTCTTTGTTGCCTCCGATGCCGTCATGGGGGGAGAACCCTGGGCCTTTTTCGACCTTTGGCGGGTGGCCGACGGCAAGATCGTCGAACACTGGGATGTGGTCTCGCCCATCCCGGCCGAAATGGCACATGACAACGGCAAGTTTTGAGTTCTGGTTCGCTCGCCATCGGGTGCGCGGATTGTGGTCCGCGCACCATTGGCGACGGGGCAGGGGATACAGGAAACGACATTCGAAACCGGATGGTCGAACCAGTCAAAATTTCCGATTCTGCCGACTCATTTGCCCTGGAACGGTTTGGGCGCAAGCGCTGTCCGTTTCGCCAGGTGATTTTCGGGACCCATAGGGTCCCGCGAAAAATGCCGCGTCTGCTACAAGTTTTTTGCTTGACGATGACGGATGATTTGCACATCAATTCGGCCCGCGGGAACACCTCCCGGCTGACCAATAGGACGAGACAATGACCACGACTGGGACCACTGCGAACATGATCGGCGCTGCAAGCGCATCGATCGCGCACGTCTATTCGTATCTGCTCTCGCAACTGCATCTGCTGCTGCCAGCAGGCGGTCGACGGGTCATGCCGGTTCGAGGAGTTACCAGAGCACTCTGACACTCCCAAGATCCCGAGCAACGAAAGACCCCCGTCGACCGCACGTCACGGGGGTCTTTCGTTTTCAAGCTCAGAACCGGGTCCGCCCGGGGCCCGGCGGGATCGGGAGTTCTTTGACATCACAGACTTTTTCGGATCCGGCCGTCACAGCGGATCCGTCTACCTTAGGGCGGGCACCGGGCGCCGGAGAGCCCAACTGACTGTAAATCAGCCGTTTTTAACTGTGGGGGTTCGAGTCCCTCCCCGCCCACCAGAATTTGCCGCCCCTTCGCCGGCGTGACGGGAACTGGCATACCTGGCTGCCTCAGATGCAGTCGTTTGGGAGTTCGACTCTCCCCGCCGGCACCAGCATCCGCATCAGGCGGATACGTGGCACCCGGAAGCCCCTTGCGCGAACCGTGCAAGGGGCTTCCGGGGCCAAATGAAATCTTCAGGGAGTAGCTCAGTTCGGTCAGAGTGCTCGCCTCGGACGCGAGAGGCCGCGGGTTCAAATCCCGCCTCCCTGACCAGTTTGCGGCTGTGGCGGAATGGCAGACGCGCCGGTTTGAGAGACCGGTGAGGGAGCACCTCATGTGGGTTCGACCCCCACCAGCCGCACCACCTGTTGCTTGCTCAATCGCTCCTCGAGTGGCTTGAGCGAGTACCTCGCCTGTCTCCTCGTGGCCTGGGGCGTTCGGGCAAGGGGGACGAACGCCAATTCGTCACCGAAACCCTTTGGGTGAGCAGCCTATTGATTGCCGCCCATCTGAAATCTGGGATAGCTCAGTTGGTCAGAGCGCCGGTCTGTGGAACCGGAGGCGAAGGTTCGATCCCTTCTCCCAGGACCAGTTCAAGAACATGCGGCCGTGGCGAAATGGCAGACGCACCGGATTTAGGATCCGGCGAGGGCAACCCTCAATGGGAGTTCGAGTCTCCCCGGCCGCACCATTCTTGTTTGCGCTACATGAGCGCGGTTCTGGTTCGATTCGCTCACCTGCACCACTTTCGGCGCTTTCCGCCTTCGGCCAACAGGAGCGGGGGCCAGAGCGTTCCTTTCACTCTTCCCCTTCGGTTGGTGTTTAATGGGTTCGGTGGCCTCTTCCGGAGGATTGCCCCCTACGAAGCGGCCACCAGGGAAACCTGTCATGTCATCGAGCTGATGCCGAAGAGATTGCCTTCCGTGTCCTGGCAGAGGCTCACCCAGCCATATTCGCCGATCGAGAATTTCGGCCGGATCACCTGACCGCCGGCCCCTGCGACACGGGCTTCTTCAATTGCGCAGTCTTCGGCGTTGAAATAGACAATTGTTCCGCCAGCGCCAGGCCCGGCATGCGGCGACTTGGTGAGGGCGCCGCCCGCGCCATAGGCGCTCATCTCCGCCGGAAAACTCATCATCCGGGTTTCGCCTGTCGGATCACCGATCGGCTCCAGCTTGCGCGCCAGCACGGTTTCGTAAAACGAGACCGCCCGATCGAGATCCTCAACAAAGATGTCAAACCATCCGATTGCGTTCATTGCAGACATCATCAACTCCTGTCTTGTCGATCCTGTCTGCCTGCTTAAGGGCGCGCGCCTCGCCTGTATTGTAGATTTCAGACATCGAACTTTTTGGCATATTTCGCCGGTGTGTACCCGGTCGCCTTTCGGAACGAATGAATGAAATGGGACTGGTCGGCATAGGAGAGGGACGGTTCTCCCCTGAGCGACTGCTGCAATCGCAGCACTTTCAGAAAGTCGTGCGGGGCAAAGCCGGTCGTCTTTTTCAAGGTCCGTTGCAACTGCCTTGGGGATACGCCGGACACGGCGGCCATGTCTGCGACCGAATGGATGTCTTCGAGATGGCGGAAGATCTTTTCGGTGACCGGATTGGCAAGGACCAGGCCGCCTTCGGCAAGGCTTTCGACAAATCGCACCAGATGCTGGAGATTGTCCGATAGATCTCTGGCGACGAGCGCCCGATTGAGTGCGACGAGTGGCAACTTGCCGGCATAGGCGCTGTCGATCATCCCGTAGCCGGTCTCATCGGGAGACCCCTGCCAGACGCCGGGCAGCAAACGGATGTTGATATAATGAAAACTGCGCCCGAGGCTGAGTTCCTCGGAAGATGCCCGCAGCCTTGTGATCCCGGCGACATCACGGTGTGACTGGTCCAGAACGATATAGACACAGGCATCGGGCAGGGCGTGAAACCGGTAATCCTGCTCAAGCGGTTCCAGGGTTTTCAATTCGAGAAAGCGGTGAACAATGCTGCGCAGGTGCTCCGGCGGCTCCAGTTCGGTAAACCGGACCGACTGGACAGCCCTGTCTTTGCCATTGCCTTTGGGGTCGTACATCTGGTTGCACTCGAAACTGGGTGCCGACGAATATGGCAGTCTAATGCCGATTACAAAAAAGGAAAACGAGATCAATGAAATGGACCATTCAACCACATGTTGGCTGTGGCGCACTGTCCTTCGGAATGAAGGCGGACGACGTCAGGTTCATTCTGGGTCCGCCGGAAAACGTGCGGCAGAGCGAACGGGTTTGTGTGGAGGAAAGCCGGCATCACGCGCCCTGGAACGAGTGCACCTATTCACAGAATGGTCTGGTCTCTATAGCGAGTTACCTCGAAGGCCTTGAGAACCTCTCCCTGGACGACAATGAGATGCTGGGCCAACCCATCCTTGAGCTTGTCGATTTTCTCGGGCAAAGGAACGGTGGTCTCTTCCAGGCACAAGGAGGCTCGCTCTACTTCGATCGCCTTGGCATGGCGCTTCTGCAGTTTGAAGACAGAAACTCACGCACGCTCGTTCTGTTTTCATCCGGATTTGATCACCGGGAGCCACTCAGGCAGGTATCCATGAGCGAAGTCGCCGAATACTACGAGGACATTATGGAGCAGGACCCGGCAGCAGACCTGTTTGGCGCGTGAGGTTCAAAGCGCCGCCGGATCGGCTGCCAGCTTGGCAAGTGCACGGGCAAGAACGGTCAAATTCTGTTCCAGCTGCAGAAAGCCGTCGACCTTGGAAAGCGTCGCTTCTTCCATATAGAGCTTGCGATTGATCTCGATCTGGATGCTGTGCCGGCCTTCCGACGGCCGGCCATGCCGGCGCACCAGTTCAAACCCCTTGTAAGGGTCGTTGATGGCGACGGAGTAGCCAAGTTCGCGCAAGGTCTCCACCACACAGTCGGTCAGGGCAGGGGCACAGGTGCTGCCGTCCCGGTCGCCAATGACAAAATCAGGCCGCGGTACCTCACCGTCTTCGGTGGTCCTGTCACCCATGCTGGCCATGGAATGACAGTTCACATGCAGAACGTGGCCGTGCGTTTCGTGGAACCGGTCGAGCGTCGATTTCAGTGTGCCGTGATAGGGTGCCCAGCAAGTGTCGATCCGCTTGCGGATTTCCCCGGCGGTTAATTTGCGATCATAGACCGGACCGAAAGCCTTCATGTCCTTCCAGATTAGGCCGACGCCACGTTGCAACGTCTTGAATGTGGGATTGACGGGACCGTCCCAGGTCCCATCGATCATCGAAATGTCGATGTCATCGCTGTTCCGGTTCGGATCGACATAACAGCGTGGAAAGAGCGCATGGATGAGGGTTGCGCCTTCCGCGACCGCAGGCGCAAACAGCTCCTCGACATGGGCGTCCTCTGACCGGCGCAGGGTCATGCGGTCGATCGCATGGTTGAAGTCCGCGGGATAGATCGAACCTGAATGGGGACTGTCGAAGACGAGCGGGACGGGATCTGTGACGGGCGCGACCGTGCGGACTGCGGGGATCATATGTCTTTCCAATAGTGGCAGGCGACCGAATGGTCCCCACCGAATGTTTCAAGAAGTGGCTGGTCGCGGCGGCAGAGATCCTGGGCATGCGGGCAGCGGGGATTGAAGAAACACCCGTCAGGCGGGTTCAAGGGCGAGGGGATTTCGCCTTCAATCGGGGCAAAGTCGCGCTTGCGCTGATCCAGCCGCGGCGCCTCGGCCAGAAGCGCCTTGGTGTAGGGATGTCGGGGCGCGCTGAAAATCTCTTCAGTTGAAGCGCTTTCCACGATCCGGCCCAGATACATGATCGCCACCCGGTCGGCGATGTGCTCCACGACGCTGAGGTCATGGCTGATGAACAGATAGGTCAGGCCGAATTCTTCTCTGAGATCCATGAAGAGATTGATCACCTGCGCCTGGATCGACACGTCAAGCGCTGCAATCGCCTCGTCGCAGACGAGAAAGCGCGGCTTTACCGCCAGCGCCCGGGCAATGCCGATACGCTGGCGCTGTCCGCCTGAAAACTGGTGCGCATAGCGCCGCTTCAGCGACGGGTCGAGACCGACCTTCTTCATGATGTCGTCGACATAGTCCGAGGCTTCGGACCTGGAGACGATGCCATGCACCCTTGGCGCTTCCCCGATGATATCCTCGACCCGCATGCGCGGATTGAGACTGGCGAACGGGTCCTGGAAGATCATCTGGATGGCAAGTGTTGCCGCCCGTTTGTCGGCGGAGGACATCGCCGCCACGTCATTGCCCTGAAAAAGCAGCTGTCCGCTGCTGGGGGCATGAATGCCGGCGACAACACGGCCCAGAGTGGACTTGCCGCAGCCCGATTCCCCGACCAGGCCGAGCACTTCGCCCTCGCGGATCTCCAGGTTGACCTCGTCAACGGCATGAACGATTTCCTCGCGGATACCGGCCCCAAGTTTCCGGGCAATCTTGCCGGCCACGTCGAGCCGTTTTGCGAAGCGTTTGGAGACGTCGCGGATCTCAACAAGGGGAGCCGTCATTGGGCAGCAACCTGAGCCTGGGGGTGATAGCAGCGAAGAGCGCGGCCCGCGACCTGTTCGACCTGAGGCGGGACCTTGCAGGCCTCGGTGGCGAAGCCGCAGCGCGGGGCAAAGGCACAGCCCTGTGGCAACGCCAGCATGTTCGGCGTCATGCCTTCGATCTGGAACAGGCGCTCGCCGCGTTTGTTGGCCGTGGGCACGGAGCCCAGCAGGCCAACCGTATAGGGGTGAAGCGGATGGTCGATGACGTCGTCGGTCGGTCCCTGTTCGACGATCCGGCCGGCATACATCACCGAAATCCGATCGGCGAGGCCCGCGACAACGGCAAGATCATGGGTGATCCAGATCATCGCCGTACCGGTCTGCCGTGTCAGCTTCTGGGCCTCGTGAATGATCTGGGCCTGGATCGTGACATCGAGTGCCGTCGTCGGTTCGTCGGCAATGATCAGGTCCGGCTTGTTCAGGAAGGCGATGGCAATCGACACCCGTTGGCGCATGCCGCCGGAAAGCTGGTGGGGATAGGCCCTGAGCCGTTCCTCGGGGGAGGGAATGCCGACCAGACCCAGCGCGTCGCGGCAGCGTTCCCAGGCTTCTTTCCTGGAGACTTTCTCATGAGCCAGGATCGCTTCCATCATCTGCGAGTCGATCCGCAGAACCGGGTTCAACGTCATCATCGGATCCTGGAAGATCATCGAGATCTTGTTGCCACGGATCGACTTCAACCGTTCCTCCGGCGCATTGGCAATGTCGTCGCCATTAAAGCGAATGGCGCCTTCAATGATCCGTCCCGGCGGGTCGATGAGACCGAGAATGGAAAACCCGGTGATGGATTTGCCCGACCCGGATTCGCCGACAAGGCCCATGACCTCGCCCTTGTTGACGGTGAAGTCGACGCCGTCGACGGCCTTGACGACACCGGCATGGGTGAAGAAATGCGTCTTCAACCCGCTGACTTCGAGGACGGCGGTCATTTCTTCAGCCTCGGATTGAGCACGTCGCGCAGCTGATCACCGACAAGGTTGATCGAGGCCACCGTCAGAAGCAGGGCAATGCCGGGAAAGACGGAGATCCAGTAACGACCGGACAGCATGTATTCAAACCCGTTGGCGATCAGCACGCCGAGAGAGGGTTCTGTCTGTGGCAGACCGACGCCGAGGAAGGACAGCGTCGCCTCCAGGGAGACGGCATGTGCGGTCTGCACGGTGCCCACCACGATCAGCGGGGCCAGGCAATTCGGCAGGATGTGCCGGAAGACAACACGCACTTTCGAGAGGCCGAGGCATTGCGCCGCCTCGACATATTCCTTGCCGCGTTCCACCAGGGCGGTCGCACGTACCGTGCGGGCGTAATAGGCCCATTGCGCGACGACGAGTGCGAGGATGATCTTGTCGACCCCCTTGCCGAGCGCCGCGACCAGCATCAGGGCGACCAGCGACGCCGGAAAGGACAGTTGCAGATCGACCACCCGCATGATGATCGCTTCGGTTCTGCCGCCGGCATAGGCGGCGATCAGGCCGACGGCCATGCCGATGAAGAGTGCAATGACGCCGGAGGCGAGGCCGACGGATATGGAAATCCGGAGCCCGTAGAGAATGGCCGAATAGAGATCCCTGCCGGCCCCGTCCGATCCGAGCCACATGGTGTAACCCGCAAAGGCCTCGGAGCCGGGTGGAAGGCGCCCGTCAAGCACATCCACCTGTGCCAGGTCATAAGGGTTCTGGGGGGTGATCCAGGGAGCCAGGATCGCCAGCAGAACAATGATGACAAGAACGACAAAGGCGGTGGCGGCAATGCGGCTTTCGAAAAACTCGGCGCGAAACCGCTGGAACGGGGTTTCCACCTTTGCCGGGGCCGGAGCTTCTGTCTCAAGCGTTGCGTCGGTCATGCGCCCTGGTCCTGTAGGCGGACCCGCGGGTCCAGAATGGAATAGAGAATGTCGACGACCAGATTGATCACGACAAAGAACAGAACCATGATCATCAGGTAGGCAACGACCACGGGGCGGTCGAGCTGCAGGATGGCATCGATCAGCAGCTTGCCCATGCCGGGCCAGGCAAAGATCGTTTCCGTGACGACCGAGAAGCCGATCAGGCTGCCGAATTCCAGACCCATCACCGTGACAACCGGGATCATGATGTTTTTCATCACGTGAACGAAAATGATGCGCCGGGTCGAGATGCCCTTGGCACGGGCGTATTTGACATAGTCCTGGCCCATGGCTTCACGGACACCGGCTCGTGTCAGGCGGATTGCGAGCGAAATCTTCAACAGCGCCAGGTTCAGGGCAGGCAGGAAGATATGTCTGATCCCGTCCCAGGTGGCCAGGCTCGTTTCAATGCCGAATATCGTTGCGGTGTCGCCGCGTCCCGTGGAGGGCAACCACCCGAGTTCGACCGCGAAGAGCAGGATCAGCATCAGCCCGACCCAGAAGGTCGGCAGGGAAAAGCCGAGGATGGATCCGGCCATGATGCCCTTGGAAACCGGATTGTCCGGATAAAGACCGGAAAAGAGGCCGAGCGGAATGCCGATGGCGATTGCCAGGAACAGCGCGCTGAAGGCGAGTTCCAGCGTAGCCGGCATGTGGTGCAGGATCAGTTTCAGGGCGGGTTCGCCGAAGATGAAAGAGTCGCCAAGATTGCCCTGGGCCGCGCCTTTCAGAAACAGGAGATACTGTTCCCAGATCGGCCGGTCGAGACCGAGGCGGCGGATGGCGGCCTCAATATCCGCCTGATCCGCGTCGGGGCTGACGAGCATGTAGACGGGATCGCCGACAATGTTCACGCCGAAGAAAACGATCACCGACATGAGAAAGACGACAAAGAACGCCTGCATCAGCCGGCGGATGACGAAAACGGACATGAGAAATACTCAGGCTGCAGGAAGGACCGGGCCGCTGAGGTTCAGCGACCCGGAAGGTTTGAATCAGTCCTTCACAACACCCATGGCAAGGGTGTATTCGTCCGTCCGGGGAATGTAGGAGAGGCCCTTCTTGGCTGCCCAGGTGTTGACCTGGAAGTGCGTCGGAATGATCGCGACATCCTCGATGGCCATTTCCGTGGCTTTTGCGAGAAGGTCCTGACGCTTCTCGTCATCCACCGTCCGGAGTGCTTCCTCGATCATGGCGTCGATCTCGGCATTGGAATGCCGGCCACGGTTCGACGAGCCGAACCCCTTGTCCTTGTCAAAGGTATGGATCAGGGATTTCAGCGGCGAGGAGGCTTCACCAGAGCCGGCACCCCAGCCCACGAGGATGAAGCTGAATTCCGGCTGACCGTCCGCTCCACCACGCGAGGCGCGGCCGAAATAGACCGAGCGCGGCATGGTTTCCACGGCTGTCTTGATGCCGACACGGGTCAGCATCTGGCCGATGGCTTCGGCGATCTTGGCATCGTTGATATAGCGATCGTTCGGGCCATGGATCGTCAGCTGGAACCCGTCCGGATAGCCGGCTTCCGCCAGCAGGGCCTTGGCCCCTTCCGGGTCGTACTCGACAGGCTGCAACTTGTCCGAAACCCCGAAGAAACCTTCGGGCAACAGCTGACCGGCCGGCAGGGCCACGCCTTCCATGACCCGGTCGACAATCGCATCCCGGCTGATCGCCTTGGAGATCGCCGTGCGGACACGCTGATCCATCAGCGGGTTCTTGATGTCGCTGCCGTCATTGCCTTTCACGAAGGGCGAGTTCTCGCGGAACTGGTCCATATGCAAATAGATGACCCGGTTCGAAACACCTTGGCTGAGCTGAATGTTGTCCTTGGATTTCAAGGTCTCGATGTCGGTCGTCGGCACGCCAGCGATCATGTCGACATCGCCTGCCAGAAGAGCGGCGACGCGGCTCGGACCGGATTTGATCGGCCGGAATTCGACTTCGCTCCAGGTGGGTGCATCGCCCCAATAGTCGTCGTTGCGAACCATCGTGATGCTTTCGCCCGGCTTGTAGCTGGAGAACTTGAACGGACCGGTGCCGACCGCGGCAGTGCCGGCGTTGAAGTCTTCCGTTGCCGCTCCGCAGCCCGCGCTGTCGGAGATCACCGGAATGGTCGAGATGTCATTGGCCATCAGCGGATAGGGGGCTTCGGTGATGGCGTGGACAGTGTAGTCGTCGATCTTCTTGAAGGTCTTGCCCTTCAGATAGGTGCCGTAGCCCGACGGAGAATTCGGCACATCCGGTGCACGTTCCATGGTGCAGATGACATCATCTGCATTGAAATCGCTGCCGTCGTGGAACTTAACGCCCTCGCGCAGCTTGAATTCCCAGGTCAGGTCGTCGATCGGCTCCCAGGAAACGGCAAGGCCCGGCGACAGGCGCTGTTTTTCGTCCTGGGCAATCAGCCGGTCGAACAGGTGGACCGACATGGCGTTGTTGGGACCAAGATTGTGGAAATGCGGATCCATCGACGTCGGCTCGGAAGCCAGGCCGATGGTGAGTTTTTCTGCGGAGGCGGCACTGGTCATCAGCGCAAACGCGCTGACCGTGACCGCCGCAGCGGCTGCAAGTTTTCTCATGACAATGTAACTCCCTCGGAAGGCGCGGTGTCCTTTTCCGGACTTTTTGCCGCACGCTGAAAAGGATGTTAGCTTGCAGAAAATACATTGCCAATAGAGAAGTTGATGCATTTTTGCATAAGGTAATTCAGACCTCAAACCCACCTTCCGCGGAACAGGAATATCAATCGACATGGCAGAACAGCGGCACCGACTGCGGGAAATGGAAGCGTTGCGCGCCCTGGTGACAACAGGAACCACCATTGGCGCGGCACGCCGTCTGGGCGTCTCGCAATCTTCTATCAGCCGGGCGCTGTCTTCGCTGGAGCAACGCGTTGGCCGCAATCTCTTTCTGAGGGATTCCGGTCGGGTCGAGCCGACGGCGGCGGCCCTTCGGCTGAACGACCAGCTGGATCCGTTGTTCGAAACACTGGCCCTGATTGAAGGGGCCGAATGGGCGGAAGCAGACGAAGAGCCCCTTCGGCTGATCGTGCCGCCGACCCTGGCGCACAACTTTGTCATCCGCCGGGTCGCTGCCTTCCTGAAGCAGAACCCGGCCAAGAACCTGCAGCTCGATATCCAGGCGACCGATGTGCTGGTGTCCGGCATTCTGGACCTGCGCTACGATCTCGGTCTGACCAGTGCCATGATCCAGCGGTCCGGCGTCACCTTGCTGCCCTGGCGGCGGTCCCATGTTGTCTGTGCCATGCCGAGCGGGCACCCGCTTGAGGCAAAGGAAATCATCACCCCGGCGGATCTGGAAGGGGTGGACCTGATCGAGTTTCTGCGGCGGCTCGGCACACGCGCAATCACCGAACAGCTCTTTGCCCGCTCCGGCGTCCGCCCGCGAACGGTTGCGGAAACCGCGACCAACATGGCGGCGCTGGAACTGGTGCGAGAAGGTCTCGGGGTCACCTTGATCAATCCGTTTCCGGTTCTCTCCGGCGGCATGGCGGACATAACCGTCCGGCCGTTCGACGCTCCCATCACCTATCACACGAGCTTCGTGCTCCCCACCGGCCGACAACCGTCCGAGCTTGCGCGGCAGTTCATGGACTACGTCAAGCAGACCACGCCGCCCGATGAATATTCGGAGCCTGTCTAACCGTGGCGAGGATCGTTCCATTGCGTATCGGGATCGAGCGGAAAGCTCGGGCGGGGTATGTTCTCGAACGGCCAGCGTGCCAGCACCGGGCTCGTCAGGCCGGCAGTGTCTATCTCGTAGACCCGGTCCGGCGCGAACCACGGAGCAAAGCCGGCCCGGAAATGCCCGCGCGATTTCACGACCACACAGTCGGCGCTGCCGATATCAAGGCCGAGCATGTGAAAAAAGACCGGGTCGGAGGTCTGCGCCCGGTCGGAGATGACCACCACCTGGATCGCACCAAGCTCAAGGGCTGCCGACGGACCGAGATGCAGACGCCGGCCTTTGGTCATGCCACCTTCGCCGACGACATTGCCATCATGAAGCGCAACAACCCTGGCCTCTGTTTCGAAGGGAAGATCCCATTTCTCCCAGACCTCCGGTCCGGCGGATCGGTTGAACCTCGCCTTGAAGGTCGCGCCTTTACCCAGACTGTGCGCTTCGGCCGCGAGTTCCGGGTCAAAGAACGAGCCATAGAGAATATTGTCGACGTTGCTGGCGTTAAGCGCAGCGAGCAGTTCCGTGGTGCGTCCGGTGCCGCCGCCACCGGGATTGTCGCCCGCGTCGGAAAAGATGACCGGTGCGCGCTTCTTGTCCTCGGCGATTGTCACGGCCTGCTCGACAGATGTCAGGCGGCGGACAAAGCCGTTTCGGTTCGCCCAGGCGCGATCCGCAATATCCGAAGCCAGGTCCTTGGCGGCAGCCGGATCGTCGCGCGCCGTCACGACGACGGCCAGCCCATTGTCCGGCGTGTCGGAGAAAACGAAATTTCCGAACACGGACACGTTCAGGATGGAACCACCGAGTTCGGCCTGGCGTTGCTGTCCGTAATTGATCAGCTCGCCATAGGGGGCTTCTGCCGTCAGCAGCGTGACGGAAGCCGGGACAAGGGGCGGTTTTTCAAGGGCGACCTGGGGCCGCCGGCCACTTGCAAGACAGCGCCTGAGCGAAAAGGCGGCCTCTTCACCGCGTTCTATCATGTCGACATGCGGATTGGTGCGATAGCCGACGATCAGGTCACAGGCAGCAACCATGCGCTCGGAGATATTTGCGTGGAGATCGAGCGTGCACACGATCAGGGGCGCGGCTCCGACGGCTTCGCGAACCTGTGCCATCAGCGAGCCATCCGGGTCGTGGTCGTGTTCGGCGACCATGGCACCGTGATTGCAGATATAGACCGCATCAAAAGGCCCGTTCTCGGCGAGTTGGCGCTGTATCGCGCCAGTGACCGTCTCGAAGACCTCGCGCCTGACAGGCCCTGCCGGGTGGCTTGCAGCCAGCGTGCAGGGAACCGGGTGCCACGGTCCGGTCGCGTCCATGGCCCGCACGAAGGCGGCAAATTCAGCCGCAAGGGTCGGTGTCTGAGCGCGCGCTTCCTGAAGAAGGGCGTCTCCTTCAAGCCAGGTCAGCGAGCGAAAGTCGTTCTCGGTGGCCGGGCGGGCGAAGCGGTTCGATTCCAGGATCATGCCCAGCAACGCAACCTTCGGGGTTTTCACCAGTATCCCTCCCATGCCTGACTGTTCAAAGAGGAGCACGAGCAGATGACCGAAATCAACATTCCCAATGACTATCCGGTTGAGCTCGACGCGCCGGATATCTCGCCCTACAGGAACGGCAACACGGATATTCCCTATATCTGGCGATTTGACAGCGGCAAGGCGGGGCCGAACGTCATGATCAGTGCCGTTGTGCATGGCAATGAGCCTTGCGGAGCGATTGCCCTTGATTGGCTGTTGAAGAAGGACATCCGGCCGCAGGCCGGGTCCTTGAGCCTCGCTTTCATGAACATTGCGGCCTACGAGGCCTTCGATCCTGCCGATCCCAACGCCACGCGCTGGGTCGAGGAAGACTTCAACCGGGTCTGGGAGATCGATGTGCTGGAAGGCGAGCGCGACAGCGTCGAATTGCGCCGCGCCCGCGAGGTTCGGCCGGCGCTGACCGGGATCGACTTTCTGCTCGACATTCACAGCATGCAGCATCTTGCACCGCCACTGATGATGACCGGCAGGCACGCGAGGGCAAAGAGGTTGGCCGCGTCGGTCGGGGTTCCGGACCGGGTCGTGGGAGATGCCGGCCATGCCGCCGGCCGGCGCATGCGCGACTATGCAGCCTTCGATGATCCCGACGCGTCACAAACCGCCTTGCTGATTGAATGCGGCCAGCACTGGGAGGCTTCGGCCGGAGATCTGGCACGGGAATCGGCGGCCCGGTTCCTGGTTGCAACGGGCGTTGCGGCACCCGACCTTCTGGAGGAGTTTCCTGCCTCCGTCGCCGAACAATCGGCCTTTACCGTCATCGAGGCCGTGACCATCCAGTCCGATGCGTTTGTTTTCGCAGAGCCCTTTTCCGGAGGTGAAATCATTGCCAGGAAAGGAACGCTTCTCGGTCACGATGGCGAGCGGGAAGTGGTGACCCCTGAAGACGACATCATGCTGGTCATGCCGTCAAAACGGCTCTGGCGCGGTCAGACGGCCGTGAGACTGGCAAGGCGGGACGCCCCTTGACGTCGCAGGTTCAGGGCATTCAGCGCAGCTTGTCTGATTGAAACCAGGGCCGTTGACAGAGCGTCGGCGGCCTTTATGAACAGGCTCCGTTCTCAATTCCTGAAGCTGGAACATGACAGAAAATCTCGACCTTGCTCATGAAATCAACACCTTCCGGGACGAAACCCGACAGCTGTCGATTTCGGCCAGATTCGCTCTTGCCATGTGTTTCCTGAACGAACTCGGCCACCGCCTTCAGCTTTCGGGCGATGCGCTGGACGACTTTCGCACGCATATGTGGGCAAGCCCGGTGCTGCCGGCCAACAGCAAAGACTTCGACATCTGGTACAACGCCCTGCCGCCGCTGGCATCGGGGCAGCTTACGACGGGCGATCTTTGCGGCATTACCAGCTCGACAACGATTTCGGCGACGGATATCAGCCGGTTTGTTCAAGCCGTCAATCTGTCCTCGGATTTGTTGCAAATGAGTTTCTTCTTGGCTGCGGACAACGAGGGAACCTACGAGGCTTTGCGCAGAATCTCGGATATCTGCCGCCCGGAACGCTACCCGTCCGTGACACCGTTCAAGTTTTCGACCTTCGACAAGGGCAACGGCTGGGGCGCAATAATGTCCAGGTATGACCACCAGTTCTGGAAGCGTTACAGCGAGACCTGGTTCAAAAGCCTCTAGGATCGTGCTTCAGTCACCCGCCACGAAAAAGTGGAGCGTTCCGTCCGGACCGATGCCGAGGCGGTAGAAGGTCCAGGCGCCGAATTCCTGCATTTCGGCAAAGTCGCCTGCGGTCACGATCCGGAACAGTTCAACCTTCTGGTCGGGTCTGAGGCCCTCCAGCGGATAGCGGGCGAAATACGGCCAGACATACATTTCCTGCGCCGTGCCGACATCGACATGCAGGAAACCTGCGTCCAGAATGTCGGCCAGAATGGCCAGGATCTCGAAGCCTTCACCGTCGCCGGAACTCTGTTTCAGGAAATCGATCGGGTCACCGATGTCGCCAAAGGACAAGGTCGGCGGCATTTCATTGCTTTCCAGGATCATCCGGATGCGGTCGAGATCGCCATTGGCGGCCGCCTCCTTCAGTTGGCTGTGCATGCGCGCAACCGGCTTTGGCAGATAGTCGGTGCTGTAGAGCACCTGGGGCAGTTCCTCTGGAGCCTCCGGGTCCGTGGCCGCTTCGCTGGCTGGGGCCGCTGCGTTTTCCGAAGGCAGCTGGATTTCGGTGTCCGGGATGATCGGCGTCTCCTGGGACGGCGTGACCGGAATGGTTTTGACCTCGACGGTCTTGGCCTGACCTGCCAAGGGCAACAGGCCGGCAATCGCAATCGCAACCGCGGCAAGCAGTTTCCATCCCATCAGCGCGTTCTCCAGCTAGCTCCTGCTGTGCCATTCCTTAAACAATTCATGCCATGGTGAAAACAGTTGCCCGGGTCAATTCTCGTTCTTGTCAGCGACCCGCATCGCCGCTATCGAAAGGCCTATTCGCCGAACAGGGAAAACCAAGGGCCCGCTGCCAGTTGAAAAGCGGTTTCGACAGGCCGGGCAAAAAGGACCGATTGTGACCTTTCTGGAATATGTGCTGATCGGATATTTTGTCGGCATTCTCACCACAGCACCCGTCGGCCCGGTCAACATCATGGCCATCCAGCATGCAGTGCGTGGCGGCTTCCGGCACGGCGTTTATGTTGGTCTGGGGGCGGTCATCGCCGACACGATCTATGCCTTTGCGGCGATTTTCGGCGTCTCTGCCGTGACCACCTTCATCGAGGGCCAGTTCGACCTGATCGAATTTGTCGGTGGAGCGCTCCTGATCATTTTCGGCATCAAGATCTGGAACACGCATCCGCATCTGACGAAGAACGGCAATGGACGGGAACACGGCTTTCTCGGAGATGCGACCGCGGCCTTCTTCATGGCGATCACAAACCCGGGTGCGATCCTGGCCTTTATCGCCATTTTCGGCGGCCTCGGCGACTTCCGTCCGGCTCCGGGCGATCATGTCGGGGCGCTTGTGATGGTCGCCGGCGTGACGGCGGGGGCGACAAGCTGGTGGGTGATCGTGTCGGCCACCGTGTCGCATTTCAAAACCAGGATAGACGATCAGTGGCTGGACAGGGCCAACCATATTGCCGGTTTCCTGCTGGTGGTTTTTGGCGCGCTGATCTACCTGAAGCTGGCGCTCGAACACCTGTTTTAGCGACTACAGTGGCGGCGACGCCATGCAGACTCAAAAAGGCCGGTCACCCGGCCTTTTGCGATGTTTCGAAATGTACCGCTGCTATTGCAGAACGCGGTTGACCGTGTAGTCGCCCTGCAGGATCCGGTCCGGCAGGCCCTCGGCCAGTTTGGCAACGGCGTCTTCGCCATAGGCGGCGACAAGGTCGGCAAGCGCGGTGAACATGGCCGCGTGTGCCACGGCATCCGCATCGACGCCATTTGCAATTGCTTCGGCCCAGGCATCGGAAATGAACCCGAGCGCGGCGCGTCTTATGTCTTCGTCTTCGGCAAATTCCGCTTCCATTGCCGCGTCAGCATAATCGTCGTTGATCATTCGCTTCCTTACCGGTCCTTCCCGAACGCAAGAGGGACAACTCTCGCGTGTTCCTGCCCCGAATCTTGTGTCTTGATCCTAGCACGGCGAACCGTGCTGATAAGCAACCGTGAACGCAAACTTAACGGCCACCCACAAATTTGATTCAAAAGGTTAACCAACTCGTAACGAATTGAAGATTTTTGCGGATATCATCGGCCGTAGCGGCTGGTGACGTCGCTGATAATTGTTTCGCCTTCGCTCAAGTACTGTCCCATTGCGAGACGTGCCGCGTCAGTACAGTCTCTATAAGCGACTGAGAAACCACGATAACCTTGATTGAACCGTTCGATGAACCGGCGCCGCCGGTTCTCGTCTAGTGTTTCCGCGTCCAGAAAGTCTTCCATCTGGTCACGCCAGCTCGGAACATCTTTTTCTTCACAGAGCGGACGCAGAAAATGCAGTGCCCCGAAGATTTCCGACAGGCGCATGAGCTGTTGTTCGTAAGGCGGTGCATCCGCCGAAATCTCCTGTGCGGATACAACCCTCGCCGGGAAAATCAGAACAATCGCCAGGACAATCACAGCCTGGAGCGCAGCGGGTTGCAAACGGCACATACTCATGGGGCGATCATGGTCAACGACCGATCCATGCGCAAGCGCTATGGCCGAGTGATCCCAAGAATAGGCACGTCGGGATGGAAAGCATGGACCACAAAGGCAAAAGTGACGTCGTGAACGAGTGCCTGTTCACCTTCCGGGGCTTTCCTGACCGCCTCGACGGACCCGACGGCCCGGCCGTCACCGGTGGCAGATGCATCGAGGATGGACGCCTGTTCGCCGGTCCAGCGCAGCGACGTCTCGTCCGTCAGTGCAACCGTGCCGGCATTGCGGATATGCTCAAGAGTGGCGGCATGAAGTCTGGCGCCGTCCCGCACCAGAACCACCCGCGCCATCGGGTTGATGTTCTCCGGCAGGTCTCCCTGAAAAAGCGGGAAGGGCGCCGACCGGCTGTCGTAACCGACATAGGGATTGCGGCCATAGTCCCGCCGTGCGGGAACAGGCCGCGCGAGCACATCTGCAGTCGGGTGTTGCTGCCGGAAGTCAGCGAACGACACCACTCTCGACGGCAGCATATTCAGTTCGCGGCCCGCATGAGTGCCGACGATGCCTTCGCCGGTGAACTGCTGCCACCAGGTTTCGCTCTGACGGTCATACATGACGAGGTCTGAATTGCGCAGAAGACCGGTGGTGCCGAAATCCAGCGTTTCTCCGCCAAGACGCCGATCGAAGGCAATCGAGGAATTGCAAAGCGGGCAGTAGGTCACCGACACCGGAACGGATCCGATCCTGTCATTGACGATCTCGTGCCAGATCAGGATCTGCAGCGGATAGGCGCGGACAATGCCGTCCACATCCAGCCGGATCACCGGTTCCCTGTCCTCCAGCCAGTCAATGTCTGTTGCCCTTTCAAACCGTGGGTCATCGATCGACGGGATACCGTCCTTTGGAGGGCCGCCGGAAAAGATGGTGCCGAGATCAACCGTGCTCTTGCTGAAATCGGTGCTGAAGCCTGCGCGCCGCCACTGGTCCGGACTGGCCTGGGCGGACACGACGAGGAACAGGCAAAACACGGTGGCCTTTGCGATGTGCCTGGAAATTGTCAGGCCCGTTTTGACAAGCTTGTCCATTGCTTGATCCCTCAGGAGTGAACCAGAGGCATGGTTGTCGCTATTCGCCGCGGTTTCGAATCACGGCTTTGCAATCCTGTGTGATCACGTTGACGACAGCAGCCGCCGGATCCGATCCGGCGTGCCCGGTGTCGTTGGCCGGTCGTCGAGCTCTTCGGGAAGCACCCAGTCAAGGTCTGCGGCATCGTCCTGGGCCTCGGGTGTTCCGGCAAGGTAGGCCCCGCAAAAGACGGTCAGGATGAAATGCGTGACGACCTTGCCGTCCGGATCCCTTTGAATGGAATCGAAGGTCTCGACCGGCTGGTCGAGATCCGCCGTGACCCCCGTTTCCTCCAGCAATTCGCGCGCGGCGGCTTCCCTGAGAGTTTCCCCGAGTTCAATCACGCCGCCCGGCAGGCTCCAGTGGTCCTTGAAGGGCGGCTTGCCGCGCTTGACGACAAGCGCCCGGCCGTCCCGGTGGCAAAGCACGCTGACACTGGCACGTGGTGCATCGGGATAGAACCTGGACATGAAGACCTCGGCAACAGGAAAGGAATCGGTGCGCTGCCAGAGAATAGGGCGCCCTCAGGCACAGGAACAGTCTTGAGAACGCGGCCCGGTTCAATGAGCCTTATGGGGCCATTCCCTAACGGGGAAATCAGGCGAACAGGGCGTCGATTTCTGCCTGTGCGCCGTCGCCTTCGTGTTCGGAGGCTTCCGGTTCGACATGGCCGTGAATGACCGCGCCGGCAATGGCGATCAGTGGTTTGATCTCGAGCGTTGCCTTGTCGGCGATCATGGCGGCGACCTCTGCCGGATTCGGCGCGGCGCGCAACTGGTCCTGGATCTCGCCGACAAGCCTGTTGATGTCGGCAACCTGGGCTTCCAGATGCTCGCGCAAATAGGCAGGAGCCGCATGGTAGGCCTGAATCGCCAGGTTCTTGTCCTTGAAGGTGGAGTTCTCGAAATGCCCTTCATAGTCAAGAGGGGCCCACTCAAGGACATCTTCGGCGCAATCCGGCATGTCGGGAAGCATTTCAAGAAGCATCATTACCTCATTGAAATGATTGAGGTAATCAGTAGCAAGCCCGGTCTGGGGGTTGATGTTTGCCTCCTCCAGCCGATCGGCTGCCAGCTCCCCGGCGCCCAATACTGGATGCAAACACTCCATACCTGTCCCCCTGTTATTGACTTGAGGCCTAAGCTACTTCTTTTTTGTTTCCAATTGCCTAACTTGGCGACAGCCAATCGCCGGACGCGTTTGCCGGTGAAGAAACGGAGGGAACAGCCATGTGCGGCCGCCTGGCCCTGACGACGCCGCCCGACGCCGTGCGCACCTTCTTCGGCTATGTCGATCGGCCGAATTTTCCGCCGCGCTACAACATCGCGCCAACCCAGCCGCTTGCCATCGTGAGGCAGACGCTGGACGGGACGCGCCGGTTTCACCTGGTGCGCTGGGGATTGATCCCGGGTTGGGTCAAGGATCCGTCCAGTTTCACGCTGTTGATCAACGCCAGGGCGGAAACCGCCGCGCAAAAACCATCCTTTCGCACCGCCATGCGGCATGGCAGATGTCTGGTTCCCGCGTCAGGCTTCTATGAATGGCGGCGCACGCCGGAGGGCAAGCAGCCATTCTGGATAAGGCCCCGCAACGGCGACATCATGGGGTTTGCCGGTTTGTGGGAAACCTGGTCCGATCCGGACGGCGGCGACATGGACACCGGCGCAATCCTGACGATCGAATCCAACCGGATGATGTCCGAGATCCATCACCGCATGCCCGTGATCCTGAAGCCGGGCGATTTTGGCACCTGGCTGGACGTTGCCAATGTGGAGCGGCGCGACGCGGAAAAACTGCTGGTGCCGGCCGAAGACGACTTTCTGGTTGCCAGTCCGGTTTCGACCCGGGTCAACAAGGTCGTCAACGATGACCCGGATGTTCAGCGTGAGATCTCCGCAGAGGAAATGGCGGTGCCGCTGAAAAAGATCAGGGACGCCGGCAAGGCAGCGGAAAAGCAGGCTGCCGACGACAGTCAACTCGATCTTTTCTGAGCGATCGGAAATTCAGATTTTGCGTGCATCTGACGTGTCAGCCCTGTAGGGCAGGAGAAAAGCGCCGGAACAGAAACATGATCGATGACGAGCACCCGTCCGACCAAGAGGACGACACCGAAAACGAAGCCCTTGCAGAGGCCTATAACCGTGGCCTTGAGCGTCAGAAGGCCGGCGACTTCAAGGGCGCCGAGGCGGCTTTCCGTGAAGCACTTGCGCTCGATCCCGACGACAGCGGCGGTGTCAGCGTCCGGCTTGCGGCCATTGGCGCAGAAACAAGCCCGGAGAAGATGCCCGATGCGTATGTCGCAACGCTGTTCGACCAGCATGCCGACGTCTTTGACGAGATCCTGGTCGACGAGTTGGGCTATTGCGTGCCGCTGCTGGTACGCGACCTGATTGCGAAGCTGGAGATCGGACCTTTCGCAAGGGTGCTGGATCTTGGCTGCGGCACCGGCCTGACCGGAATGGCACTGGCTGACTGTTCTGTACACCGGACCGGTGTGGACCTGTCGGAACGGATCGTTGAACTGGCCTATGACCGCGAAGTCTATGAGGATCTCTATGTCGGCGAGGCGGTCGAATTTCTGAAGGACTTCGAGGAAGAGGACGGCACGCGCCCGGGCTGGGACCTGATCGCGGCAACGGATGTGTTTCCCTATCTGGGAGCCGTTGAACCTTTTCTGGAAGGCGCAGCCGATCGGCTGACCCCGCGCGGCTATCTGACTTTTTCGACCGAGACCCTGTCGGGCGCATTGCTGCAGGGACGTCCGTACATGGTCGGCCCGAACAACCGCTTTGCGCAAAGCGAAGATTATGTCCGCACCGCACTGGACAAGGCCGGTTTCGACATTCTGACGATGGACCCGATCACGGTGCGCCAGGAGGCTGGCGATCCGGTTCCGGGCCATCTCGTCATGGCGCAGATACGCTGAAGGCGGATCTATTTGAGGAAATAGAATTCCCGCCTCAGGGCGGAATTGTGCCAGGGCGATTGAGACCCTCCGGTGGCGGAGTAAACATCCGCCTTGACCCGTTTCATCATGATCTCGATTTCAAGGCCCGGCGTTTCGATGTGTTCAAGAAGGGCCGTCGTGAACGGGCTGTTGTCGCCGTCACCATCAAGGGCGACTTCGCCCGGGGCTGTGGCATAACCAATCAGGATGTTACCGCCGCCGGCCTCGGGTGCAGCAAGACCGCGGCCGACATAGGCGCTGCGGCTGGTCCCGAGACTGCGGAACCGGCGGGCAAGCGGATTGTCCCGGCAGGCATCGAGCAGCGCGATCGAAAGCCGTCCGGGCGCATTCATGTAATTCAGGATGGTGCCGAGCTCGATGGTCTCGAAATCGACCGCGGTGGCGTCTTCCAGTTTCGCATCGATCGGGATCAGAAAATTCTTGCCGCCCATCTGCATGGCGTGTCCGGCATAGAAGAAGAGGGCAACGTCGGCATCCCTGATGGCACGCACATAGGAGCGGACCGTGCTTTCCATCGCCACCTTGCTCTGGTCCAGGCCGACGATGACCGTGAAGCCGAGACGCTTCAAGGTCTCGGTCAATCGGGCAGCGTCATTCTTCGGGTTGGGCAAGAGCGGCGCATATTCATAGGCTGAATTGCCCATCACCAGGGCAACCCGCTTGCCGTCCGGCAAGGTGGACAGATCCGGCAGAGACGGCGAAGAGGTAGGCGGCGCGCCTGGTGCGGGGGTGGCCACCTGTGGTGGTGCAGGATCCGGTCCGATAACCGGGATGTCCGTGTCCGTTTCGCCATTGTTTCTGGTCGCCGCAGCAGCCAGGTACCGTCCATAGGCCCAGCCGCGCATGCCGTTGTTCAACTCGACCTCGATCCACGCCCCCTGCTGGGTCAGCATGGTGACTTCCGTTCCTTCCAGAAGCCGGGCAATTTCCGCATGGCCGGTTCCGGCTCCCGTGCGCAGCGACAGGAATGTGTCACCACTGTCGCTCAGGTCGCCGACAAGGCCAGGGCGCGGCGGCGAAATGGCCCGGCTGACGACCGTAGGGGCTGGCGTCGGCTGGGGAGACACGGTCGGCGGCGCTGTCGGGGCGGCGGGAGCGGAGGCAACATATTTGCTATAGGCCCAGCCGCTGCGGCCGTCCTGCAGTCTGACGCTTAGCCAGGAGCCCTGGCGCCCCAGGATCGTCAGAGGCGTATTCGGGCCCATTCTGGCGATTTCCTGGTATCGGGATCCGGGCCCTGTGCGCAGGGACAGGTAATTGTCACCGCGTGGATTGAGGCCGGTCACGTAGCCCTGATTGGAGGGAGTGTAACTTCCTGATCCGGCGGGAGATCCTCCCTGCAGCGCCGTTGCCGACAACAGTGCCTGCGACAGGCCGCCGGTCACGCCGGTCGCCGACCAGACCGCATACTGAAACCGTTCACCATTGTGGAAGTAGCTGTCGCCAGGGATGGCGCCGCTGGAAATCAGGCTGTTCTTGTAGGCATTGCCCGCCGGCTGGCGCATCCAGCCGAGCGTAACCGCATACCAGCCATTGTTGGACTGGAACACGGTTGTCTGCGGAAAACGCGGTGCATACCCGCGCGCCAGCGAGACAGCGGAATTGGCGTCGGCCCGGCTTGCAATGACAAGCCAGCCGCTGTTGCCACCGGGCATCACCGAGGCCTTTGCAACGGGCACGGAGGCCAGCACAATCATGGCAATGGCAAGCAGGAGCTGCGCAACCGGTCCCGGACGGGAAGCGGGTATTGTAACTGGGATGCTCATATCTCCGGCCCTCATCCTGCAGACGGCATGCACAACCTGAGTATGGCACGGCTCGGGCAAGATGAAACAGGGGAAGCGGCCGAAGGCGGCTGCCTGCTGGGAAATGCAGGCAGAACAGGAAGATGCTCCCGGCGGCAAACCGGGAGCATCGGGTTAGAAAACCTGCCGATGTCTGCTCCTAATCGGCGCGGTGAAGCCTCAGATAAGGTTCGCCATCGGAGGTGCGTTTGATGGCAACACCGTCCGCATCGATCAGGCAGGTCACCCGGCTGCGATAGGCGGAGAAGCTGTCGAAGGTCACCACATCCACCGCTTCATCGAATTGCAGGGTCACGCGGTATTGCCCGACCGGACCGATCCGGGCGAGCGCCAGGATTTCGCCCTGAAACGCCTGTTTCATGTAGGAACCGGAGACCCTGTCTCCGACGGCAAGGGGCATCTGGTTCTGGCGCGAGGCCACCGCATGGGCGGTGTTCCAGTCCTTGAAGCCATATTGGGCGGACAGGAGTTCCAGCGCCTGGCTGTGCGAGAGTTTCTGCCCTTTTTCGGCCAGCGCGGCCTTGAGCCGTTTCGCCTGTGCCTTGAGCTGGGCAACGCTTGGAAGCGTCATGTCGAGTACCTTTCCAGGAAAGGCAGGCGGTCGGGCATTGCCCGTCATGGGGCCCGCATTGCCATCAAGCCTGCACATCCGTGAAGGTCGACAAGAGACCGCGACATCTGTCGCGGAAGGGAATTCACCATGGGCAGTGCCTGCGGGCGGCCGGCTCCCTCTGACCGCGCGCAGACATACGCATGCCGCCGGCATCTGTCAACGCGGTCGAAAATGCCAATGAGACAAAAAGAAAGCCGCAGAAGCGGCTTTAAGGAGAGGGAGGTTAAGATGAAACACCGGGCAGCTGCCACTGCCTGATGCAGCCTGCACTTTTTGCGCAGACGCGTGATTGCTCCGTATGGGGGAGAGCAATCGCGACAGCGGGCGTGCCCGGTGTCGCTGGTCGCCGGGGGAGGGGTGTCCCCGGAGAGTTCAGGTGTGGACCAGCCGCTTCAGGAGTTCGACCTCCTGTGAAAGGGTCTTGTCCTTGCTCACCATGTCTTCGATCTTGCGCACGGCGTGCAGCACGGTCGTATGATCGCGGTTGCCGAAACGGCGGCCGATTTCCGGCAGCGAACGTCCGGTCATCACCTTGGCGATATACATCGCGATCTGACGCGGCCGGACCAGGGTGCGGGCGCGGCAGGACGACAGGAGGTCGGCCTTGGTCACACTGAAGTGCTTGCAGACAACCTGCTGGATTTCCTCGACCTTGATGGAGCGCGGTTCGCCGATCCGCACCAGGTCGTGCAGGGTCTTTTCGGCCAGATCCATGGTCACGGGCTGCTTGGTCAGCTGGTTATGGGCAAACAGCCGGTTGAGAGCACCTTCCAGATCCCGTGCCGAGGAAATGACATAGCGTGCGATGTAGTCGGACACTTCCTCCGGCACGGAGAAGCCGGGATGGGTCCGGCGGGCCGCGGAGACGCGCTTTTTCAGAATGTCGTGGCGCAGGGCATAGTCTGTCGCCTGAATGCCGACGACTTCACCCTTCTGAATGCGCCGCCGCAGGGCTTCGCCGAGCGTGTCCAGTTCATCCGGTGACCTGTCCGCCGCCATGATGATCTGCGACGGAGCTTCCATCAGCATTTCCAGGGTCTTGGCGAATTCATCCTGGCCCTGTTTGCCATGCAGGAACTGGAGGTCGTCTACCAGCAGAAGGTCGATGGAGCGCATGGCCTGGCGCAGAACCGGGAAGGCCGGGGTGCGCAGCGCCGGCACCAGGTGATACATGAAGAATTCGGCCGAGAGATAGGCCACCTGACGCCCGGTTTTCCGCGCTTCAGAGGCGGCTGCCTGCAAGAGATGGGTCTTGCCGATACCGGTGGTCGAATGGATATAGAGCATGTCCAGCGTGCCTTCATGGCCGGCGGCCATCTGGCGCACGGCCGCGCAGGCCAGGCTGTTGGACGAGCCTTCGGCAAACGTATCGAAGGTCAGTTTCGGGTTGAGCGCCGCACCGTTCAGGAAGTCGGCAGCGGCTTCTTCGCCCGTGTCCGCCAGACAGGGAATGACTGCCGCGCCTGCGCCGAACTGAGGCGTGCTGCTGAAAGGACCGGGACGACCGCTGATGCGGCGTGCGGTGATGGCCTTGGGAGCGTTGCCCGCCGTGATCCGCCGGGGGCGAAGCGCACCGCGAACCGTCAGTTCGATACGCTTGATATCGTCCTGTTCGCGTTTCCAGAGGCCGACGAGCTGCTTTTCGTAGTTGCTCTGGATCCAGTTTTTCAGGAAGCGGGTCGGTACGGACAGGCGGACTGCATCGCCTGTGGTTTCTTCATGGTTTACCCTGCCGAACCAATTTGAGAATACATCGTCCCCGAGTTCGTTTCTCAGTTCCTTTTTCACACGATCCCATTGATCCGAACCGGCTAAGTTCTGAACCTGCATTGTGGCCTCCATTGGAGGGACCGCTTTGCACCGTTCCCCCCCTGTGCACTGTCTATGAGCCGCGAATTTCCGCCTTCGCTGCCCGTTTGCTTTTGTCGGTCGCAGGGCCCTTTTTGAGCCTTCTGACCGCTGGCTTTTAACGCCTATGAAACATCATTAACCTTTTACTTACCATATTTTCAAATAGCTTATTTTTATGAGGTCATAGACGTTTCATATTGTGATTTTTGTAGATGACGGACGCTGCGAATGTAAATTTTACATAGAGAATCTTAGCTTCCGTCATCGTCAGGACATGCCGCAAGTCCTGACCGAGTTGTTCTCCTCTGGCTGTTTTGGCTCTTCCTGTGAGCACGTAAGCAATTTTAGGAAAAATTTAACTTTTAGGAAATTTTTCTGCGAGTTTTCAAAAGGCAGATGAAAAACTAGTGAAATCGAACGAGGCGGATACCGATCAGTTGGAAAAAAGCCTGTAACTTCTGCCTATTACCGGTTTTGATGAGTTTCGGCCGCAGGTGTGTTGAACCGCCGAAGGAGTCGATAAGCCGCCTAAAGAGCGCTCTGGAGCGCTGGAAGTTGGGGACAGTTTCAGCTGTCGAAAAGGGTCCAGCGGCGGGGCTGAAGAGGCGTGCTCAGGAAGTGCCGTTTCCGAAAACTGCCATAAGATCAATCGCATGGGTCTCGATCTCGGTGCAGCCGATCCGGTCCCTGAATTTGAGCGCGATATTAACCTTATCCCCAACCCCGCCAGTTTTCAGGCGATCCGTCAGTTTTGACAATTGATCGAACCGTTCGCTCGGCGGATGAAACGTCGATGTCAGCCAGAGTAGATCGGTTGAAGTAGTTTTAAGTGTAAAACAAAGACCTCTGTCCTGGGCGCAATAAACGCAATCCGGCAGGCGCGCCCGACCGGCGAAAGAAAACGGCCGCTCTGCATTCTGCAGGCGACCGTTAAATGTTGCCGGTCAGGTGACCAGACCGGAGAGATCAGAGAACGCGGCCGGGGTTCAGTAGGCCCTTGGGATCAAATGCCGACTTGATGCGTTTCATGAGGTCCAACTCGATGTCGGTCTTGACCTCAGCCAGCAAGTCCCGCTTGAGGCGGCCGATGCCGTGTTCCGCGGAGATGCTGCCGCCGAAGTCTCCGACGATGCCATGGACAATACTGTTCATTTCATCCCACTTGGCGAGGTAGCTTTCCTTGTCCGCCCCGACGGGCTGGCTGACATTGAAGTGGATGTTGCCATCGCCGATATGGCCGAAGGGTACGGGGCGGCACCCGGGCACGAAAGCCTCGACGGCGGCCATGGCCTTGTCGAGAAACTCCGGAATGGAGGCAACGGGGACGGAAACATCGTGCTTGATCGAGCCGCCTTCGGGCTTCTGCACTTCCGACATGCCATGCCGGATATGCCAGAAATCCTGGACCTGGCTGAGGTTTTGCGCAAAGGCCGCGTCTTCCACCAGACCGTCCTCGAACGCTTCACCGAGCACGCTTTCCAGAAGGTCGCGCACCGGAAAGGCCTCGGAGCCGCTGGACATCTCCATCAGCACGTACCAGGCGTGCTGCCCTTCCAGCGGATCGCGCGCGCCTTCAAGGTGTTTGAGGCAGAATTCCACGCCGACACGGGGCATGATTTCAAAGCCGGTCAGCACCGGTCCGGCGCTCGCCTTGGCCAGCGTGAACAGCTTCAGCGCCGCTTGTGGATTCGGCAGGCCGACGAAAGCCGCCTCGAGCTTCTTCGGCTTGGGGAAGAGTTTCAGCGCAGCCGCTGTAATGATCCCCAAAGTGCCTTCGCCGCCGATAAATAATTGTTTCAAATCATAACCGGTATTGTCCTTGCGAAGGGTTCTGAGACCGTTCCAGATGTCACCATTCGGCAGCACGACTTCGAGCCCCAGAACCAGGTCGCGGGTGTTGCCGTAAGCCAGGACGGCGGTGCCGCCGGCATTGGTGGAAATGTTGCCACCGATCTGACAGGAGCCCTGTGCCCCGAGCGACAGCGGGAACAGACGATCGGCTTTTTCGGCCTCCTGCTGCAGCGCTTCAAGCACGACGCCGGCTTCCGCCGTGAGCGTGAAACCGGCCGGGTCGACGTCCCGGATCTTGTTGAGACGCACCAGCGACAAGACGATTTCATCCCCGGTTTCCTGCGGGATTTGCCCGCCCACCAGACCTGTGTTGCCGCCTTGCGGCACGACCTTGAGATCATGCTCATAGGCATAGGCCATGACCGCACTGACCTCCTCGGTGTTGCCCGGGCGAAGGACCATCGGGGTGACCCCTTTATAGAGATCGCGCCACTCGGTCAGGTAGGGGGCCTGGTCGTCCGGGCTGGTCAGAACATTGGCTGCGCCGATCAGGTCGGCGAAGCGGTCGGCGTGGGGGGAGCGCTCCATGAGCGAGGTCCTCGTGAAGTTTGACAGTGAAATTCGGGCGCCAACATAGTGGCTCGATCCGGCCACGTCGACGCTTCATTCCGTCGCCGTGTCACTTGAAGCTCGAAACCCCTTGTGCCATAGGATGCCAGCCCGTTCGGGTGGTAGTGGAATTCTGTTCGGAGATGAAGATGGCGGAAACGCGCGGACTGATGAATGGCAAACGTGGCCTGATCATGGGCGTGGCAAACAACAAGTCGATTGCCTGGGGTATTGCCAAAGCACTGGCCGACGCGGGAGCCGAACTGGCGCTGACCTATCAGGGGGATGCGCTGAAGAAACGTGTTGAGCCTCTCGCCGATCAACTGGGTGCCTTTGTCGCCGGCCATTGTGACGTCACCGACGGTGCTTCCATCGATGCCGTTTTCAAGGCCCTGGAAGACAAATGGGGCAAGATCGATTTCCTCGTTCACGCCGTTGCCTTCTCCGACAAGTCGGAACTGACCGGCCGGTTCGTTGAGACGAGCTCCGACAACTTCGCGCGCACCATGGACATCTCCTGCTACTCGCTGGTGGCGGTGACCCAGCGGGCAGAGAAGCTGATGGAAGACGGCGGCTCGATCCTGACGCTCACCTATTACGGTGCTGAAAAGGTCATGCCGCACTACAACGTCATGGGCGTTGCCAAGGCGGCTCTGGAAACCAGCGTGAAATATCTGGCGATGGATCTCGGACCGAAAAACATCCGCGTCAACGCGGTGTCCGCCGGCCCGATCAAGACCCTGGCAGCGTCCGGCATTGGCGACTTCCGCTATATCCTGAAGTGGAACGAATACAACTCGCCGCTGCGGCGCACGGTCACCATCGAGGAAGTCGGCGACAGCGCCCTGTTCCTTCTGTCCGATCTCGGCCGCGGCGTGACCGGCGAAATCCAGCATGTCGATTGCGGCTACAACATCGTCGGCATGAAGGCGGTGGACGCGCCGGACATATCGGTCGTCAAGGACTGACCCATCAAACGGCCGGTTCCCAACCGGCCGTTTTTGCATTCAGGACGTTCTGCCGGCCCTTCCGAAGCGCCGTTTCTCTCCTATCTGGTACCACCATGACCAAAGTTATTCCCGCGCCAGGCCTCGGCCTCATGCCGAAACTGCACGATCCCGAGCTGCTGATATTCGTCCGTCATGGTGAAACCGACTGGAATTTTGAAGGTCGCATGCAGGGGCAGAAGGACATTCCCCTGAACGCCACCGGCCAGGCGCAGGCGACAGAGAACGGCCAGCGTCTCAAGGCCTATCTGGCGCAGGAAGGCATCGATCCTGCCACGCTCGACTTCGTCTCGTCACCGCTCACCCGGACCCGCTCGACCATGGAACTGCTGCGCGGCGCCATGAACCTGAACGCGTCCGCCTACCGGCTGGACGATCAACTGAAGGAAATCACCTTCGGCGCTTGGGAAGGGTTCACCCTGGAAGAGCTCGCGGAGGAAGAGCAGGACCTTATCCTGCAGCGCCGCGCCGACAAGTGGGGCTTCGTGCCCCCGGGCGGAGAGAGCTATGAAATGCTGGCGGACCGGATTGGTGTCTGGTTGAAGACGGTCGACCGGCCGTCCGTCGTCGTTTCCCATGGCGGAGTGTTCCGGGTGCTCCGGGGGCATCTGGAAGGAAGGGAGAAGGTGGCCGTGCCCAAGCTGGATGTGCCGCAGGACAAGGTGTTTGTTTGGCGGAAAGGCTGTTTCGAGGTCGTTTGAACCTTTTCGGTTCGCCGACAATCAAAGGCGTCTCGCCGTTGTGGTCCCCTAACATGCGGCCTTTGGTCCGGCTGTGATACAGCTTCCGGCACCCCATCTTCCTATCGTGCCGTCTCTTCGTGCCGTTCCGTGTACACAAAGAGTTTACACCAGGCCGGTCGCATGGGTTGATCGGCTTTTGCCGAAAAGGCGTAGACGGCGAAACCATCGGGGAAGATGACCGTGTCCGCGGAAGATTTTTACACCGAACTGCCCAGTTTTTCCGATTTCAGCACTGTTGGTGTTCTGGACGAATACCGGCCGGTTCCCGATGACTGGTTCGTTCTGGCCGCCGATATCGTTCGCTCGACCGATGCCGTCGCGGCCGGGCGTTACAAGGATGTCAACATGCTTGGAGCTGCCGTCATTGCCGGCGTGCTCAACAGTGTTGGCCGGGATCGAGTTCCCTTTGTCTTTGGCGGCGACGGCGCAACACTGGTTGTTCCGGCAACCGATCTCGCGGCGGCGAGCGACGCGCTTGCCGGTGTTGTGGATCTGGCCCGCCAGGTCATGGAGCTTGAGCTGCGGGCCGCGGCCATTCCGGTATCTTCACTGCGCGAACTGGGCGGCGACATTCGTCTGCGCAAGTACCAGCTCAGCCCGGGCAATCACCTTGCCATGATTATCGGCGACGGACTGGCGCTGGCAGATCGCATTTTGAAGGATCCGGACCAGGTTGCCCCTTTCGCCATCAGCGCAGATCGCGCGGAGCTCCCGCCGCTTGAAGGATTGTCCTGCCGCTGGGAGCCGCTTCCCTCGCAGGAGGGACACATCGTGTCGCTGATCCTGAAACCGGCCGGCGGGAAGACCTTGCCGGGCCTGATGGAGGATATCGCAGCAAAGCTCGGTTACAATCCGCTGTCGGATGACAAGAAGGTGCGGATGGCGGAAGGGAAGCGGTTGAAGTTCCGGTTTCCACCGAGCGGCATGCGTGCGGAAGTCCTGTTGGGGCACGCAAAAAACCATCTGCGTGGCTGGTGTCAGGCCATGATGGAGAATGTCTTCTTCGTGATTTCCTATACAACCGGCTGGCGCATTGGACCTTTCGATCCCAAGAAATATTTCAGGGAGCTTGGGCTCAACACGGACCATCGCAAGGTGGGAGACAGTCTGCAACTGGTTCTGGACCTGACACCCGGTCAGCTATCCGATCTGGAGCAGCATCTGGACGAGGCCTATGCGCAAGGTGACCTCATCTATGGCATGCATGTCTCCGACACGGCCCTGATGACCTGTTTTGTCCAGGACATCGGCAACAGCCATCATATCCATTTCGTGGATGGCGCCGATGGCGGCTTGTCCGTGGCAGCAGCAGCTTTCAAGGCAAGACAATCGAAAATGAGCGTAACGAATTAGGGTCAGGAGCGCGCGCGGGCTGCCAGGGGCTGTTCTGCCGCCGATACAGGTTGCACGAAGTTCTGCTTGAGGATCAGCGCGGCAAGCTGGTCTTCCGGCACGGCTTTCGAGATCAGGAAACCCTGGATCACATCACAGCCGTTCTGTCTGAGCCAGTCGCGCTCGCCTTCTGTTTCAACACCTTCCGCAAGCACGCTGATGTCCAGGCTCTTGGCCAGATTGATCAGGGCGCTGGTGAATTTCTGCAAGCCGGGATTTGTGTCGACACCGGACACGAAACTGCGATCGATCTTGACCCGGTCCACCTTCAGGTCTCGCAGGCTGGAGATGCTGGAGTGTCCTGTGCCGAAGTCGTCGAGCTCGATGAAAAAGCCAAGGTCTGACAGGCGGGCGATGTTTTCCTTGATGGGCATGGCCGTGATCTCGTCGATCATGACCGCTTCCAGAATTTCCAGGCTGACGTCAGACGGCTCCAGACCGAGTGCCCGAACCTGCTGATCGAGGGCGTCAACAGCCTTGGCGCTGGTCAGGAGACTGGCGGAAACGTTGAGGCCGAGGTGGATGGGGTTTTGGCTTGCGCCGCTCAGGTCGACAGCAAGACGAAGCGCCTTTTCACGCACGGCCGCTTCGATATCCTCCATGTAGCCCGCCTCCACTGCAGCGGGCAGGAAAGCACCCGGGAAACGGACCGTACCGTCGTCGATCCAGCGCGCGAGCGCTTCGGCGCCCACGACCTTGCCCGAATGGATATCCACCTGCGGCTGGTACCAGGCGACAATATTGTCTTCGGTAAGCGCTTTCTTGAGTTTCTTGGCGACTTCATCGTGTTCCTCAAAGGCGGCCCGCATTTCCGCCGTGAACCTGACCACTTTGAGCGGTCCCTTCTGCTTTGCGGTGCGCAAGGCAAGGGCGGCATCGGTGAGCACATTGTCCGTGATCGGTTCGCCCTCCTGATTGATGCACAGGCCTGCACTGGCATCAATCGCGGTCTTGTGGCCGTCAATCACCCTTTCCTTGCCGACTTCGCGCAGCAGTTTCTGAGCAAATTGCTCGAAGCGGTCCCTTGTCTTGACCTTCGGTCGCAACAGCGTGAATTCGGTGCCGCCTGTCCGGCAGAGGAAATCGTCCGGTTGCGCCTGTTGCGACATCTGCTCGGCGACCTCCCGAAGGATGGAATCACCATTGTGATCGCCGAAACGGTCGTTGATTTTCTTGAACTGGCGCAGATCGAGCAGGATCAGGCCGGCCCGGTTCTTGCTGTCGAGCATTTCCATCGACCGGATCGTATTCAGGAGCGCTCGGCGATTGGGCAAACCGGTCAGCGGGTCGTGAAAACCGAGATCTTCGAATTCCCGCTGCGTCCGGTCTGCGAGGGCCCGGCTGAGAGCAATGGCAATGGCAAAGGCGCCCAGGATGACGAGACCGCCCACGAGACCGGCCAGCGCAACAGCGAACAGGGTTTCGGCCCGGCGGGTTTGCAGGTCTTGATAGAGATAGTCGAGCGCTGCCTGCCACAGTGTGAATGTGGCGGCGACCAGCTCAGGTTGTGCTTCGACAACAGGTTCCCAGACAACGTCGTCACCGGTCGCTGCCTTGATCGTGGAAGAAAGGAGTTTGGCCCCTTCCGTCTGATAGGCGTGGTTGGCCTTGCGATAGGCCAGTGCGTGTTGCTGGAGTTTTTCGGCGCTTTCCCCGGACAGGAGATCAAAATACTCGGTGGCTTCTCGCGATGCCCCGTCCGCGGCGATCTTGAACTGTCCGCCTTGCACGGGGATGAGCATCTTGTCCCAGACATTGACCGACGAGCGATCCTTCAGCATGCGGGCGTTGGACACCATGATGGAGGATTCTATGACAACCGAAGGCAGCGTATCGTTGACGAGATGAGGCAGGCGGGAGGCTTCAAACGATGAGGAGGAGCTGATTTTGGCAAGTTGCGTTACGGACGAAGCCAGCATTCTGGCCTGGCGAAGCGCCAGGGGAGTGCTCTTTTCCCTGAAGAACGCATCAAGATGTCCGGTCAGTTCTTCCGACATTTCCCGGCCGCTGAAGGCGGCCAGTTGCTTGCGCAGCTTTTCGGAAGGCTGACTGATCTTGCCCGTGAGGGCCTTTTCCTGCATCAGCGGACCAAGTGCCTCGATCAGGTGCAGACCGGCGAGACTGCGGTCGATCGCGCCAACCTGCTCGAACCTGTTGTAGAACCAGAGCGAGGCGAAGAGCAGGCTTGGGGCCAGCAGAAATACGATCAGTCCTGTCAGCCAGCCTCGAATGCGCAATATCTTGCCCCGTGATGCATTTTCGCTCCCGATTTGTCTTAGTGGTAGAGCCTTAAGGATTGGCAAATCTGAAGTCGAATGGACGCCGGACTTGAAAGGTTCTTGAAGAATTTACTTATAAGTGTTTCCCACTCACGGATTGGTGAGTGTTTTTTCCTGTTCGACACTTGCGAAAATTCACTAAGCCTTCGAGGGTAACCCGACGCCGAATGCGTCGTTTAACCGGCGTTCCGGGCTTGAGCTTGCTGGCATGATGGCGTATCGCTCTGCCCCTGACAGCTCTTATTCAAGCCGTGGAAACCTTTCATGTCGCATAACAGTTTCGGTCATCTGTTTCGGGTCACAACCTGGGGGGAAAGCCACGGTCCCGCCATTGGCTGTGTGATCGACGGATGTCCGCCTCTGATCCCGCTGAACGAGACCGATATTCAGGGTTTCATGGAAAAGCGCAAGCCGGGCCAGTCCCGGTTCACCACGCAGCGCCGGGAGCCGGATGAGGTCAAGATCCTGTCCGGTGTCATGGTCGATGAGGACGGTGTCCAGAAGACCACGGGCACGCCGATCTCGCTGATGGTGGAGAACACCGATCAGCGGTCGAAGGATTATTCGGAAATCAAGGACCGCTTCCGTCCCGGTCACGCCGACTTCACTTACAACGCCAAATACGGCATTCGCGACTATCGCGGTGGCGGCCGATCCTCGGCGCGCGAAACGGCCATGCGCGTGGCTGCCGGCGCGGTTGCCCGCAAGGTACTTCAGGGCGTGACCATTCGCGGCGCCCTGGTTCAAGTCGGGCCGCACAAGGTTTCCCGCGACAACTGGGACTGGTCTGAAGTCGACAACAATCCGTTCTTCTCGCCCGACGCTGCGGCTGCCGCTTTCTGGGCAGACTATCTGGACGGCGTGCGCAAGGCCGGGTCTTCCGTCGGGGCCGTGGTGGAAATTGTCGCGGAAGGGGTTCCGGCCGGCTGGGGCGCGCCGATCTACGGCAAGCTCGATACCGATATCTCGGCAGCGATGATGTCGATCAACGCGGTCAAGGGTGTTGAGATCGGCAACGGGTTTGAAGCCGCCACGCTGACGGGCGAGGAAAATGCCGACGAAATTCGCGTCGACGATGTCGGTCAGCCCATGTTCCTGACCAACAATGCAGGCGGTGTTCTCGGCGGAATTTCAAACGGCGATCCCCTGGTGGCCCGTTTTGCGGTCAAGCCGACATCTTCCATCCTGACCGAGCGCAAGTCGATCACCCGCCAGGGAGAGGAAGTCGATGTCATGACCAAGGGCCGGCACGACCCGTGCGTTGGTATTCGCGCTGTTCCCGTCGGGGAAGCGATGATGGCCTGCGTGCTGGCAGATCATTTCCTGCGCCACCGCGGCCAGGTCGGTTGACGATCGCCGGGTTACATCTCGATACAATTCTGTCACCAGGCGCCTCTGGACCCTGGCCGTCGCACTCCTAATTCTGATTGCAGCATGGTGCCGTGCCTATCAGGGAGTGATGACATGAACGAGATGACCCCGATCCGCCGCATGACGGCGAAAGACTTTCCGCAGGAGTTGCTCGACCTTTACGACTATTACGCTCATGGCAAGATCACCAAGCGAGAGTTCCTGAGCGGGGCCGCCAAGTTCGCGGTTGCCGGTGTGACCGCCTCGATGTTGCTCGACCAGTTGTCGCCGAACTACGCCTTGGCCCAGCAGGTCGCTCCCGACGACGACGCAATTGTCACCGAACGGATCACCTATCCGTCGCCGAACGGCCATGGCGAGGTCAACGGTTATCTTGTGAAACCGGCCGGTGTGACCGGCAAACTGCCCGCCGTTCTGGTGATCCACGAAAACCGGGGCCTCAACCCCTATATCGAGGACGTCGCACGGCGCCTTGGCAAGGCCGGGTTCATGGCACTGGCGCCGGATGGTCTGACCTCTGTCGGCGGATATCCCGGCACCGATGACAAGGGGCGCGAGCTGCAGCGCACCGTGGACAGGGAAAAGCTGCTCAACGACTTCTTCGCCGGGTTCGAGTTCCTGCTCGCCCATGAAGGCAGCACCGGCAAGGTCGGCGCGGTCGGCTTCTGTTACGGCGGCGGTGTCGTCAATGCGATCGCGGTTGCCTATCCGGAACTTGCGGCTGGCGTGCCCTTCTATGGCCGTCAGGCGGATGCGGCCGATGTGCCGAAGATCCAGGCGCCCCTGATGCTGCAATTCGCCGAGCTCGACGAGCGCATCAATGCGGGCTGGCCGGCTTACGAAGAGGCCCTGAAAGCCAACGGCAAGGACTATGTCGCCCACATGTATCCGGGGGTGAACCACGGCTTCCACAACGACACCACTCCACGCTACGACGAAGCCGCTGCCAAACTGGCCGAAGAGCGCACGGTTGAGTTCTTCAAGCAGCACCTGATGTAGGAGGTGCTCTGGGAGCTGTAACCCGAGACCCTATCCCTGGTCGTCATTACCGGACTTGATCCGGTAATCCATGCCGTGACTTCTGTCTGTCCCGATGCCTTGCAACGGGAAACGGAACGGCATGGATCCCATGGTCAAGCCATGGGATGATAACGGTGGAGAGGGGGGCGGGACACGGACCAAATGCATGGCGGGGTGTTGCACCCACTTCTCTTGTTGTCATCCGTTTTGACGCGAAAGCGTCGAGACCGGGACCTCGTAAACGCAGTCGTTTGAAGGTAGCTCGCATGCACCGGTGAGTACCGGGTCCCGCCCTTGGCTGCACCAAGCCGGAATGACAAACTGAGGTAGTGTCGCCGTTCGGCAGTCTGACCAGTCGGCGTTCAAAGAATGTGGAGCAGCAGGTCTGGTCTTGAGGCTGCCCTCAAACAAACTTGAACGCACGGATGCGGCTGAGGATTTCGTCCGGGTCGGCGGACAGCGTGTGCAGGTTGATCGCAATCAGCTCGCGGCCGTGTTCGCGCGGGGTGCGCTTCCAGTTGCGCATCATGAACTTCTTCCAGACCGGAAAGGTCTGGGCCTTGAAGACGGCATTCTCAAGTGGGCGGGTCAGCAGAACATCCAGCCTGACCAGCTCCATGTTGCGCACCGAGGTGCGCTTGACGTCGGTCATCCGGATCGCCGCCCAGTCGATGAAGCCGATGCGTTCCACGTAGAGCCCGTCTTCGTTGGCACCGAGCTGCGGCCTGCTTTTTTCGATCATCGGATAATGCCAATAGGCAATGCCGAGCGGTGCCAGTCCGGCAACCGCCAGGAGAGGAATGCCTCCGACCAGGCCGATGACAACAAACAGGATGCCGAGCAACAGGCTGCCATAGACAAGGCCCTCGCTCTGGCCGCGGTTGAAGCCGACCGTGAAGGGCACCGGTTCCGGCTTCGCGGCCTCTTCGTTCGAAACTGCCTCGGTCTTAGCCGCCATGAAGGATCACCTCGTGATGGATCCCCTAGGTGTCGAGGATCTCGGTTTCGTCAATCTTGATGTCGAACCCTTCCAGCCCCACGTAATGGCGCTCACGTGATGCCAGCAGGCGTATGGAACTCACCCCCAGGTCCTTCAGGATCTGTGCGCCAAGTCCCACTTCACGCCATTGTTCCTGTCTAGCTTGTGCGGAGCTGTGTTCCTCGGAATCTGCGGCTTCAAAGTCCGATCTTGCACGCCTGGATTGACGTGCGACCCCGACCGAGCCCTCGCGCAGATAGACAATAACGCCACGGCCGCGTTCGGCAAAATGCTTCATGATCTGATCGAGCGGCTGGCTGTCGCCGAAGACGTCGTCGAGAACCGATTCCAGCTGAAGCCGGACGGGGACGTTGCGCCCGTCGAGAATGTCGCCATAGACGATCGCCAGATGGTGCATCGGGTCATAGGGCGTGGAATAGGTCATGGCATAGGCGGGACCGCAGACCGTGTCGACCGGCTGCTCATTCACCCGTTCGACCATGCGTTCGGTGCGCTGGCGCCAGGCAATCAGGTCGGACACGGAGACCATCTTGAGGTCATGCTCGGCGGCAAATTCGGCAACCTGCTGGCCGCGTTTGACGGTGCCGTCGTCATTGACCAGTTCGCTGATGACCCCGACCTGTTCCAGGCCTGCAAGACGGCAGAGATCGACGGCAGCCTCGGTGTGGCCGGAACGGATCATCACGCCGCCTTCCTTGGCGACCAGCGGGAAGATGTGACCGGGCCGGACGAAGTCGTCCGCGCCGACATTCGGATTGGCCAGGGCACGCACGGTGGAACAGCGTTCCTCCGCGGAGATGCCGGTAGTCAGGCCCTGGCGATAATCGACGGAGATGGTGAAGGCGGTGGCCAGTGGTGCGTCGTTTTCCGCCACCATCGGGTCTAGGCGCAGGCGCCGGGCATGAGCGACCGTCATCGGGGCGCAGATGATGCCGGACGTGTGGCGGACCATGAAGGCCATCTGTTCGGGGGTGACTTTCGAGGCAGCGACAATCAGATCGCCTTCATTCTCGCGATCGTCATCGTCGGTCACGACAACCATCTCACCTCGTTCGAATGCGCGGATTGCTTCAGCGACACGGGCCTGGGACACGGGATGCTCCTTGGTTGTAGCTAGTCCGAGAAAATCGTTGGGCGTGACCTCGCCATGGGTGGCAATGGCGATCTTGCGGGCCATGTCCCGCGAGACCCAGACATTCGGGTCATTGCAGAGGGCGGTGACAGAGGCAGGCGAAAGATTGGCGCGGCGTGCGAAGGCGCTGCGGCTTTCCCCTGTCTGTACAAGCCATTGGTCAAGTCTCATGGGCCAGCATATACGCCCGTTCGCTTTCAGCCACAAGAGAAGGGTGTGCGAAAATTCAGTGAGACTGAAAGATTAGTCGGATTTTCGATATTCCGCGACGCGCGAGACAAATGCGGGGCTCATCCATGTCTCCTTGAGACCGGCGTCTGCGCACAGACCGGTCAGATCCTCAGTGAGGTAAGAGGTATAGTAAGGTTCGTGGAACAGCTGCGGAAAGAGCGACAGCAGGCCGTCGTAATCCGGCACGTCGCCGGTCTGCAGGCTGTCGACAAACAGGAACGACCCGCCGGGCTTGAGGACACGCGCGACCTCCGTGATCACCTGCCGCCGGACCTTGGGGGGCAATTCGTGGAACAGGAAGACGCAGGACACCACGTCCTGCGAATTGTCCGCAAAAGGCAGGGTCTCGGCCATGGCGGTGACGAAGCGCGCCCGCCGTGTCTGCAGTCTGCTCTGCGCAACGTTGAGATAGGGCTCAGACAAATCGAGACCTGTACCGGTCAGGCGCGGGAACGCCGTCAGCGCTGGTCTCAGCAAGCCGCCGGTTCCGCAGGCCAGGTCCAGATAGGCGATCTTTCGCTGGTCCTTCCGGCGCAGGATCTGTGCAAACGGCACCAGAGCCCGCCGGCGCATGGCAGCCGTCGCTCCGGAAAACAGCACGTCGACCTGGAAGTCGTAGAGTTTCGCGCTGTCCTCGGAGAGCCATCCATCTGTCTGGAAATGAAAGTTCTGCCGATAATAGCGCGGCAGGGCCGCGGCAAACCCGTCCGGGTCTTCATTGACTTCCTGATGGGCACCGGTGGCCCGGCGGCGGGCAACTTCCGGCACATCCTTGAAAAAGGCACGGCTGGTGGCCAGCAACTCGCGCGGGCTCATGGTGCCGTCCGACGGCATGGGATAGAGCCCGTCTTCGACGGCCTTCAGGTCGGCGGCGAACAGCCTGACGATATCGGCCAGCATGCGCCGCTGGCCTGGTACCGGGCCGTCCGGCACCACCTTCGGCGTTTCCGGCAGATCCTTCTGCAGATCCCTGTTCATCCGCCGCATGGCTTCCGAATGCAGCGTGTAGAGTGCGACCCGGCTGCCCTGATAAAGCGCATAGCGGGTCCGGCGGGCGAGACTGGAAAGCGGCAGGGAACGTCCCCGTGAAGAAGGCCCGGTGTCCTGGTCTGCCGCGCTCATGGCTCACTCCCTTGTCAGCACTGCCACGACTTCAATATGGGGCGAATAGTGGAACTGGTCCACCGGTGTGACGCTTTGCAGCACATAGCCGCCGTCGATCAGGATCCGCAGGTCCCGGGCAAGGGTGGCCGGGTTGCACGACACCGCCACGACCGTCTTGACCTTGGAAAGCGCCAGTTGCTCGGCCTGGGCCTGGGCACCGGCGCGTGGTGGATCGAACACCACCGTGTCGAAGGGCTCCAGCTCATCGCGCACCAAGGGGCGCCGGGAAAGGTCGCGGCGCTCGAAAGTGACTTTCTTCAGGCCTTGCGGTTTGCGCAGCGCCTTGTCGAACGTTGCGAGCGCCGCAGCGTCGCCTTCCACGGCATGAACATTGGCGCTGCGCGCCAGCCGCAAGGCGAAGGTGCCGACGCCGGAGAACAGATCCGCGACGTTCCTGGCCTTGCCGATGCCGGCAAGGACCAGTTTCGACAGCGCTTCTTCGGCAGCAATGGTCGCCTGTGTGAAGCCGCCCGGAGCGGCCACGATGCCGACGCCGCCCATGTCCAGCAGGGGCGGGCGGACTTCCAGGATCACCTCGCCATTGACGGAGAGCCGCGCCAGATCCAGCTCGACAACCTTCTGGGACAGGGCCGGGATCTTGCGTTCGTAAGTCTTGTCCGCCTTGTCGATGGCGATATCCAGCCCGGCGGTTGTGGCCAGCACGGTCAGGCGCAGGTCGCCTTTCTTGGGCAAGACTTCCGCCGCGAGCGACTTCAGCCCGGGCAGGGCTGCAACGATGGCAGGATCGAGCACCGGGCATTCGGTGATGTCGACCAGACGGTGACTGGCCTTCTCGTGATAGCCAAGCAGGGTGTGACGGCCCGCGCGTGTTGCCGTCAGGACGGCGCGGCGGCGGCCGCCAGCGGTGGCCGCGACAGTCCGGTCAACATCGGTTTCAATGCCCCGGTCCCCGAGCGCCTTGGCGACCAGACCACGCTTCCAGTCGAGATAGGGGTGCTCGGCAAGATGCTGCACCGAGCAGCCGCCGCAGGTCTTGAAGTGCCGGCAAACCGGCTCGATCCGGTCTGGTGACGGGGTATCGATCACAGGCTTTTTCGCCCGTCCATCGACGACTTCGGCGCGAACGGTTTCGCCGGGCAGGGCACCGGCGACAAACACGGACCCGGTCTCGGTCTGGGCGATGCCGTCGCCGCGATGACCGAGCTCGGTAACAATCAGCTCTCTCTCACTCATGGCTGAGCGATAGCGCCAAAGGGCGCTGCGGGCAAGCGCTGCACCTCAAGTTAGGCCGAAGACAGGATTTTCACGCCGGCAAAGGTAAAGAACGCGCCGAAGGCGGCCTGGATGGCGCGCCGGGCCCGGCGGTAGGCCGCAAGCATGAGGGACGTGGAAAAAAGCAGGGCGTAGCCGACATTGACCAGGAACGAGAGGCCCACCGTGCCGACCAGGATCGGAAGGCCGATCCACCACGGGCCGCCGTCCTGAACGCCGAGCGAGACGATGGCCAGCCAGCCGAAAATCGCCTTGGGATTGGTGATCATCACCAGATAGCCGCGCAGGATCAGTTGGCGTCCCGAGAGTTTCTGATCTGCCGTTGGCATCGCTGTCATGTCCTGATGGGTCCGTGCGGCCCGAAAGGCCTTGAAGGCCAGGAACAGGAGATAGACCCCGCCGAAGATCTTGATTGCGATCAGAAGAAAACCGAATTGCGCCAGAAGTGCGGACAAGCCGATCACCGTCAGGGTGCCCCAGGTGATCGAGCCGAGAACGACACCAAACGCAAAACAGACACCCGCCTTGCGGCCAGAATGCATGGCGGTTCCCATGATGGCCAACACGCTGGGTCCCGGGCTGAGCACCGCAAGAAGAAAGGCGGAATAGACCAGCAACAGGCCGGGCAGGTAAGGGGCGATCGTGTTCATGTGTAACGCCAGACGCAAGGGAGGGAGCCGTGACCCTAATGCGGAATGGCAGTGATGTCAGCGGTTAATTCTGCGAACGGTCAGTGCAAGGCAAAGTCGCCGGGCCGCCGCCCGGTTGCCGTGTTTTCTGGCGGGGCAGGGGGCGCTGGCGAAAGTCACTGGCGTCCAAGCAGACGCCGCGCCTTCGCCAGAAGGCTGTTCGGCTTGCGGGCGGGATCGGCCGCGGCCTGAGACTGCGTGCTCGCGCGCTTGGCAAATTCCCGCAGCGCCTGCATGTCCTGCCGGTTCGCGCGGCGAAGGGGCTCAGGTGCGCAATCATTTGCGCCGGCCGCTGCTCTGCCGGGCGGGCTCGCTTGCCGGGACGGTCCGGAAGGATCATCCGGACGCCGGTGAAAGGGTTGCGGGTCGTTGGCAGCATGGACCTCGTGTTGCTCTTCCTCGGCCCGCGCGCGGATGTCTTGCTCATTGTCATATTTGAGTGACCGTTTTGCCGTTGTGTCCCCGTGGATCCCGAATTGCGGTGCATTGATCACTTGCAGCCGCACCTTTTCCCAGGCCGTGTGCCCGTCGATCTTTTCGTGAAAGACGGCCACCGTCCAGTCTTCGCCTTCCGTGCTGAAGATGTTCCGGTCGGGCAGGATCGAGCCGCGGATCTGGCACATTTTGATGAAGTTGGTAACGACCTCCATCATCCAGGAAAACGGCACGGGGGCCTCCTCAAACTCGATCATCTTGCCGATGACCCATTGGGATCCATGCAAAAACATGCCAAGCGGCCGGCCTTCTCCAAGCTGTCCGGAACTGGACGTCAGAAAGGGGCGGATATTGAGGAAGGTCAGGTCCTCGTCCTGGGTGAGACGCTCAAAAAGCGGTTGCGGCACCAGGTTGTCGCTGACGCACCAGTGCAGGGCACTCGCTGGATTGTGCCCGATCAGCAGTTTTGTGAGTTCCGCGCAGAGGGTTCTGGCCCGGTCGGCTTCTTCGAGCGTGCAGAAAGACTCGTCGGGAAGCATTTGTGCCAGGGCATCGTCACCGCAAATCTCGCGCATCTTTTCAGACAGGAACTGTGTATCCAGGATCCCCTTGGCGATCGTGATGAAAGTATTGGCCTTGTGCCGGGCGACCACCTCGCGAGCATCGGGAAACACGAAACCGGTATAGGGCGTTGTCAGCGCGGACTGAAACCCGTCCGGCCCCAGCGGCGTGTCATTCTGGCTGACCAGAATCCGGTGCCCGCCCGCATGAACATGAATGTCCTTGCCGGTCGAGGTGATCATCAGCTGAACCTCGGCCGCATAGCCAAGGTCAATCGCAAGTTTTTCGATCTTCTGAAAAAGAATGGTACCGTCCAGCGGGTTGAATTCATCGTGAAGTATCGCGCATTCCACGCGATTCAAGGCCGGAATATGCATGCCTGTCCTCCGCAGTAACCGGCCCGGTTATACGGTCCAAGTCTTCCCAAATCGGTAACGCAGTTGAAATTCGTTCAACCCTTGATTGGGATTGCGGCAGGTCTTTCAAAAGACGGTTTACAGCGGTGGTCAGAGGGCCTTGTGCCCCAGAAGCAACCATTCCGCATTGCCGTCGCCCCCTTTGACGGGAGACGGCACCAGGTCGGCGGCGCTCCAGCCATCGACCGTCCCGAGCCAGGTTTGTATAGATCTGGCGGTTTCTGCGGCAAGATCCGGATCCACCAGTCCGCCTTTGCCGATATTCTCCTTGCCGGCCTCGAATTGCGGCTTGACCAGAAAGACGCCGCAAGCGCCGGGAGCGGCCAGATCGAGAGCCGGGGGAAGGGCCAGTTTCAGCGAGATGAAGCTGACATCGGACACAAGCAGGTCCGGCCGGTCGCCGTCCAGATCGGCAAGGCTCAGGTCGCGGGCGTTCAGGCCCTCCCTTGCGACAACGCGTGCGTCGCCGCGCAGCAGGTCATGCAACTGGTCATGGCCGACATCGATGGCATGGACTTTGGCCGCTCCGCGTTCCAGTAGCACCTGGGTGAAGCCGCCGGTCGAAGCACCAATGTCGAGGCAGATGAGGTTTGCCGGGTCGATGGCAAAGCGGTCCAGACCCTCGATCAGCTTCAGCGCCGCCCTGGAAACGTAGCGCGACGCCGGGTCCTCGACTTTGATCGTGCTGTCCGAACCAACCTTTTGCGCCGGTTTGGTGCAGGTTGCTCCATTGACGCTGACCGTTCCACGCAGGATGGCATCACGCGCCCTGGCGCGGCTCGGGAACAGGCCCAGATCGACAAGATACTGGTCGAGGCGGTGTTTGGACATCAAGGACGAGGATCAGAAGCAATTGGCGATGGCGGAGAGCAGCCGGTCGGCATAAACACGGTCGCCCGCATAGACCCACAGCACGGCAGACAGCGCGAGCAGACCCGTCGCGCCGGCTGTCAGTCCTATGAAAAGCGGTTTGCCCATGGTGTCCGGGTCTCTCCGATATAAGGTGTCAGGAAGACGCCGGCGCCGTTGCGATCAGTCGCTCCAGCTTCTTCATGGCATTTTCCTCAGCTTCGCCATACGCAATGGTGCCGACAAACTTGTTGTCCGCATTCATCAGGTAGACGGCCGCGGAATGGTCCATCGTATAGTCGCCATCGTCAAGAGGCACCTTCTTGGCGTAGACGCGATAGGCTTTCAGCATTGCGTCAACCTGCTCCCGGGAGCCGGTCAGCGGCAGGATGCGCTTGTCGAAGGCCCAGACATAGTCGCGCATGACATCCGGCGTGTCGCGCTCCGGATCAACGGTCACGAAGGCGTAGTTCAGCTTGTCCGCATCAGGTCCGAGCGCTTCCATCCAGCCCTGCAGTTCCGACAAGGTCGTCGGACAGACATCCGGACAGAACGTGAAGCCGAAAAACAGCACGGTCGGTTTGCCGGCAAGCGTCTTGTCCGACACTGTTTCGCCCGATCCACTGACCAACTCGAACGGTCCGCCGATGGCGGCGAGCGGTTCGATCAGGGCGCCGGAATTCTGATTGCCTGCGGTCTGCTGATAGACCAGGTATCCGGACACGCCGGCAAGGACGGCAACCGCCGCCCAGGCCACGTACCGGAAGAGTTTCAAGCCAGACATGGTCTCGTCCTCTTCTCAGTTAAGCTCAGTTCTTGCTGTGGTTCATCTTGCCGTGGTTCGGGGTCTTGGCGCCCATCTTGGCAACGTCGAGTTCGACAGCTACCTCACCGGCCTTTTCGAAAGTCAGGACCACAGGCACCTTGCTGCCTTCTTCGAAGGACTGGTTGAGGCCCATGAACATGATATGGAGGCCGCCCGGTTTGAGGGCAACGGTTTCGCCGGCCGGGATCTCGATGCCGTTTTCCAGCTCGCGCATCTTCATGACGCCGTCGGTGACAGCCATTTCATGAATTTCCGTCTTTTTGGCGACATCCGAGCTTGCGGAGACCAGGCGGTCTGCTTCCGAGCCGGTATTGACGATCTCGATGAAACCACCACCGGCCTTTGCCTTCGGCGGTGTTGCCCGGGTCCAGGCCGTGCTGAGTTCCAGGTCGCCCGCCTTGTAGTCCTTGGCGAAGGCGGACAGGGACACGAGCGTGAGCGCTGTTGCAGCCACAACAGATTTGAAGATGTTCATTTTGAGTTTCCTTGAGGTCTGAAGAAATGGTCGGTTTCAGATCCTGGAAACGGGTGGGCCCCGGATGGCCCGTGTTTTTTCCGGGTATCGAAGCGCGCTCGGGCCTTGGCGGGTCGCCTCGACACTCTCTTGCACTGCCCTTGATGGTCCGGTTGCCTGGGCCTGCGGTGCGAGGCAGGGCCCCATGGCGCAGCCATGCGGACAGGCCTGGGCACACTGGCAATGAATGGGGTCGTGGGGTGCAGGCAGTCCCTGTTCGAGACCGGATGGTTGGCACAGGCTTGTCAGGCCGTCGGCTGCTGCCATTTGCGGCGAGAGAGCGCTGGCAAGCACAAGCAGGCACAGACGCAACACAAATGCCGTTCCCGCCAGCGCGACAAGCGGGTGGCGCTCCTGCCGAAGCAATTGCATCTGTGTCAAAGGCCTTGCCATGAAGCGGCTATAGGACGGTTCAGGCCGGAAGTCGAGCGGCGAAACGGCGCAGGGACGGGGCGCCCGCCGGACTAGGTGGGTTTTGCCGGACTTTCGGTTTGCGTTTCAGGTGCATCCGGCTGTTCCTTGTCTGAGGTCTCGCCTGCTTTCGCAAGGGACTCGGCCTCGGACGCATCGGCTGTTTCACCCTCCTCGGGTGTGTCGAAATTGTAGATATCGTCTTCATAAGCCGGGAATTCTTCCGGCGGGATGACGTACTCTTCCGTTTCCCAATCCAGTGGCTCCGGCGAGATGACCGAACCGACCTGGGCCGTCGAGGCGTATTCGAAGTCGGTCTTTTCGTCGGACGTCAGCGCCGAGCGGGTGACGATACGGGTCAGGATGAAAACGACCATCACAACCATCACGACGGAGACCATCACGAACAGACCGGACGGCCCGATCTTTCCCATCAGCAGGGAGGCTGCAAACGGGCCGACGATCGAGCCGATGCCGAAGGACAGCAGCATGCCTGATGACGTTTCGACAAAGTCCTCGGCTGCCGCGTGGTCGAATGCGTGCGCGACGGTGATGGCGTAGAGCGGCTGGGAGGCCAGGCCGACGAATATCGCCATCGCGATTGCGGTCATGAACCCGTCGGGCGAGAAAAAGACGATCGCCAGGGCTCCCGCTGCGGTCCAAAGCCCCAGTCCCACGAGCACGAGGCGCCGGTCCATCTTGTCCGAGAGACGGCCTACGGGCCATTGGGCCAGCATGCCGCCGCCGATAAACGCCGCTGCGAAAAAGGCCGACTGGTTGGTCGAGAGGCCGATCTGCGATCCATAAAGCGGTGACAGCGTCAACAGGGCGCCTTGTGTTGCGCCGACAAACAGGACGCCGACGAAGGCGGCGGGCGAGTTCTGGTAGAGTTGCTTGGGGCGGAAGCGCACTAGAGTGATCGGGGCCGGCTGTGTGGAGTTGGTCAGCGAGACCGGCATCACCGCAATGCTGACGGCAACCGACGCGATTACAAAGGGCACGAAGGAGGAGATGCTCATCGTCGCGATCGAGATCTGGCCGAGCATCAATGCTGCGAACAGGATCACGATGTAGAACGACATGATCGTACCGCGGTTCTCGTTGGTCGCGCTCTCGTTCAACCAGCTTTCGACAATCATGTAGAAGCCCGCCAGGCAGAAGCCGGAGATCATCCGGATCAGGAACCATGCAGTCGGATCAATCATCACCGGATGCAGGATGGCGGAAGCGGACATCAGCGACACCAGCGCGGCAAAGGCCCGGATGTGGCCGGCACGCATGATGATCAGCGGCGCACCTAGGCAGCCAAGAACCATGCCGACGAAGTAGGCAGACGACATGGCACCGATTTCCAGATCGGTGAAATAGTACCTGTCGGCAGCAAGAGGCAGCAGTGTCGTTTGCAGACCGTGCCCGAAGATAAACAGGGCGACGGACAACAAGAGGGCGGACACGGAAAGAAGCGTCTGGGCCATGGCTGCGTCCTGAAAATATGTGCCGACATCAACGTAAACGACTGTCAGCTTCTGGTGTTGCAGATGAATTGCAAAAGCGCCGGACGAACCGGCCGCCTGATCCTGCAAATCAGCCTTCACAGCTCTTCCGGTCCGTGTCAATGACCAAAAAAATCCGCTCCCCATGTCAGGCATGGGGAGCGGCGTTTTTGAAATGTATTTCGTCGGTTATGCGCGCTGCGGAGCGGTCATCGCCTCCGTGCCGAGGGCAGCAAAGACGGTCTTCATGATGCCGTCGCAGTTCAGGCCGGCGGCCGCGTACATGGCGTCAGGCTTGTCCTGGTCGATATAGGTATCGGGCAGGGCGAGCGTGCGCACTTTCAGACCGTTGTCGAGCAGGCCTTCCTCCGCCAGCCGGGTCAGGACATGGCTGCCGAAGCCTCCGACCGATCCTTCCTCGACCGTCACGAGAACCTCGTGCTCCCGCGCAAGGCGGCGGATCAGGTCCATGTCGAGCGGCTTTGCGAAACGCGCGTCGGCGACAGTTGTCGACAGGCCTGCGGCATCCAGTTCCTCGGCTGCCTTCAGGCACTCGGCCATGCGGCCACCGAAGCTCAGAAGAGCAACCTTCGTGCCTTCACGGCGAATGATGCCCTTGCCGATTTCAAGCACGCTGCCGCGCTCCGGCATCTCCAGGCCAACACCTTCGCCGCGCGGATAACGGAAGGACATCGGACCATCGTCATAGGCAACCGCGGTTGCCACCATGTGTCTCAGTTCCACTTCGTCCGCTGCGGCCATGACCACGAAACCCGGCAGACAGCTCAGGAAAGCCGTGTCGAAGGCGCCGGCATGTGTGGGGCCATCGGCGCCGACCAGACCGGCGCGATCGATCGGGAAGCGGACCGGCAGCCCCTGGATCGCAACATCGTGGATCACCTGGTCATAGGCGCGCTGAAGGAAGGTGGAATAGATTGCGGCAAACGGCTTGTAGCCTTCCGTGGCCAGACCGGCGGCGAAGGTCACTGCATGCTGTTCGGCAATGCCGACGTCATAGGTCCGTTCCGGAAAGGCTTCGCCAAAGAGGTTCAGTCCCGTGCCGTCCGGCATGGCCGCCGTGATCGCAACGACCTTGTCATCTGCTTCAGCTTCCTTGATCAGGGACGTGGCGAAGACGTTGGTGTAGCTCGGCGCATTGGCTTTCGGCTTGGCCTGCTTGCCGGTGACAACGTCGAATTTCGCGACGCCGTGATATTTGTCCTTTGCCCCTTCGGCAGGTCCATAGCCCTTGCCCTTCTGGGTGACTGCGTGAATCAGTACCGGGCCGTGATGCGTGTCACGGACATTTTTCAGGACAGGCAGCAGGTGTTCCAGATTGTGGCCGTCGACCGGTCCGACATAGTAGAAGCCGAGCTCTTCGAACAGCGTGCCGCCGGTCCAGAAACCGCGCGCATATTCCTCTGCCCGCGCCGCCTTTTCAAAAACCGGCTTGGGCAGGTTCTTGACCAGGTTCTTCGCCGCGTCGCGAAGGGTTTGGTAGGTCGGGCCGGACACAAGTTTGGCCAGGTAAGCCGACATGGCGCCGACAGGAGGGGCGATCGACATGTCGTTGTCGTTGAGGATCACGATCAGCCGCGAGCCAAGATGCCCGGCATTGTTCATGGCCTCGTAGGCCATGCCGGCCGACATGGCCCCGTCGCCAATGACGGCGATGACATTGTTGTCGCCGCCCTTGAGATCTCGCGCAGCGGCCATGCCGAGGCCCGCGGAAATCGACGTGGAGGAATGGGCGGCCCCAAAAGGATCGTAGATGCTTTCCGCGCGCTTGGTGAAGCCGGACAATCCATCTCCCTGGCGAAGCGTCCGGATCCGGTCGCGGCGTTCCGTCAGGATCTTGTGCGGGTAGCATTGATGCCCGACATCCCAGATGACCCTGTCGTCCGGCGTGTTGAACACGTAGTGCAATGCAACGGTCAGCTCGACCACACCCAGCCCGGCACCCAGATGACCACCGGTGATCGACACGGCGTCGATCGTTTCGGCGCGCAGTTCGTCTGCGAGCTGCCGCAGTTCGCCTTCTTCAAGCTGACGAAGGTCAGCCGGCGAACGAACCTTGTCGAGAAGGGGGGTGTCTGGTTTGGAAGTCACTCTGGAGACCGCTCCACGATTAGAAAACTGGCGGGCAGGCATACACCAACCCGATATAGGGCGCAAATTCGAAGAGAGGAATGCGCCAAATTGGCAGGGGTGGCTGCGAAAACGCGTTCCAGGCAGAATTTGTCCAACTAAATTAGGAGTTGGACATGCATTTTGTGTGCAACTTTTCAAGAAATCGTCATTAGTCACCCGTTTGGGTGATGCGCCACGTTCGGAACTACCTTAAGGGAAGGGTGTGGTCGATGGGGCCACGTGCACAGTGATCAACTTGGGGTCGTATTTCGCGGCCCCATTTTTTTGTCTGCTCACATGTGCGACATGCTGGAACGTGGCCTGTTTGCAGGTGGTTTCGAGGAGCCGGCCACGAGCCCAAATTGACCTAGAACAACTGAGCGAGCCGGTGAACGAGTTTTGCCAGCTGGAGTTGCGTGTTGTTTCCCGTCTTTTCATAGATGCGACGAAGATGGGTTTTGGCCGTGTTCCGGGTGATGCCGAGATCCTCGACGGTTGCGTTCATCGACCCTGTCACGGTGAGATGTCGCGCAAGATGCGCTTCGGACTGAGACAGGTCGAAGTGATCCTGCAGACATTTTTCAACGTCCTTGGGCACGTCCCTGGTTTCGGAAAGCCTGAGAATGAACAGGGGGGGCGAGAACCGGTCCGAGGAAGGCGGTGTTGGATAGACCGTCTTGATCAAGATCCGTTTGAGCAAACCATCCGGTCCGGCGACGCAGAGAGCACGCTGAGGATACTTGCCGACACCAGGAACGGGTCTGTCCGGCGTGTGCCGGTTTGCAACGGCCAGTTCCAGGAGCGCAGCATCCAACTGCTTGTTCTTGACGAGAAGTTTCTGGCGCTGCTGCGTGGCCGCATCGGCGCGCCTGAGCGCTTCAAGGCAGGTTGGCGTCTGGGCGAGGATGTCCCTGTCTGAATTGATCAGCACGGCGGGACTGTCGCTCGCCGACAGAAGGACGCGATTGAATTGGCTGTTCTGCCGTTGCTGCTCCAGTTGAAAATGCAGGTTCAAGCCTGGCGCAAGGGCCTTCACGATCTCCCGAAACGTTTCTCTGGCAAGGGCGACGTCAATGGTCTGCGGATGATGCGACGTGAACAGGCAGCCGAAAAGAATGGTGGATCGGTCTGTCCGCCAAATGGGGGAGACCAGCCCAGGTGCGCGGCGCAGTTTTTTGAGCTGATCCTCAACATTCTGGCCGTTTGCATTCGCAGAAGTCTCTTCAGTCAACGTCGACTGATGCGCGGCAGGCTCTGATACCTCTGTGTTGCCGGTATGGGTCCGGTCAAGTGACGTTTTGCAATACGGGAAAAACAGTGACGCCTCGGACAAAAGAAACTGAAGCGCACTGGGGCCATCTTCCGTTTCAATCTGCTCAAGCAATCCACCAAGGTCCTGGGCAGAGCGCTGGCCACCGAAGTGAGGCAATGCGGCGCCATTTCCGTCAAAGGCAGCCAGGAAGGACCTGCATTCCAATGCCTTGTCTATGAATGCCAGTACCTGGGGCCAACCTTCGGTTTGGGAGGAGCACTCAAGAACCCGCATAAGTAGTTTTGCTTGGTCTGTTTCACTGAGTGCTGGCATAGTTTGCATTGTCTACTAATTATTACATAAATGCCTCTTTAGACTGTCAATATTACTAGCAATTTATCGCTTTCTTGGCAATAGTAGCGGTATTTTTTCATTTATTGCTTAAGTTAAGGCGAACGCGAGGCTGTCCAGCGTCGGGCGTAACAACAAGGCTCTGGTTGAGGGGCGAAACGGCGCCAACCGCTGCGCTGTACGGGCAGGCAGCGGTGTTGAAGCCTGCGGCAACGCTATTGCGGGTCCAGGGCTTCCGTGCCGCTGGCGTCGCCGTTTTGGCCCAACTGGATCTTTTCCACCTTCGCCTCTGCGGATTTCAGCAGGGTGTCGCAATGCTTGCGCAGCGCGTCGCCGCGCTCATACATCTCGATGCTGCGTTCCAGCGGCACGTTACCCTGCTCCAGTTCGCGCACGATCGTCTCCAGCTGCTTGAGAGCCTCTTCAAAGGAGAGCGCGGAAATGTCGTTCGCTGCATCGGCCATCGGTGTGGGTTCCGTTCGTGTTCGCATCCAGTGATCCTGCAGCAAACTTGCGGGCGCAGCAGCTGAGGTCAAGGTGTCAAATGTCTTTCAGGGCGATCATCCACGTGGATTTGAGCAACGGGCAGGCTCACTGGGAAGGGGCAAGACGCGCATGAAGACCTGCCGCCTGAGCCGGGTCAGCCTGTCATCAAGGTCATGACATGGGCTGCCGTTGACCGCGCCAGGCCTTCCAGATCGTACCCGCCTTCCAGCACAGAAATCAGATGTCCGTCGCTGTGTTTGTCGGCAACATCCATCAATGCCCGTGTCGCCCAGGCGAAGTCGGCTTCGAGCAGGTTGAGGCCGCCGAGAGGGTCCCGGGCATGCGCGTCGAACCCGGCGGAAATGATCACCAGTTCCGGGGCGAATGTGTTCAGGCGTGGCAGGATCACAACGTCAAATGCCTCCTTGAACCCGGCGCCGTCCTCGCCCGGCGGCAGGGGGACATTGACGATTGTATTGGCATCTCCCGTTTCGGACGCCGCACCCGACCCTGGATAGAGTGGCATCTGGTGGGTGGAGCAATACATCACCGTCGGATCGTCCCAGAAAATGTCCTGCGTGCCGTTGCCGTGATGCACGTCGAAATCGATGATCGCGACGCGTTCCAGTCCGTATTTGGCCTGCGCATAACGGGCAGCTACTGCAACGTTGTTGAAGAAGCAGAAGCCCATTGCCCGGTCCTTTTCCGCATGGTGTCCCGGCGGCCGGGAGGCGGAAAAGGCGTTGTTCACCTTGTCGGTCAGAACTTCATCGACAGCACGGCAGGCCCCGCCGACACCGCGCAGGGCAGCCTCCCAGGTGCCCGGTGACATGGTGGTGTCCGCATCGACCCTGGCCGTTCCCTCCTGGGGGGCCAGCCGGTGCAGCATGTCGACATAGCTCATCGGATGTGCGCGCGCGATGTCCTCCACCGCTCCCATGGGCGCCATGTCCCGCTCAACCGGCTGAAACTTCTCGTGTTCCAAGATCCGGTCGATGGCGCGAATTCTGTCCGGGCGCTCGGGATGGCCGACGGGCGTCAGATGATCGAGATAGGACGGGTGATTCAGGATCAGGGTAGACAAGGAGGCGTTTCCGGAAGGTCAGAATTGTTTTGAGCATCTGACCGGTTGCCATAGGGACTGTCAATTGCCGAAAGGGATATTGCAACGCTGTTGGGGGGCGGTGGAAATCCGGGTTCTGAAATGCATGTATTGATAAAAGTGCGTATAATAGAATCAAATAAAAAATTTGACCAAGTAATCAAAATTTTAGTTTGTTCGGGTTTTACTCTGCGTGCAAAGCGTGTTCCAGCAGGGGTAAAACATGAAAAATCTCTCCTTTATTGCGGTCGGTGTTCTCGCGGTTGTTGCAGCCGGAACCGCAAAGGCCGATGACATCAAGATCCTGGCGGGTAACCTGCCGCCGATGTTCCTGGACGGCGGCAAGGGGCGCGAGGCCGAGATCATCTCCGCCGTGATGGAAAAATGCGGTCATTCGGTTTCCTTCGAAATTCAGCCCTTCACCCGTCACTGGGAAACCTACAAGTAAGGTGAAGGTGATGCCGTTGCGACCGTTCCTCAGGGCATGCCGATCGACGGCACGGCAAGCGACGTTTACATCCATTACCAGAACGGGGTCTCGTTCTTGACAGACAGTGGCGCCAGCTACACCGGTCTTGGCGATCTTGCCGGCAAGAAGGTGATCGGGTTCAAGGGCGCGGAAAGCATCATTCCGGGTCTTGCCGACCACACCGGTTCCTTCGGTGACTATCGCGAAGTGACCGACCAGATCACGCAAAGCCGGTCGCTGTTTGGTGGACGTGTCGATGCCATCATCGGCGACGGTATGCTGTTTGCCGAATACAATCAGCAACTGCGCGGCCAGAGTGACCTGCGCTTCGATCCGAACCAGTCGGTTACCTTCAAGGCGGTGTTCGACTCCAGTCCTTACACCATGGCGTTCCGCAATGCGGCGCACGCGGCTGACTTCAATCGCTGCTTCAAGGAACTGGATGCGGACGGCACGATTTCCAGGATCAATACGGCCTGGGTCGACAAGTATCGCGACAGCCTCGGCGAATCCTATCTGGGATACTGAAGGAAAAACGCCCAAAAAAAGGGCCGGCTGATAAGCCGGCCCGCTACGAGGTGCGAGCACCGCAATGCCCGAGGGGAGGTCCGCTGCATCTCAAATCTGAGTTTTAATCTATGTGATTCCAGTAAGGGAATGCGAGCTTTTTACCGTAATCCTTTTGGTACATGGTGTTGATAAGTTTGAAGTCGCCGCAGATTTCCCGGTGTCTATTGTATGATTTGCTTAACCAAAATCCGGTTTCGGGTGCGTGTATTGTTTGTCCGTTAAAACGGAAACTTGTCCAGGCTGAAACTTTATTTCAGGCGGTCATGCTTCACTTGAAAAGTCAGAACCGGCGCATGACCTGCTGATTTTTCTGGCTTTTTGTTTGGGTGATGAAGAAATGGTCAGTTCCCTGAGGGAAGGCCGATTTCAAGTCAGCGGAACGATGACCTGATAGCGTGTCACGGACGGGGGGCCGCGGCGCGGCGGAGCCTGTCGTTGATCGCTTCACCCAATCCAAAGTTGGGGATAATTTGTGCGCGAATGACGGCAGCCCCGTGCGCATCAAGCCATCGCAGGGCTTGAAACAGATTCGCGGCTGCTTCTGCCAAGTCACCGGTCGGGCTCAGGTTGAACTCTGCACGAGCTGCCTCGGCACCGGGCAAGGAGGTCGGGCCGAAGGACAACAGACCGTCTTCCGGAGACGCTTCTGCAGCCTCAAGGATGAGACGCGCATTGGGTGCGTAGTGCGAGGTCAGCATGCCGGGGGCAGTAGGGGCATCCGGCTGCGTGGACGTGTCCCGCGTTGCCAGTTCCGTTCCAAGAACCTGCTCAATGTCCTCCCGGGTCAGTCCACCGGGCCGCAAAAGGCGAGGTTGGTCATCGATCAACCCGACAATCGTCGATTCAATGCCGACTGTGCAGGGGCCGGCATCAATCACATAGCTCAGGGACGGTTCCAGGTCGGCAATGACATCCTCGGCACGGGTCGGACTGATCCGCCCGGATGTATTGGCGCTTGGTGCGGCCAGGGGGCGTCCGGTCTTCTCCGCCAGGAACCGCATGACAGGGCCCTTCGGCACGCGCAGGGCGACAGTTTCAAGGCCGGCTGTTGCCAGGTCCGAGATCGGCGACCCTTTTTTTTTCGGAACCACCAGTGTCAGCGGACCCGGCCAGAAGGCCCTCGCAAGTTTCAGGGCCCGATCATCAAACTCGCCATGGTCCATTGCACTTTCCAGCGAAGGCACATGCGATATCAGCGGGTTGAACTGCGGTCGGCCCTTGGCCTGAAAGATCCTGGCGCAGGCTTTGCCATCGGTGGCATCCGCCGCCAGCCCGTAGACGGTCTCGGTCGGAATCGCGACAAGGTCTCCTGCCAGCAGGGCGGTGCAGACCGCATCCGCTTCCGGCGCGCTCTTCCAGTCAGGGCTGTCGATGTCGAGTGTCCAACGTTGCATGTCGCAAGGCTCGTCCTGCAGGTTCCGGCGACCTGACCAAAAAGACGATGACCTGCCGCAGCGATACGGGTTGACGTTAACGTCAACTGGTCTATTGTCCTGTCAACTCGCTGTCGATAGCGCCTTTTGCGGAGAAGCCGGGCTTCCGTCAAGCTTTGAGCCGCGAAAACAATCAAATGCCGGACGAGTGGAGCCGGCAGGTTTGGGAGGACCTGAATGTATCGAGCCCCGGTCGATGAGATTGCCTTCACGCTGAAACATGTCTGCGGATTGGGTGATCTGCAGCAGAATGCCCGCTTCGCCGACCTTGGCGATGATCTGGTCGATGCCATTTTGACGGAAGCCGGCCGCTTTGCAGCTGAAGAGATTGCTCCCCTCAACAAGGTTGCCGATACGCATGGCACGCCGCTTGAAAATGGTGAGGTCTCGACGCCTCCGGGCTGGCGCGATGCCTATCATGCCTGGATCGAGGGCGGCTGGAACGGGCTGACCGCCGATCCGGAAGCAGGGGGACAGGGCCTGCCGCAAATGTTGTCGGCCGCCGCGCTGGAAATGTGGAACTCCGGATCGATGGCCTTTGCCATCGGTCCGACCCTGACCATCGGCGCTGTCGAGGCGATGGAAAAACACGCCTCCGAGGAGCTCAAGGCCAAATACCTGGAAAAACTGGTTACAGGCGAATGGATGGGCACCATGAACCTGACCGAGCCGCAGGCAGGCTCGGACCTTAACGCCCTGAAGGCCAAAGCCGAGCGCCGGGACGACGGCACCTACCGCATTTTCGGCCAGAAGATCTTCATCACCTATGGTGACCATGACCTGACCGACAACATCATCCATATGGTTTTGGCGCGGCTGCCGGATGCCCCTCCCGGAACCAGGGGCATTTCCCTGTTCCTGGTGCCGAAGTTCCTGGTCAACGACGACGGGTCCCTGGGTGAACGCAACGACGTCAAGGTTGCCGGTGTCGAGCACAAGATGGGCATTCACGGCTCGCCGACCTGCACCATGGTCTATGGCGACGAGGACGGTGCCATCGGCTGGCTGGTCGGCGAGGAGAACCGCGGTCTTGCCTGCATGTTCACCATGATGAACAACGCCCGGCTGGCCGTCGGCATTCAGGGCCTCGGGGTGGCCGAGCGTGCCTATCAGCATGCGCTCGCCTATGCCGTTGAGCGCAAGCAGGGCAGGGCACCTGGTGACACCGGCGAAGGCATGAGCCCGATTGCCCGTCATCCGGATATCAAGCGCATGCTGCTGGGCATGAAGTCGCGCACACAGGTTGCCCGGGCAATCTGCTACGCCTGCGCCCATGCGATCGACATGGCCAATGTCGCCGAAGATGCCGAGAGCAGGACGTTCTGGAGCGAGCGCGCCAGCCTGCTGACACCGATTGCCAAGGCCCTGTCGACAGATTTTGGCGTCGAAGTGGCGTCACTTGGTGTCCAGATCCATGGTGGCATGGGCTTCATCGAGGAGACCGGCGCTGCCCAGCATCTGCGCGATGCCCGTATTGCGCCGATCTATGAAGGTACCAATGGCATCCAGTCCATCGACCTGGTCATGCGCAAGCTGCCGCTGTCCGGTGGTGAGCACATCAAGGGCTTCATTCAGGAACTGAAGGAGATTGCAGACGAAGTGTCTGCCTCCAATCGACCGGAATTCGGAGCGACGGCCGAACGGCTGGCCGCCAGCATTCAGGATCTCACTGAAGCGACCGACTATATGCTGAGCGCTCAGGCCGACGGCCGGGTTGCGGATGCCTTGTCGGGTGCGACCCCCTACCTGCGCGTGGCGGGGCTGGCACTCGGTGGCGCCCTTCTGGCCAGGGGCGCGCTGCGGTCCTCTGAAGAACCGGCCGTGCGGCTGTCGGAGCGTACGCTTCTGGCGCGCAGCTTCTGCGAGACCACCCTCGGCGAAACATCGGGTCTGAAATCGGACATCCTCCTGTCGGCCGCGGCCATTCAGGATTTTGATCCGGAAGCCCTGGCCTCCTGAGCGCTTCCCTGGAGTAACAGATGATAAGAACATCCATTGAGGACGGCGTCCGGACCCTGCGTCTGGACCGGCCGGAGAAGAAGAATGCCCTGACGGGTGACATGTACAACGCGCTCGCCGACGCACTGGAAACCGGCAATGGCGACGACGCAATCCGCTGCCAGCTGATTTGCGGTCAGCCCGAGGTCTTTACGGCCGGCAACGACATCGGCGATTTCCTGCAATATGCCGGCAAGGTTGCCATCGACGAAACGCCGGTCGTGCGGTTTCTGCGGGCGCTGGTGCGCAATGAAAAGCCGCTGGTGGCTTCCATCGATGGCCTGGCCATCGGGGTCGGCACGACCTTGCTGATGCATTGCGACATGGTCTTTGCCAGCCCGCGCTCGCTGATCCGCTCGCCCTTTGTCGATCTCGGACTGGTGCCCGAAGCCGGGTCCAGCCTGCTTGGTCCGCAACTGATGGGCCACGCCAGGGCGTTTGAACTGCTCTGTCTCGGCAATGGCTTTTCCGCGGAAAAGGCAGCTGGCTGCGGTCTGGTCAACGAGGTCGTCGAGGACGATGTCGATGCTGCGGCGTTCGCCTGTGCAAAGGACATTGCGGCAAAACCGCCTCAGGCCATGGCCCTGTCGCGCAAACTGCTGCGCGGGGACACCTCGGTTTTGTCGGACCGGGTGGAAGAGGAAATCAGGATCTTCGCCGGCCGCCTGACGGCACCGGAAACCATCGCCGCTTTCCAGGCCTTCATGATGAAGAAGAAGGCTTGAGGGCAGCACGCCACCTCTCCGTTGTCATCCCCGTGAAGGCGGGGGGCCAGTAGTCGCCGGCGACGGGAATGGGATGAAGCAATTGCCACGGCCTTGAGGCATCGACGCAGAAACAGGACCGCCTTCGAGCGAAATCCAGGAGGAACCATCATGTCCCTGAAGGGAAAAACACTTTTCATCACCGGCGCGTCACGCGGGATTGGCAAGGAAATCGCGCTGCGCGCGGCCCGGGACGGTGCCAACATTGCCGTTGCTGCAAAAACCGCGGAACCGCATCCGAAACTGGAAGGCACGATCTTCACCGCCGCCGAAGAGATCGAGGCCGCGGGCGGCAAGGCGCTGCCGGTCGTGCTGGACGTGCGTGACGACGAAGCCGTCAAGAAAGCCATCGACAGGACGGCAGCCGAATTCGGTGGTCTGGACATCCTGGTCAACAACGCCAGCGCCATTCAGCTGACACCCTTGCAGCAGACCGACATGAAGCGCTTCGATCTGATGCACCAGATCAACACGCGCGGCACGCTTGCCTGTTCCAAACACGCGATCGAGCATCTGAAAAACGCGGACAATCCGCACATCCTGATGCTGTCGCCACCGCTCGACATGCAGGAGAAATGGTTCGCACCGTTCACACCCTATTCCATCGCAAAATACGGCATGAGCCTGGTGGTTCTGGGACTTGCAGGCGAGCTCAGGTCCAAGGGCATAGCGGTCAATGCACTGTGGCCGCGCACGACCATCGCGACGGCCGCGATCAAGAACATCATCGGAGGCGACAAGATGATGCAGCAGAGCCGGACGCCGGAAATTCTCGCCGATGCCGCCTACGAGATCTTCACCTCGCCCTCGAAGGACTTCACGGGTCAATTCGTCATTGACGACACGTTCCTGGCAAGCCGTGGCGTGACCGATTTCGACAAGTACCGGGTCGATCCGAGCCTGGCGCTGGCACCGGACTTCTTCGTGCCAGACGACAGCGAAGCGCCCTGCGACCTTGGTCCGGTCAAGAGCTGAGACGATCGTTGATCCGGCTGAACGGGCTTGCAATGTCCAGCCCGTTCAGGCAGTTTGCCGGTGCCGACGAGGGCGGCAACCGGATCCGCGGAAAGCGAAAGCACCCTGACACCTGACGACATATGCCGGTTTTTCACCTGCGCCCGATACCAGCGGATCACCCGGGCATCTGAACCAGGAGAAAAGCCATGTCCAACGGACCTGCATCTTCCATCGATCCCTATAAGAACGCGGCGCGCCGCTTGCGCAAATCGCATGCCAAGGGCGAGGCTGAAGCCCTTGCGCGCGTTGCCGCCCATGTTCCTTCAGACAAGGCACTGAGACATGCAGACTTTCTGCATGTGATTGCCCGCGAGGCGGGCCATGACAGTTGGCCGAAACTGAAGTTCGCGCTGGAAAGCGCGGCCATGAGCCGGGTAGAGCGGGCCGAACGGCTGAAGATGGCGCTCTATTTCGGCCAGCACTGGGCCACCGAAAAACTTCTTGCCGCGGACCCGGCGCTGAAGGACGACAATCTCGGCCTGCAGATCGCTCTCTATGATCTGGCCGCGGTCAAATCCGCGCTTGAGTCCGAGCCGAATGCGGCGCTCAGCAAAATCGGCGTGCGCACGCCCATTCTGCATCTCGCCTTTTCCAAGGAAATTCATCGCAGTCCGGAGAGGCAGGGCGACATGCTCGCCATCGCCGAGCTGCTGCGCACGGGCGGCGCGGATGTGAATGACGGCTACGCCACCGAACCGGGCTCTGAACACAAGGTCTCTGCGCTCTATGGTGCCCTGTGCCATGCCGACAATCCTGTTCTCGGCGAGTGGCTGCTGGAGAATGGCGCGGATCCGAACGACAATGAAAGTCTCTACCACAGCACGGAACTGTCCGGCACGGCCGCACTCAAGCTGCTCTTGAAACATGGCGCCAGGCCCGATGGTACCAACGCGCTCGCCCGCGCCCTGGATTTTCGCGAAGAGGACAAGGTACGCCTGCTGCTGGAAGCCGGTGCAGACCCGGACGAAGCGGTCCGGGATCACCCGAGCGGCCAGCCGATCGAAACAGTCCCGGCTTTGCACCAGGCCGCACGCCGCTGGTGTCCGGCTCCGCTGGCTGAGCTTCTCCTGGATCATGGCGCGGACCCGAAACGGGTCTGGAAGGGTCATACGCCCTACGCAACAGCCAGGATCTTCGGCAACGTGGACGTGGCAGCCCTTCTGGAACAACGGGGCGCAGCAACACCCTTAAGCGAGACGGAAAAAGGTCTGGCCGATTGCGCGATGGGAAAGACCCCCGCCGCACCGTTCGACCTGGCGACCTTGCCGGAGGAAGACCAGCTCCTGTTGACCCGCATTGTGTTTCAGGAGGACCGTCTGGACCATCTGAAGGCGCTCGTCGAGGCAGGACTTGATCCGAACAGGACGGATGAAATGGGACTGCCTCCGATCCATGCCGCTGGCTGGGCCGGCTTGCCGGAGGCGGTCGCCTATCTGCTGACCCTCAAACCGGACCTGACCTGGAAGAACGCCTTTGGCGGGGACGCTCTGGACACCGTGCTGCACGGCTCTGAACACCGGCTGGACAAGGACGAGCGGGACCACATCACCTGTGCTCGGTTGCTGCTGGAAGCCGGCAGCGAGCTCTATCCGCACTTCATCACCGGCTGCGGTAACGAGGACATGGTGCAGTTTCTGGAGGACTGGCAACAGAGCCACCTCTGACCTCTGACCTCTGACCTCGGATCAAGGGCTGAGAACCGGGGTCTGCTCTGGTTCTCAGCCTTTGGGGCCGACGCAGGCCTTGTTGCTGGCCAAGTACCCTCAACCGCTGTTAGAACTTCCCGCAGGGTTTATTTTGCCAAGGACGGAGGGGTCTTCATGGAAAGTGCAATGGACCAGGTAAGTGTCTGGATGCCACTGCTGATCAATGCGGTGAAAGCTGTCATCGTTCTGGTGATCGGCTGGTTCCTCGCCGGTTTTTTCTCGGCACTTGTCAAGAAACGCATCGTCAGCCACCCGCAGATTGACGACACGATCGGTGGGTTTGCCGCGTCGATCGTGCGTTGGCTGATCCTTCTGGTCACCGTGATTGCCATTCTCCAGCTCTTCGGCATCCAGGCAACCAGTCTTGTTGCCGTGCTCGGCGCCGGTACGCTGGCCATCGGCCTGGCCTTGCAAGGCACGCTCAGCGATGTTGCCGCCGGGGTCATGCTGATCATTTTCCGGCCCTACAAGATCGGCCAGTTTGTCGACATCGGCGGCACGTCAGGAACGGTGAAGGACGTCAATATCTTCGTGACGGAACTGGTGACGCCGGACAACGTCCAGATCATCATGCCCAACGGCAAGGCCTGGGGCACGGTGGTGACCAATTTTTCGGCCCACGCCACCCGCCGCCTCGATCTGACTTTCGGCATCGATTATGGCGATGATGCCGACAAGGCGATCCAGATCATCCTGGATGTGGCCGGTGCGGACAGCCGTGTTCACAAGGATCCGGAGCCCTGGGTACGCGTGACCAATCTTGGCGACAGTTCCGTCGATCTCGGCGTGCGCCTGTGGTGTGAGGCCGGCGATTACTGGGAGCTGAAGTTCCACATGCTCAAGGCCGTCAAGGAAGCCTTTGACGCGGGCGGTATCTCCATTCCCTATCCGCATCAGGTGGAAATCCAGAAGGCGGGGTGAGCCAGAGACAGAGTCCGCCACCTTTCCCGGCGGCGGATTCCTTGTGTCGTTTCCGCGAAAACAGGGGCCCTGGACGCGTCATCTATTGCCAGGGCAAATTCCCGAGAGGCCGGGACGCGGCACCGCTCTGTGCCTGGCTAGGATAACAAGCTGAAGAGCTGCGGGCATGGCCACTCGGTGGCTCTTGCCCGCCGCGACGCCTCTCGTGCGTCTCAGACTTTCTCAGGTTCCTTTGGCATGACGCCATCCGGCAGTTCGGAACCACCTTCCGGGGTGTTATCATCACTGGAAACAGGGGAGGAACTGGCTGGTGCTGCTGCGTCCGATGACTGCGGCGCGCCAGTATCCGCTTTCGCATCCTCCGTCGCCTGGCCTGCCTCGGCCTGCTGACCGGTCTCGGAGGAGGCCTCTTCCAATGGCGTGCCTGCCTCGTCTTCCGGAGTGTGGGCATTGACGTCCGGCTGCACGGCGTCTGCTTCAGAGGCAGCTGCCGTTCGAACGTCAGCCTGAACCTCGGAAAACACCGGGACCACGGGATCCTCGATGTCTTCCGGGTCGTCGTCGGTATTCATCAGTTGCCGCTTCTGTGCCAGCGACACGACATGGTCCCGCAGGTCCTGGTGCTCGGCCATCAGTGCCTTGAAATCCTGGGCCTTCAGACTGAGCAACTGGCAATAGCCGAGCGCCACCACGTCGGCACTGCGCCGGCCGCCGGTCATCAGGGCAATTTCGCCGAACACGTCGCCGCGACCGAGCCGGACATTGTGGGTCGGTGCCTGCACTTCAACCGCGCCGGAGGCAATGAAATAGGCTGCATCGCCCCGGTCGCCCTTGCGGATCAGCTTCTCGCCGGGGGTTGCGAATTGCGGTCGCATCATGCGGCGGATCGCCTTTTGCTGCTTGCGCGGCAGGTCGGCAAAAAGCGGATGAGCGCTGACCAGCTCCCGCGTCTTGAGACCGAGATCCAGTTTCGGCCGGGTATGACACTCGCGGCGGGTGCGCTCGACATCGCGCAAGAGATCGCGATGCAGCTCGGTGCCGATCAGCATCTGCGCCTTGGCCTCGTCATAGGCGGTCTCTTCAAGCCGCACCCCTGCCTTACGCAGGAACTGGCCCTCCAGGGCATCCGCGTAATCAGGATATTGCAGGCGCAGAGCATCGATTGCGGCCAGGGTCTCGTCCTGGCGCAGGGTCAGTGTGTCCTGCAGAATGTCGGCAACGCGGTCGCCGAGCAGCGGCCTGATCCGCCGGTTGTTGAAGACGATCAGCTCGTCGGCGAGAATGCGGTAGACCAGCAGGAATTCGAACCGGTCGGCCAGCTGGATGGCCAATGGCCGTGCAATCCGTAGGCGACGTTGCAGCGACTGGGCCAGGCGGAAGCCGAAGCCGAATTTGAGCGGTTGGCGGGTGGCCCTCTTATAGCCAGACCGGCCGTCGCTGCGCGCCAGATCTCCTGACCGCCCTGTCAGCGTGAGGAACCGGGAGACGGAGCGTCCGGAAATTGTCTTTTCGTGAAAATGCTCCAGAACCAGTTGCTGTTCCCGGTCGGCCAGCGCAATCAGGCCGATGCGCACACGGTCCCAGTCCGTCAGTTCATCCAGCTTGTTGGTCTGGGCTGCGGCTGCTGCCCGGTCTTCGTAATCCTTGAGAACAGGTCCCGAAACATCGGGGCCAATATGATAGCTGCTGGCGGCGGATTCCAGCTCGTGCCGGATGTCCGTCAGGGACAGCGACAGGTATTGCGTCCTGAGTGCCTCGTCTCTTGCATTCAGCTGGTCGAGCTTGAGCAGCCGGATCAGCGGTTTCAGGCTGGTTCCGTAGACCAGCAGGGTGAAGAGCACAAAGCCGGTGGAAAGCTTGGTGACAAAGCCGGAGACTTCCGACGACAGCAGGGCATGTTCTGAAACGGAGAGGGCAAGCGTCAGCGTCACGGCGCCGCGCATTCCGCCCCACAGCATCACCGTCTTGTATTTGGAATTGACCGACTGCCCCACCTTTAAAACGCTCAGGACCGGCAACAGGCCGAAGATCACGACGGCGCGTGCTGCGAGCGCAGCGATGATCACGACCAGGAGCAGGAGAATATCGACCGGAGAGAATCCTTCGACAAAACGCGGGATCAGGATGGCGGACAGAAGGAAGATCAGCGAGGCGGCCCAGAAGGAAATCTGCTCCCAGACCGCGTGCAGAAACTGCCAGGCGGAGGGCTGGATCCTTGCCAGTCCGTAGAAATTGAAAACGGTGCCGGCGCAGACAACCGCAACGACGGCGGAAACGTCCACAAACTGGTCGCTGAGCACATAGGTGCCGTAGGGCAGCGCCAGGCTGAGCGTGACCTGGGCGAGTGGCAGATCGCGCATCAGCGGCAGCAGGCTGACGGTCACCCTGCCGAGCACGGCCCCGACCAGGATGCCGCCCGCAAAGGACCGGCAAAAGGCAATCAACGCCTCGTCCACCTGCAAGGTGCTCTGACCTGTCAGCATGTGCAGCAGGATGACGAAAATCACGATCGCGGCAGCGTCGTTCAGAAGGCTTTCACCTTCCACGATCCGGGCAAGCCGGGCCGGCGCGCCGATGTCCCGGAAGATGGCAACAACAGCGACCGGGTCTGTCGTTGCCACGATCGCCCCGAGCAACAGGCAGGCGATCAGGCCGATGTCGTGCAGCGAAAACAGCAGGGCAAGCGGGTAAAGCCCGAAACCGATAAAGGCAGTGGCCACGAAAACGGCCACCACGGCCATGACCAGAATGGGTGCAATATCCTCCATGATCCGGCGTACATCCAGCGTCAGGGCGGTCTGGAACAGCAGGATCGGCAGGAAGATGTAAAGGATCATCTCCGAGTCGAGCGGTGGATTGATGAAGACGTCGGCAATGGAATTGAACGCGTCGGTCTCCGCCGAATAGCGCAGATAGATCGCCAGAATGCCGATCAGCGTGCCAACGGTTGCCAACAGCACGCTCGGCGCAAGCCCCAGCCGTCTGGCAAGGGGCTGCAGCAGCGAAATCGTGATCAGCAGCAGCGCAAAAGCGCCTGTTATCAAAGGTGTTTCCATCGCGCCATGGTGCACTGCGATTGCGGCAATTTCAAATTGGTGGGTCTTCGTTCTGACAGCAAAAGGTCAAGGACATGTTGCCGCAGGATGGTTTCCGGCTATTCCTTCGCTTTGCGCTCGGAGAGCCAGATGCCGCCAAGCACCAGCGCAAGGGCGGTGCCGTGGTGCCACTTGAACTCTTCTCCGAGGATCGACACTGCCAGGATCGCGGCGAAGATCGGCACGAGATTGATGAACACACCCGCCCGGGCCGGGCCGATCAACTCCACACCGCGCATGAAGAAGATCTGGGCCAGAAAAGACGGAAAGAGGGCGATGTAAAGCACCACCAGCCAGCCTTGCAGGCTTGGCCAGATGGCGCTGTCGGCCGCCATTTCGTAAAACAGGCCCGGTACTGACGTGATGGCGGAAATGCCGGCAAGCACCGCGAAGAACGTCAGCGGCGAGACTTGCGGACGGTTTCGGAGCGCGAGCGTGTAACCGGAATAAAGCACACAGGCGATAAGCATCACGCCGTCGCCGGGATTGACCGCGAGCGCCAGCAGCACCTCCAGCTTGCCCTGGGCGGCAATCAGCGTCACGCCGGCAAGCGTCAGCAGAATGCCGAGCACCTGCAACAACCGCACCTTGGTGCCGAAGGCGATGACGGAGCCGATCAGAACCAGGATCGGCATGGAGCCCTGGATGATGCCGAGATTGACCGCGGTCGTTTCGGTCGCCGCGATGTAGAAAAGCGAGTTGAAGCCGACAAAACCGAAGATCGCCATCAGCAGCATGCGCGGAAAATAGGGCCTCATCAGCGGCCATTCGCGGCGAATACTGGCCCATTGCATCGGCAGCATGATCGCGGCCACGATCACCCAGCGCAAAAACACGACCACCATCGGCGAGACTTCGCCCACAGCGAGACGGCCGGCCACCGTGTTGCCGCCCCAGAAAAGGGTGGTGAGCGCCAGCATTAACAGCGCATTGCCATAGGTCAGGTCGCCAAGTCGTTTCACCAGCGCAATCATGGTGTCCTGTGGGGTCATGAGAGAAAACGGAAACGCCATCGGTAGCGGATCAGGTGCAGGGCCGAAAGGCCTTTTATTTTGTATACCGTCTTATACTGTTGGAGATAATGACCTGGATCTTTTCCAAAATGGAAAAAGTCATGGGAGGCATCCGGCAATTGACGCGTGCCGTCTTTCACCCCAAAACACCTGCAAACAGCCATTAAAAGAGATTTTCAAAGGAGCTGCCCCATGACAGGCCGGATCGATGTGCACGGATTGAAAGTTGCCAGCGACCTCTATGACTTTGTGAACGAAAAGGCATTGCCGGAAACAGGTGTCGATCAGGACCATTTCTGGAAAAGCCTCTCTGATCTCGTTCATGACCTGGCGCCGAAGAACCGCGCACTTCTGGCGAAACGGGATCAGCTGCAGGAACAGATCGACGCCTGGCACAAGGCCAATCCAGGCACGCCGGACATGGCCGGTTACAAGTCCTTCCTGAAGGAGATCGGTTATCTCGTTCCGGAAGGGGAGGCCTTTGAGGTCGGCACCGCCAATATCGATCCGGAAATCGGCAGCGTTGCCGGTCCGCAGCTCGTCGTTCCGGTCATGAATGCACGCTATGCCCTTAACGCCGCAAACGCCCGTTGGGGCTCCCTTTACGATGCCCTTTACGGTACCGATGCCATGGGATCGAAACCGTCTGGCAAGGGGTTCGATCCGGCGCGCGGCGCTGAAGTCATCGCCTATGCCCGCAAGATCCTCGACGAAGCCGCACCGCTTGGCTCGGGCAGCTGGTCGGAAGCCACCGGCTTTTCCATCGAGAATGAGAAGCTGGTGGTCGCCACTGAAGCAGGCTCCACAGGGCTGGCCGATCCGGCGCAATTCAGCGGCTATTCCGGAGACGCTGCCGCCCCCTACAAGGTGCTTCTGGCAAAGAACGGTCTGCATCTGGAAATCGACATCGACAGCCAGCACCCGATCGGCAAGACCGACAAGGCGCATATCGCCGACGTGATCCTTGAATCGGCCATGTCGACGATCATGGACTGTGAGGACAGCGTCGCCGCCGTCGATGCGGAAGACAAGGTGGTCGTCTACACAAACTGGCTCGGCCTGATGAAGGGCGACCTAGAAGAAACCTTCGAAAAGGGTGGCAAGACCATCACCCGCCGCATGAATGGCGACCGCAACTACACGGCCCCCGACGGCAGCGCCCTGTCGCTGCATGGCCGCTCGCTGCTCCTGGTGCGCAATGTCGGCCACCTGATGACCATCGACGCGGTGCTCGACAGGGACGGCAACGAGGTGCCGGAAGGTCTGCTCGACGGCATGATCACGGGCATGATCGCTCTGCACGACGTCGGCCCGAATGGCCGCGAGCTGAACAGCCGTGCCGGCTCGGTCTATATCGTCAAGCCGAAGATGCATGGTCCGGAAGAGGTTGCCTTTGCCTGCGAGATCTTCAACCGGGTCGAAGATGCGCTCGGCATGGCCCGCAACACGCTCAAGATGGGCATCATGGACGAGGAACGCCGGACGACGGTGAACCTGAAAGAGTGCATCCGTCAGGCCAGGGACCGGGTTTTCTTCATCAACACCGGCTTCCTCGATCGCACCGGCGACGAGATGCATACCTCCATGGAAGCCGGTCCGATGATCCGCAAGGGCGACATGAAGGCCGCCACATGGATCGGGGCTTATGAGAACAACAATGTCGATGTCGGTCTTGCCTGCGGCCTGCCGGGCCATGCCCAGATCGGCAAGGGCATGTGGGCCATGCCGGACCTGATGCAGGCGATGCTGGAGCAGAAGATCGGCCATCCGATGTCAGGCGCCAACACCGCCTGGGTGCCGTCGCCGACGGCAGCAACCCTGCACGCGCTGCATTATTACAAGGTCCGTGTCGCCGATCACCAGGGAGAGCTGAAGTCCCGCGACGCTGCCAAGCTGGAGGACATCCTGTCGATCCCGGTCGCCGAGCGCCCGAACTGGGCACCGGAAGACATCCAGGCCGAACTCGACAACAATGCCCAGGGCATTCTGGGCTATGTCGTGCGCTGGGTGGAGCAGGGTGTTGGTTGCTCCAAGGTGCCGGACATCAACGATGTCGGCCTGATGGAAGACCGGGCCACTTTGCGCATTTCCTCCCAACACATCGCCAACTGGCTGCATCACGGCGTCGTCTCCAAGGACCAGGTCCTGGAGACCCTGAAGCGCATGGCTGCCGTCGTTGACGGACAGAACGCGGGCGACCCGCTCTACCGGCCGATGGCGGATGACTTTGACGGTTCCGTCGCCTTCCAGGCCGCTTGCGAGCTGGTGCTTGAAGGGACAAGTCAGCCGAATGGCTACACCGAGCCGGTGCTGCATCGCCGCCGGATCGAGTTCAAGGCGAAGGTTGCCTGACGGCCGGTATTCGAACTTGAACGAGACATCCTCGAGGCGGTCCGCATGGGCCGCCTCTTTTTGGTTTCGGTGTCCATTGAAATAATCGCAATCTGCGTTATCCGACATGGTCGGACGGCAGAGGCAAGCTGTATGGTCGGCCCGGTCTTTCCGCCTTGGAGAAGACTGTACTTGGGATTAACTGCAAAGTGCAGCTGTTTACCTGACCAAATTTACGTTGGGTTAGGTTTGGTTTGCGATAACGTACCACTTCTGGTTTTGTTGTTTTGGCAAACTGCGAGGGGGAGCTGTGATCCGATGAAGCGATTTTTACTCGCCGCTCTCGTGCTTTGTCTTGCAAGTTTCAACAGCCAGGCGAGCGCGAACGAATGCAAGAAGATCATTGCCTCCGCTCACCCGAACTATCCCCCCTATCATTGGCGTGAGGGCAATGAAATTGTCGGTGCGAGCGTCGACCTCAACAGGTTGGTGTTTCGGGAAATAGGCGTCGAATTCGCAGCCGTTTATTCCGGTCCCTGGAAACGGGTTCTGGCGACGGCCGAGAGCAACATGATCGACTTCGTCATGTCGCTGAAACGCACGTCCGAGCGCGAGGCCTTTCTTCGTTTCACGGACTACCCCGCCTTTCCCAATCCCTTTACGGCTTTCACGCTTGCTGAGAATTCCTTCGATCTGGAACGCTGGAGCGATTTGAAAGCGCTCAAGGGAAGCAAGAATGCAGGAGACCGCTACGGACAGCCCCTCGACAGTTATGTGCTTGAAATCTTGAAACTACCGGACAACGACTCGCTTGAAGACAATGTGAACCGGTTGATGCTCGGCCGGCTCGATTACATCATTCACGGCCGGTATGTCGGACAGGCACACTTCGGCATCATCGAGGGCGGGGAAAAAATCGTTCCGCTGGAAAGGGATATTATCGGCGGGTTCATCCATAGCGGCTTCTCTCTTGGCTCGAGCTGCGCCGTCCATCTGGAATATCTCAATCGGCGCTATCTTGAACTGTTTGGTGATGGAACCGCAGAAAGACTGCTCGAGGTGAACATCGACAGGTGGGTCACTTTCAATCGCCGGCAGCAGGCTGGCGCGGAAAACACCCGCCGTCAGAATTGAGGGCTGAACCGGTTGAGGGCAGGTGACATGCGCCCGCAGGCCGGTTAACCGACGGCCCAGGTGTCTGTCTCAGGTGCGCCAGCCAAGCAACCGCCGTTCAACCACACCGATCAGCGCGCTCACAAGAACCCCCAGCAGGGACAGGATCACGACACCTGCGAACAGGCGCTCCAGGTCATAGAGAGACCCGGCCTCCAGGATATAGGCGCCGATCCCGTATTCGGCTCCCAGCATTTCGGCGGCCACCAAGAGAATGATCGCGATGGCAAGGCTGATACGCAGGCCGGACAGGATACCGGGCATGGCACCGGGCAGCACGATCTTGCGCACGATGGACCACCAGGACAGGCCGAAGCTTTGGCCCATACGAATGAGGGTCCGGTCAACATTGTCGACCGCGCCATAGGTCGCCACGACCGTGGGCGTAAAAGTGCCGAAGGCGATCAACGCGTATTTCGAACCTTCGCCGATCCCGAACCAGATGACGAAGAGCGGCAGCAGCGCGATCTTGGGGATCGGGAAGATCGCCGCGACCAGAGGCACCATGCCTGACCGGATATAGGAGAACAGGCCGATCAGCACCCCGACGCTGATGCCGATGCTGACACCGATCGCCGCGCCGACGATCAGTCGCGACAGCGAGGGACCCAGATGTTTGAACAGAAGTCCGCTTTCGTAGAGCTCCACCAACGTTTCCAGCACGTCTGAGGGTCTCGGCAACGTGAGCGCCGAAATCCAGCCTGCGCGTGTTCCCCATTCCGTGATCAGGATCAGGCCGACAAAGACGGCGAACCCCACCCAGCGATGCGGTTTCGGTGCGAAACCGCCACCGCGAAAAGCGACGGCGTTTCGAGTGACGGTGTCATCAGACATGGATCAACTCCGCATCGGCCGCACGGGCTTCATCGCGCATCAGCTGCCAGAGATGCTTCTGCGCTGTCTCCAGATCGGCATCGCCGAACTCGCGACCGGCAAGGGGCTTGTCGATGGTCACGATCTCGCGGATCTGACCCGGACGGCGCGACAGGACGACCACCTGATGCCCAAGCCGAACCGCTTCCGCCAGGTTGTGGGTGACATAAACCGCCGTGAACGGCTGACGGGTCCACAGATCCACGAGATCATCCATCAAAAGTTCGCGGGTCTGGCTGTCGAGTGCGGACAAGGGCTCGTCCATGAGCAGCACAGCCGGATTGACCGCCAGTGCCCGGGCTATGGCCACCCGCTGCTTCATGCCGCCGGAGAGCTGTTTCGGCAGGGCCTTGGCAAAATCAGTCAGTTTTGTGCGCGCCAGCACATCTTCAATGATGTTTCGCGCCCTGTCTCCCTTGATGCCATGATCCTCAAGCACCAGCGAAATGTTGCCGGAGACGGTTCTCCAGGGCAGCAAGGCAAAGTCCTGAAAGATATAGGTCAACGGGTTCAGGCAGCCTTCCGGCGGGTCGCCGAGTTGCAGGACCTGCCCGGACATGGGCCGTTCCAGCCCGCCGATGAAGCGCAACAGCGTGGACTTGCCACAGCCCGACGGGCCCACGATGCAGGCGATCTGCCCGCTGGGGATGTCCAGTGAGATGTCACGCAGGACGTCAAAGGAATCATAGGAATGGCTGATGCCATCCAGTCGAATGTCCATGGGGGTCTCGCAGCAAGGAGCGGGACCGAGTGCCTCCGGTCCTGCTCCGAAAGTGTCAGCCTTCGATCATGTCCACGTAGGATCCGTCGACGACCTGGTCGATCGTGATATCCGCATCGACCAGCCCCTCGGACTGGAACCAGGCGAGCTGATCCTTGATCGAGGCGATGTTGAGCGCCGCGTCCTTGTTGAGCCGCATGGTGCCATTGATGATCGAAGGTGCCGCCTTTTCCCGCGGGCGATCCGTGTAGACATATTTGTGGATCAGGTCGACCATCGCGTCCTGGTCCGCCGTCTTGTCGATCATCGCGGCGGTGTAGTCGTCAACACCCCTGGAATAGGCTGACAGGTAGCGCTCGGTCAGGTCGCGTTCATTCGCGGCATTCTCGGCTGAGGTAAAGACCGTGGTCACCTGGTAGTTCGGCAGGTAGTCGGAGACATTGCCGATGATGTGCACGGCACCGGAGCCGGCGAGCGGCTTGGCGATATGCGGCACGATGGACCAGCCGTCGACCTGACCGGACTTCATGGCGCCGATGATGGCGCCCACCTTCTGCAGCGGTGTGAAGGACATGTCGATGCCTTCGGCAGCCGCCATCTTCGAACCCATGTAATGGAAGGACGAACCGGCCTGGGTGACCGCGAATTTCTTGCCGTTCAGGTCCTTCGGTGTTTTCACACCGGCCTGGAAGGCAGCATCTGAGGCCAGGAACTTCTGGCCGTCGATGCCTGCTTCTTCGCTCAGACCGCCGCCGATCACCTTGATCGCCCCTTTCTGCGCCAGGCTGATCAGGCCACCGGAGACCGCGGTCAACGCAAAGTCGACATCGCCCGAGGCAATCGCGACGGCCATGGGCTGTGCTGCCTGGAAAAACTCGAATTCGACGTCGAGACCGGCCTCGTCGAAATAGCCGCGTTCGAAGGCGACGAAGTTGCCGGCATGGGACGTAAATCGCAGAGCCCCGACCTTGATCTTCTTGTTCTGAGCAAGTGCAGGCGTGGCAAGGCCTGTTGCAGCCAGCGTTCCACCCATCAGGGCAAGCGCCTTACGGCGGTTGAGTTCAGTCATGATTTCCTCCCTATGATTTTTCCGTCGTTTTCAGGTCTGCCTTGATGTCGTCCTGCAGCAAGCTGAGCGCCATGTCCGCGTCTTTCCTCAGCACCGCGTCGAGCAGGGCCTTCTGGCGGGTCCGACGAGACGCCCAGTCCAGTTTGCCCTCGCGCAACTGCGCCAGTCGGAACCGGCGGCTCTGATCAAAGAACTTGCGCTGCAGATCGATCAGCCGCGGGCTTGCGCAGGCTTCGATCAGGACAGCGGCAAAGGCGCCACAGGCCTTGTCCCATTCCAGCGCTGTCAGGTCGTCCGGATTTTCCGTCACCTGCTGTTCCGCCTTTTGCAAGGCGTGATGGGCCGCAATCACGCGGCCTTCCCAAGCAACATCTCCGATTGCGATCGCGCGCGAAAGCGCAACCGTTTCGATCTGCAGGCGCACCAGTTGAATGTCGCGCAGGTCATCTTCCGTGGCCGACGTCACACGGAAGCCGCGCTGTGCAGTGGCTTCGACAAGGCCCTCGGAGGACAGGATCCGCAAGGTCTCGCGCATGGAATGGTTCGAGCCGCCATAGCGCGTGCGAAGTTCATTGATTTTCAGCTTCTGGTCGGGCAGCAGCTTTCCGAACGCAATGTCCTTGCGCAGGGCGGAGGCAAGCAGTTCCACGATCGTGTTGTCTTCAGACGATTTACCCGAGAACAGCATTGCGTCCATCTATCCAAAAAAGTTGGATATTTTTCGTATTAATACATAATTCTGTCAATCTCTAATCAAGTGAACACGCCCTTGGGGCCGTCGAGCAGCACAGCGGTCACACGCATCGAGCCTCGCAGTCTTCGGAGGTAGCGAGACTTCACCGGACTTCGGTGGGCCCGAAAGATTTCGACCTGGTCATTGCCGTCAAAGCGGCAACGCCGGTGTCTCCTGAAATCCGAGATGGAGCTCGTTGCCTTCGTAAGGATGCGCTCTGGCGACCTCTTCGTTGAGCTCGTGGCCCAGGCCCGGTTCGCTGGACGGGATGACATAGCCGTCTTCCCAGCGGATCGGTGTTGTCAGCAGGTCGGCATAAAACCCGTCAAAAGTGCGGATCGATTCCAGAACCAGGAAATTCGGGCTGCAGGTGGCCAGCTGGATGTTGGCCAGCGCAACCAAGGGCCCGCAGTAAAGATGCGGGGCGACCTGGGCCGAATGGCACTCGGCCATGGCGGCGATCTTCTTGGCCTCCAGAAGACCGCCGACCCGGCCGAGGTTCATCTGCAAGATGCTTGCAGCCCCGGTCTCCAGCACGCGCGCAAACTCGTACTTGGTGCAGAGCCGTTCTCCGGTCGCGACCGGAATGGACGTAAAGCGCGCAACGTCTGCCATGTCCTCCGGTTTTTCCGGCGGGATGGGTTCCTCGAACCAGAGCGGGTCATAAGCTTCCAGCCGGCGGGCGAGGCGCCTGGCACCTGAAACGGTGAACTGGCCATGGGTGCCGAACAGCAGGTCCGCCTTGGTGCCGACGGCGTTCCGGATTTCACGGCAGAAGGCCTCCGAGCGCTCCAGGTCTTCCAGGCTCGGCTGGTGGCCATCATAGATCGTGTAAGTCCCGGCCGGATCGAATTTGACGGCGGTGAACCCCTGCTTCACAGCCTTTGCGGCTGCTTCGGCTGCCATTCCCGCGTCGTTATAGACATTGGGTATGTCCGGGTCCGGGTAAACATCGCCATCAGCCGGATAGAGATAGGTGTAGGACCGCAGTCGCTCATGCACCTTGCCACCCAGAAGTTCGTATGCCGGTTTGCCGGCGGCCTTGCCGATAATGTCCCAGCAGGCCATTTCCAGGCCTGACAGCACTCCCATGACAGAGACATCCGGGCGCTGAGTGTATCCGGCGCCATAGCTCTTGTGCCAGAGCTTCTCGATGTGATGCGGGTCTTCACCGGCAAACTGGCGGTGAAACACGTCCTTTGCCATCTCGGCGACCAGATGCGGACCGAACGTGGCATTGTAGATTTCGCCGTAACCTTTTATGCCACAGGTGGTGACCAGCTTGACAAAGATGAAATAGCGGCCGCCATGCCGGGGAGGCGGGTTGCCGACGACGAAGGTCTCGATATGGTCGAGTTTCATGGAAATCCCGTTAGCTGGCGTTGCTGATCGTGATCGATTTCACCTTGGTATAGGCGTCGAGCCCTTCCCAGCCCTTTTCGCGGCCATAACCGGATTTCTTGTTGCCGCCGAAGGGCAGTTCAAGTCCGCCGGCCCAATAGTCGTTGATCGACACCTGACCGCAATCCATGGCACCGGCAATCCGCATGGCACGGCCGACATCATTGGTATAGACGCTGGCAATCAGCCCGAACTCCGTGCCGTTGGCAAGGCGGATCGCTTCTTCTTCGGTCTCGAAAGTCTGAACGGATAGCACCGGCCCGAAAATCTCTTCCTGGACAGCCGGATCGTTCGGGGCGAGGTCGGCGATGATAGTCGGCTGGAAGAACCAGCCTTTGCCGGTGTCGGCGTCACCCGTGACATCCCCACCGGTCAGGATATTGGCGCCGCGGGCCTTGGCGGCATCGACATGGGCCTTGATGCGAGACAGATGCAGCTCTGAATTGATCGCGCCCATGTCCGGGGCGCTCAGGCCGTGGCCGGTTCTGATTTTCTTGGCCCGTTCGGCCAGGATCGCCAGCACGTCGTCACGCAGGGACTTGTGCAGGATGAGGCGGGAGCCGGCCGAGCAGATCTGCCCGGAATTGGAGAAGATTGCCCAATATGCGCCATCGGCCACTTTTTCCGGATCGGCATCTGCAAAGGCAATCAGCGGCGACTTGCCACCGAGTTCCAGCGTCAGCCGCGTGACATTGGGAGCCGCCATCTGGGCAACATTGATACCGGTGGTGACCGAACCGGTGAAGGTCAGCTGCTTGATGCGTGGATCGCGCGCCATCTTGGCGCCGACATCCGATCCGAGCCCCGTTACCACGTTGACCAGCCCGTCCGGTACGCCGGCTTCGGCAAGCAGTTCCGCCATGACAAGAGCGGTGAAAGGGGTCGTCTCGGCCGGCTTGGCAACCACCGAGCAGCCGGCGGCAAGCGCAGGGGCAACACCGCGCGCGAAGGTCGAGGTGGGATAGTTCCAGGGAATGATGTGTCCCGTAACGCCGACCGGTTCGCGCATCGTGAAGGCGGTATAGGTGGGACCGAGATTGACGGACCGGCCGTCCAGCTTGTCGGCAGCACCGGCATAGTATTCGAACAAGCGCGCCGAAGACTGCACGTCGCCCTGGGCTTCGGCCAGGGTCTTGCCGCTGTCGATTACTTCGATCACCGAGAGGCGGTCGGCATTTTCCCTGAAGAGCCGGGCGACATTGTTGAGGATCCGGCAGCGCTCGCCGGGCGTCACCTGGCGCCAGTGACTGGCGGCCTTTTCCGCCGCATCGATGGCCCGGTCCATGTCCGAGTCGTCGCCAAGAGAAAATTCGGCGAAGGCCTCGGCACGGCCGGGATCGAAACTTTCCATCTTGCTATTGGAGGCTGCGGTTGCCTTGCCGCCAATGAAATGGCCATCGGGCAGGGCGTCCAGCTTGCCGGTGGAAAGATACGTTTGTGCGATGTCCTGGACTGTCATCAGTGAACCCGTTGCTGATCTTCTAGAATGAGGTCGGCCCCCTTGAGGGCCAGCATCATGGTCGGGGCATTTGTGTTGCCCGACGTGATATTGGGAAAGGCGGAGGCATCAACCACGCGCAGCCGGTCGACACCATGGACCTTGAGGCGGCTGTTGACCACCGTGCTGTTCCGGTTTTCGCCCATGCGGCAGGTCGAGACCGGGTGAAACACCGTTGAGGCACGGGTTCGGAAATCCGCCAGCAGGGCCTCGTCGTCAAGCTGCGGCAGATGAGGCGCTTCCGATTGCTCGACCAGCGCACTGAGGGCCCTGCTCGCCATCAGCCGCTGACAGAGACGCCCACCGGCAATCACGGTCGCGCGGTCCTCCTCGGTTGCGAGGGAATTCGGCTGGATCCTGGGCGCTGCTGCCGGATCAGCACTGACGATGTCGACGCGTCCGCGGCTGGTCGGGCGTGCCGGCTGGGCGCAGATGATGAAGCCGTTGAACGGGTCGATGGTCAGCTGGTTCGAGTTCCCCCTTGGCAGGAGCCGGTAGCTGATCGGATTGAAATAGAGCTGCTGGTCCGGCCGGCTCAGCTTGCCATTCGAGCGCAGAAAGCCGCCGCATTGATTGACCGAAAGCGACAGCGGTCCTTTTCGCGTCAGCGCATATTGTGCGGCCGCCAACGCCCTGCCCACCAGAGGCCGCAATACGGCATTCAGTGTCGGTTCGTTCGCCCTGAAAGTGAATTTCGCGGCCAGGTGATCCTGGAGATGACCGCCGACATTGTCATTCTCAAGGAGAACCGGAATGCCCAGATCGGAAAGAAGATGTCCCGGACCGATCCCGGACACTTGCAGCAGTTGCGGTGAGCCGATCGCGCCGGCCGACAGGATCACTTCGCGGCCTGCCATCAGCGTTTCACCACCAAGAAGCTCGACACCTATGGCTGTCTTGCCTTCAAACAGGATCCGGCGAACCTGAGCCCTGGTGCGCACGACCAGATTTGGCCGTGTCTTCGCGGGGTGCAGGAACGCCTTCGCGGAGGAACAGCGGCGGCCGTTCTGCGTGTTGATCTGGTAGATGCCACCGCCTTCGGGCTGCTCGCCGTTGAAGTCATCGGTCCAGGGCAAGCCGACTTCGCGTATGGCATCGCGAAAGTGCCGGTTCACCGGGTGCACCTGGTCCGTCACGTTCTGGATGTGAATGGGGCCTTTCCCCTGCTTTTCGCCGACGGGCGACACCCTTGTTTCCAGGCGTTCGAAGGCCCGTTTGACAGTGGGCCAGTCCCAGCCTTCGGCACCGGAGGCAGCCCAGTCGTCGAAGTCTCCCGGCAGACCGCGGCAATAGACCATGGCGTTGATGGAACCGGATCCCCCCAGGAGACGTCCGCGCGGCCAGGAGACACGGCGCCCGCCAAGGCCTTCATCCGGCTCCGTCATGAAACGCCAGGTGCGCTTCGGGTCGGAATTCAGCTTGCCATAGCCGAGCGGTAGAGAAACCCAGGGCGAGGCGTCGGATCCGCCCGCCTCCAGGAGGAGGACACGTGTCTGCGGGTCGGCGCTCAAACGCTCCGCCAGGATGCAGCCGGCCGAGCCGGCGCCCACGATGATGAAATCGGCCTTGTCCATGTCGCAACACAGTCAGATTGCAGGTTCGCTTTGAGTGTGAAGGCGGTGCCGAAATTGGTGAAACGAAAAATGATTTGGTATAGCATTGAAAAATTTTGAAGGAACGTGCTGACATCAAAGGGCAGACTCGAATGTCGCTTTGCCTGAACTGGCTGGTCTTTCCTGGAAAAAAGGTGGTCTGAATGGCCTATAACCTGCCACCGCTTGGCTGGCTTCGTGCCTTTGAAGCGTCCGCCCGGCTGGGCAATTTCACCCGCGCGGCGGAAGAACTGCTGATCACGCCGGCAGCCGTCAGTTATCAGGTGCGCCAGCTGGAACAGCAGCTGGGCTATCCTCTGTTTGACAGGGTACACCGGGAACTTGTGCTGACCCGACTGGGCCAGACCTATCTGCCGACGGTCGAAAAGGCTTTCTCGGATCTCTCGATTGCGACGGTCTCCGTGTTCGGGGAACGTGCGCGCCAGCCGGTCCGCTTTCGCTGCCTCAACAGCTTCGGCCAGCTCTGGATGATCCCCCGGATCAGCGCGTTTCAGAAGGTGCACCCGGGCGTCGATCTGCAGATGATTTCGGCTTCCTGGGCGGAGACCCTCAGTCCGGAACTGTTTGAGATCGATATCCGCTTCGGTGACGGCAGCTGGACGGACGGTGCCGTTGAATTCCTCTTGAACGATCCGGTGATACCGGTCTGTCATCCGGACCTCGCCTTGCCGGCCGGCACGCGGGATGTCGCAGCACTTGCCGAAGCGCCACGGCTGGACATCATGGGCGTGATCGACACCTGGGAAAGTTTTTTTCGCGATTTCGGCCAGGCCGTGCCGAAGCGAAACGGCCTGCAGGTGGACCAGACCCTGTCAGCTCTGGAACTGGCAGCACTTGGCCATGGGCATGCGCTGGTGCTGGAAACGCTCGCCCGGCCCTATCTCGACAGCGGCCGGCTGATCAGGTCAACGGGCAAACAGATCAAGAGCCGGCACAGCTATTATCTCGTCACCAACGGGCCTCGCCCGGCCCTCGGCCCCGACGCCCAGCTGTTCTGCAACTGGATGATCCGGGAACTGGGAGGCGGATAGCGCCGGGCTGCCGATCCATCGAGACGGATACATGGCCCGCCGCAGGATGAGACACGCCAGTCACTCAACCGAAAAACGGAACTCGAACAACCGTTCGATCGGGTCGAGCGCCTTGGGGTCGCGGTAGCGGTTGAGGTCCAGCAGTCCGGCTTCCACAGCGTCCTGGGCATTGAGCGCGGTCTGAACGCGATCATAGACCTGCCAGAAACTCTTGTGAGTTCGCCGGATGCCGTAAGTCGACACGAGCTTGAGATAATCGCCCTGGGTTCTGACCTGGCGGAGCGCCGCGACAAAGTTGGCAAGCTGGTCCGCCTGCAGCCGGAAGAAAAAGTTTGGATAGCTGCTGATCTGTCCACGAACAGTGGTGACGCTGTCCCGCTCGGGCTGCCGTCGCAGGCTCTCGTTGAAGAGGAAGGCAACATTGGCATGGGCTTCGTCATGGATCAGTGAAAAAATCTCGTCGCCGTGATCTGTCTCCACCAGGACAATGGCTATATCGGGAAGGAACTTCGCAAAGGGCGCGGGCGTTGCGCTCAGCGGCCGGAGCTGGCTGGCAAGGGAACCGGGCGGGGCGCACGCGTCACCCGTGCAACGATTAATCGGGTCGGCAAGCGGCCAGAGAGCCGGTTCGGTTTCAAGAAGGGTCTGCAGAAACTCTGCCTTCGGGGCCTGGCTCTTGAACTCGATACCGGTCGGCGACGATGTGTCGATGCCGCTCTCCTTCCAGAGGTCGACAAGATTGACCAGCGGCCCCTGGTACCAGCTGTCATGCAGCGGCTGGCGCCGGTTCGGCGGCAGGAAGGACAGGAAGATCCGTTCGCCTTCCCGGCGCAGGCTGTCCATGTAGAGCCGCGTGGTCAGCTGATGTTCGACATTGCCGAACACATCGAAACCGGCAACCAGATTGTAATATATGCGTTCAAACAGCGGGAAATCGATCACCCAGGCCGTTTCCGGTACGGTTCCGGTAAAGCCGGTGGTGACAGAGGCGGAGGAGAAATTCCGGTAGATGGTCAGACGTGCATCGACATTCGCACCGTCGCCGTCCCAGATATCCGAATACTCAGGTCCGCCCTGGGTGAGGTACTTGCGGGCATAGCGGGCTTGCCGAAATTCCTGGTACTTGACCGGGCCAAGCTGCAGGAAGCTTTTGAGACGTTCGCTAACTTTGCCGTCCGAGCGGGCGACCGGCAGTTCCAGGATCGGTATGGCCGCTTTGAGGAACCCCGGGTCGGTCACGGAAAGATCCGCATCCGGCTCCAGAAAGGACACCCAGAACCGGTCCTCGATCACATTGACGGCCACCTGGCCATAGCAGACGGGGCCACGAATGAACGAACGCACAAAATAGAGTGCGTCGTCGAGCAGGAACCGGTAGCGGCTGCGGGCCGGGATGGCCCTGAAGGTGGAAAGCGGATTGCCGCCGGCCGCCGTGGAATAGGGCGGCAGCTTGTCCAGTGTCCAGTCCTCTGACAGGAACAGCCCCCGGTAGCGGTCAAGCCGCTTCCGCCCGATCTCGTAGACCATGTGTTCCTTGTGCAGGATGGTGCCGTCAAGCGGGACGAGACGATAGTGGAAGTGCCCGCCCGGGTCGTCGAAGGGGCGCCGCGTGGCGATTTCGTCCGGCGGATTGCCGGGCGCGCTGCGCGACCTGATCAGGCGGAAGAAGCGGCGGGGATGATCCCCTTCGAGATGAAGATGGGCCAGGAACAGGTGCTCATAGAGATACCGGGCAACCAGCTGCTGTTTGAGCGTCTTGTCATTCAGAAAGCGTTCAATGGCCTTGATCTGCTCGCGGACCTGAGGCGGCAGGTCAGTGTCGGCTGCTGGTGCCGGTGTGCGGTCCACCGCCCAGGCAATGAGACGCTCGTAATCCGCATCCGGCAGCGGCGCCATGGCAAAGGGCATGCCGCCGGTGGGGTGGTCGTTCAGATAGTGGGAAATCTCGTCCTCTGCCGGGCAGGCATTTTTGCGCAGGGACCTGATGTCGAGGTCATCCGGCAAGGGCGCCCCTAGCTTGAAGGGCGCGTTGCGTCCCGCCCGCAGCAGCTGCTCCAGAACAGATGGTCCGTCAGACTGGTCTGTGACCGGGAAGAAGCCCTTCTGGCGCCACTCCGGCACGGTCTTCGCATCAATGCCGAGCCGCGTCATCGGGGCGTCGTCGAGCCGGGTGGATTCATAGACTTTCTGCTTGCTGGCACCACGCAGCCAGCCGTCCGGTGAGGACAGTTTCAGCTGGCATGGCGCGTCGTAACAGCCGTGGCAGACAACGCAGCGCTTGTTCAGCACATCCTGAATGGCAGGGGCGGACTGCTGCTGCGCCGCTGCGTGCCCGTCCGGCAGGACGACAATTGCCGTCAAGACCGTCAGGCAGATCGCGACAATCTGCAGACGTGGCCACCAGAACGAGGAGCCGGTCAACGCACCCTTGAACACTGCCATCAAGCGTCAGCCTTCATCCTCTTCCATTCTGGGGCGGGTTTCCCGGTCCGGGTGTTCAGGCCCCTTGTAGGCAAAAAGATAGGCCCAGCCGGCATATCCGGTAATGGCGCCCATGATGATGGTCCAGGTCGAATTTCCGAGGGAGTACTCCATCCCCGTCCAGCCCGCGCAGAAAGCGACCAGAAGAATTCTGCGCCAAAGCGGGTCAAACCAGGGGTGCTCAACGGGTCCAAACACAGTTTTGCCTTCCTTATGCATCATCTGGGCGTCGGCAGGTGCATGTCATGTGACGCTGCGATAGCCTCAAGAGCTTGCAATAGCACACAAAACCTGGCCGCGTTGGACAGATTACACCTTGAAACCAGCGACTGAACAAGTGATTGTGAGCTTCCTATCCGGGTCGCCACCAATCATGTTGAAAAAGGAGCCGTGGAGCCGACATGCTGAGTGCGCTTGATCTCCTGACAGCTAATGACACTCCCGGTCAACACGCCCCTTCCTACTATGCTGCGACGGCCAATCGGATAACGGCGCATCCGCCGCTCGAAGGCCCGCGCAGTTGCAGCGTCTGTGTCGTTGGAGGTGGCTATACCGGATTGTCCGCGGCCCTGCATCTGGCCGAACGCGGGGTAGATGTCATCCTGCTGGAGGCAAACCGGATCGGTTGGGGCGCATCGGGACGCAATGGCGGACAGGTCGGCTCCGGCCAGCGGGTCGAGCAGACGGTGCTGGAAGAGCGTCATGGAAAGTCGCATGCCAAGCTGCTTTGGGACCTGGCCGAGGAATCCAAGGCGCTGGTCAGGAGCCTGATTGCCAGACATCAGATCGACTGTGACTACACGCCCGGCATTCTGCATGCCGATCATCGCAAGAGTTTTGTTGAGGAAAGCCGCGACTATGTCGAACATTTGCGGCTGGTCTACGGCTATCAGGACATCCGCTTCGTCGATGGCGAGGAGATCGGCAACCAGGTGGGCAGTCCGCGCTATTACGGCGGTTCGCTGGATATGGGGGCTGGTCATCTGCACCCGCTCAACTTTGCGCTTGGCCTTGGAGGGGCTGCCGAAGCGGCCGGTGCCAAACTGTTCGAGGAGACCAGGGTCACCGGCATCGAAGGCAAGGGTGCGGCGCGGATCACGGTCCGGACGGAACGTGGAGAAGTGCGCGCCGACCACCTGATCCTGGCCTGCAACGGTTATCTTGGCCGGCTCGACCGCGAGACGGCGGCCCATGTCATGCCGATCAACAATTTCATCGTGGCAACGGAGCCATTTTCCGAAGACGAGGCCAAAAGGATCATCCCGAACAATGTTGCGGTGGCCGACAGCAAGTTCGTGATCAACTATTTCCGCCTGTCCGCGGACCGGCGTCTGCTCTTCGGCGGCGGCGAGAATTACGGCTACCACTTCCCGGAAGACATCAAGTCCTTCGTGCGTTCCCCCATGCTGGAGATCTTCCCGCAGCTTAAGGACGTTGCAATTGACTATGGCTGGGGCGGCACGCTGGCGATCACGCCCAAACGCATGCCCTATTTTGCGCGGCTGGCTCCCAACATGCTGACGGCAACGGGTTATTCTGGGCACGGGGTTGCCATGGCGACGCTCGGCGGTCAGATCCTGGCCGAGGCGGTTGCGGGCACCTCCGGGCGTTTCGACGTTTTCGAGAAGCTCGACATTCCGGCCTTTCCCGGGGGCGACAAGTTGCGTTTCCCGCTTCTGGTTCTGGCCATGACCTGGTTTTCCCTGCGCGACAGGCTGGGGATCTGAGGTGTTACAGACCCGCACAGAGCCGCTCAAGACCATCGGCAGCTACTGGGAGGCGAGTGTTCCACCCCAGAAACAGGACCGGCAGTTGATCGGCAATGCCGTGTTCGAAGTCGCTATCATAGGCGCCGGATACGCTGGTTTGAGTGCTGCACTCAAGCTGGCCCAGTCCGGCATTTCGGTCTGTGTTCTGGAGGCCGAGCATGTCGGGTATGGGGCTTCGGGCCGCAATGGCGGCTTTTGCTGCCTGGGTGGGACCACACTTGATGAACGTCAGCTGATCAGAAAGTTCGGCCTTGAGGAAGCCCGCAAATTCGTTGCCTATCAGGTGGCGGGCATCAATCTGGTCGAGCAGAGGCTGAACGAGTGGCAGTGCGACGCCGGGCGCCATTCTCAAGGCGAAATGTATCTGGCTCACCGAATAAAGGATATGGCGTCTCTCGGCGCCCACGCGACGTTCCTGAAAGAAAATTTCGGTATCAAGGCCCGGTTGCTGTCGAAAGAGGACCTGTCGGCCGAGGGCTACGGCGGCCCTGGCTTCCATGGCGGTTTGCACCTGCCCTACGGCTTCGCCCTGAACCCCATGGCCTATGTGCAGGCTCTTGCCAGCGAGGTGCGCCGGGCGGGAGCCAAGATATTTGGCAAGTCGCCGGTCACCGGTCTGACACGAGACGGCGACCGCTGGCACCTGGAAACCGAGCACGGCTTTGTCCGTGCGCGAAAGGTTGTTCTCGCCGGCAATGGATATGCCCGTGAGGACACGCCGAAATGGCTGCACGGCCGGACCCTGCCGGTGATGTCTTCGATCAGGGTGACGCGGCCCCTGAGCGATGCGGAGCTTGAGGCCCAGGGTTGGACAGCGGACACGATGTCGGCCGACACGCGCATCCTCCTGCATTACTTCAGGCTGCTGCCGGATCGGCGTTTCCTGTTCGGCACGCGGGGTGGCATCTTTGAAAATGCGCCGGCGCTGGCTGCGATGGAAAAACGCGCCGATGCGGATTTCAGGAACATGTTTCCGGCCTGGTCTGACGTGGACACGGAATACAGCTGGTATGGCCATGTGTGCCTGGCCAGAAATCTGATGCCGTTTGTGGGGAGGTGCCGGGCCTGAAAGGCGTCTTTGCCGCAATGGGCTGGCATGGCAGCGGCATTGCCATGGCCTCGATCTCCGGTGAGAAAGTCGCCGGACTGATCATGGGCAAATTGCAGCAATCGGATTTGCCGCTTCCGCTGCAACGTCCCTTTGCCAGGTTCCCGATGCCGGCTTTGCGCAAATTGTATTTGCAGGGCGCCTACTGGTGGTACGGCTGGCAGGATCGCTGATGCGGCGGCTCAAGGTGCTGCCCGAGCCGCCGTTCTGCTGATTATTTTACCGTGATAACGTATTTGTCGACCACGTTCCGGATCTTGGCGGAGCCGGAGACATACATGTCCATCGTGAAACCGACCTTGAAGACGTCTTCGCCCTTGTAGCCCTTGTTGGGCTTGTAGAGCACAAGGGTGCCCTTGACCGTTTTACCGGCGCAGCGTCCCTCCTGAAGCTTGCCGCTGACCTGCTTGAAGCTGACCTTGCCATGTTTCGGTGCCACTCTGACCTTCATCTTGGGAGGAGCACCAGTGAGGCACCCCGGAAGTGTCGTTGCTCTGGAACCGACAACCGTTGCTTTGTTCCGGGGAACAGATTCACGAAACGTATCGGCGAAGGACAAGGATGAAAGGCACAAAAGAAACAAACCAGCTAAGAAAATACGCATTTTTTACTCCTAGTATTTTTATCAAGGCCCCCTTAGAGCCAGACCTTCGGATTGACAATCGGATCGAGACCATGAATTGGCAGCTCCCGATTGGGTGTTGCAGTTTTGCCGCATGCCGAAAGACATTGCGCCGTAAGGGCAAGTCTGGTTTTTGAGAGCCGCATGAGTACCAAGCAGGAAGCCAGCTGCCGATGACGCAGAACATCCAGATCCGCCCCGCAGAAAGCAGAGACCTCGAGGCTGTCTATTCCATTTGTCTGAAGACTGGCGATGCCGGTCGTGACGCGACCGCTCTTTACCGGGATCCGAAGCTTGTCGGTCATATCTATGCGGCGCCCTATGTCGCGCTTGACGGGGCCGTCAGTCATGTTGCCGAAGATGACCTGGGCGTGTTGGGCTATGCGGTCGGAGCGACGGACACAAGAGCCTTCGAGCAACGCCTGGAACGGGACTGGTGGCCGGCACTGAGGCTGCAATATCCTGAAGTGGCTGATAGCGCCGTCGGAGAAATGCAGGACGCGCTGAGGATCAGATCCATCCACCATCCCGTGCCGGCACCGGACGACATCGTTTGCCGCTTTCCGGCGCATATTCACATGAACCTCCTGCCACGCGCCCGGGGCAAGGGCGTCGGCTCAAGGCTGCTGGAGGCCTGGCTGGCGCAGGCGCGGTCTCGGAATGCAACGGCGGTGCATGCAGGGGTCAGCGCGGTCAACAAGGCAGGCCTCGCCTTCTGGACGGCCAGAGGCTTCGAGCCGGTCCTGGAAGCGCCTGAAAGCGGCAGTCGCGGCACGATCTGGTGCGGACGTCAGGTTTGACCGAAGCGCCCTTGCTTTACATCAAGGCGGGACGGGATTGGTTCCACCACCATTGCGCGTGGAAAAGGAGGACGTCATGCCAGCCAAATCCAAACAGGAATTGCTGACGGTCACGCATGCCGAGTTTGAAAAGCTGCAAACCGTCCTGAACGAGCTACCGGCCATGTTGCGGTTGGAAAAGGACGAAGAGGACACGTCCCCGAAAGATATCGTCGGACACCGGGCGCACTGGATCCAGCTTTTCCTGGGTTGGTACCAGGACGGGCAGGAGGGCAGGGAGGTCCATTTCCCTGCAAAGGGCTACAAGTGGAACGAGATCAAACGGTACAATGCTGACCTGCGGCAGAACCAGGCGGGACTTTCGTGGCAGGCCGCACGTTCGCTTCTGGACACCAGCCATGCCGAGCTTGTCGCGCTGATTGAAAGCCTCAGCGAGGAAGAGCTTTACGGCGGAGCGATGAAGGGAGCCAACAACAAATGGACCCCGGGCCGTTGGGCTGAGGCAGCCGGTCCAAGCCACTATCGTTCGGCCGGGAAGTACCTGCGGCAGAGAAGCAGAGCTTTCAAGGCAGCCCGGCCGGAAACGGCTGCCTGACGACACCTTCCGGCAGAAATGCGTTCGGCCTAGCCTGCCCGCTTGACCACGGCGACATTCACCTCGCGCCAGATGTCAAATCCGAGTTTCCGATAAAGCGCAATCGCGCCGTGATTGTCGGCATAGGCATGCAGGAAAGGGATGTCTCCCTGTGACCTGATATGGGAGGCGACGTGGCATGACAGGACCGATGCAAGGCCTTGACCCCGAAAGTCGGGATGGCAGCATATGCCGCTCAGCTCGGTATAACCGGTGAGATTCAGCCGCGTTCCCGCCATGGCGGTAAGCCGTCCATCCGCTTTCACACCCCAGAAAGGGCCAAGCTCCGGTGTGCGGGACGTGAAGGGGCCGGGTTTGGTGAGGGTGGCCAAGGCAACCATCTCGGGAATGTCGGCGCTGGTCAGCCGCACGATCTCGGCTGGAGTCATCTTGTCTGCAATTGGCCTGGTTTCGGTCATCAGCACACCTGTGGCGGTTGTTTCAGCAGCCAGCGTGTCCGGTAATTCGATCTCATCGGCCTGGAGCAGATAGACGTGATCTTCACCCGGAGCAATCAGCTGCGCCAGCGCTTCGAGCGCTTCGCCGCTGTTGTCCTTTGTGGAAGCAAAAGGGGAAACAGCTGGATCGAACCGGCGTGCCAGTGGCCCTCCCTTGACGAATTTCCGCTGTCGGGTGGTCAACGCAGACCAGACAATTCGATTGAGCAAAGGAACGGAGGCGTCAGGCATGATTTCGACTTTCCTTCAATTCATAATGCTGTGCGGTCTGGTCCCACCGTTTCAGCACGCGCTGTGCTGCTTCCGGCACGTAGCACTTTTGATAGTCGGCGCCCTGAAAGGCGATGATGTCGTCGAGGGACCGGAAACTCATGATGGTGACGAATTCGATTTCGTCCTCCAGCTCCCGGCGAAGCACTTCGATGCCCAGGTATCCGGGAATTGCCTTTGCCTCGATGCCCGGAATGACCTGTGTGGTCAGCACGTTAAAATATAGGTCCGCGTTTTCATGCGTCGTCCATCCATGCCACAAGCGCTTGATCATTCGGGCTTCTCCCTTTTTGGCGTGAGGCTTTCCCAGGCTGGCAGGGGGGCGTCGCCCCGGTCTGTCCTGAGTGGTTCTCGGTCAAGGGCCTCTTCCAGCTGGTCCAGCTGTTGAAGCAATGGGCCTTCGAGGTCCGCGCAGGCCTGTGCAACAGCGATGGAGACGGCCGGCCAAAGGGTTGCCTTCAAGTGCGAAACCAGCTGCTGACCGTCTTCGGTCAGGGCAATGCGACTGACCCTGCGATCCTCCTTCTGGGGAACCGCCCTGACCAGCCCGTCGGCTTTCATCTTGTTGATCATGCGCGTGACACCCGGCTGGCTCTGGCCGAGTGCTTTTGCCAGGTCGCCGATGCTCAGGGAGCCCTGACGGTCGAGCGCTGCCAGCACCGGATTGTGCGGTGTTGGCAGGTTGGTGCCGGCCAGCTCCGAGGCCAGGTCCTGGGTCTGCATCTGCAGCTTCTCTCCGATCCGTTTCAACCGGCTGCCGAGCGTGGCATAGCCAAGAACGCGAACAACATCTTCCGTCATGACAACCTCAATATATAACAAGTTATATAACTATGCATGAAAGCCTCTGTCAAGAAAGACTGGACAGGGTCCGGAGAATCTATATAACTCTATAGTTATGGAACAGGTTGGTTATGAAAGTGCGCCGGCCAGTCTCGATGCGGTGTTTTCAGCCCTGTCGGACCCGACACGCAGGGCGATCCTGACGCGGCTGGCCAGCGGTGACGCATCGGTGAACGAGCTGGCGGCTCCCTTTGACATGAGTCAGCCCGCCATTTCGAAGCACCTGAAGGTGCTGGAGAAAGCCGGACTGGTCACACGCGGAACGGACCGTCAGCGCCGGCCGGCCAGGCTGAATGCGGCGCCGATGCAGGATGCAATCGCCTGGCTTGAAGAATTCAGCCGGTTCTGGACCTCGAGCTTCGACCAGCTCGACGCATTGCTTGAAGAATTGAAATCAGTCGATCGTTAGGGAGTAGAGTATGGCTTTGCCTGAATTTGTTTTGGAAAGACGTTTCAACGCACCGCGCGCACTTGTGTGGCGGAGCTGGACCGAACCGGATCTACTGGCGCGCTGGTACGGGCCTGGCGTGGAGACGGTCATTCACAAGCTGGATGTCACGCCGGGCGGGCTCTGGCTCAACGAGATGCGGATGGGCGGCGGGTCTCATTACCAGCGGGTCGAATACACTGAAGTGATTGCACCGGAGAAACTGGTCTGGTTGCATTCCGTCTCCGATGGCGACTGGAACATTGCCGCCAACCCGATGATGCCGGACTGGCCCCGCGTCCTTTTGACCACCGTCACCTTCGAAGAGAAGGACGGTCAGACCGAAGTCCGCCTGACCTGGGTGCCGCATGAGGCAAGCGAGGCTGAAATCGCCTGTTTTGCCGGCGCCATTGCCGGTCTCGACAAGGGCTGGGGCAAGGGCATGGAACTGCTGGCCGAACTGCTTGCGGAATTGCAGGCTTAAAGAACGCCTCACACCAAAACAGCCAGAAAGACCGTGTCGCCTTGCCGACGGCACGGTCTTGCCTTGCTGGGTTCTGTTTCGTTAGTCGAATTCCGGTCCGCGCGCCCGGTAAGGCGTGATTTCCTTCCAGGCTTTCATGAGCGTGTCCAGTTCGTCGTCGCCATGCGGCGGCATCACGATCTGCAGCTTGACCAGAAGATCGCCGTGACCGCCGGTCTTGGTCGGCAGGCCCTTGCCCTTCAGCCGCATGCTCTTGCCGCTTGAGGCATTGGCCGGAATGGTCAGGTTCACGGCACCAGAGAGTGTCGGCGTGCGCACTTTTGCGCCCAGCACCGCCTCGTAAAGGGTCAGCGGCAGGTCGAGATGCAGGTCCGAACCTTTCACCTCGAACAGCTTGTGCGGCTTGAGGCCGATCTCCACCATGGCGTCCCCGGACGGTCCGCCGTTCTCGCCCGGATGCCCCTGGCCTTTCAGGCGGATCTTTTCGCCTTCGACAACGCCCTTGGGCAGGGTGACGTTGACGGTCTTGCCACTGGGCAGCGTCACTTGCGTCTTGCCGGAATTGACGATGTCTTCCAGCGAGACCCGCGCCACGATATCGGCATTGCTGCCTTTGGTCTTCGGTGGTGCCTTGGCTCTCGCCCCGGCACCGCCGAAACCGCCACCGGCCGCTCCGCCGCGGGCCTTGCCGCCGCCAAAGCCGCCGAAAATGTCGTTCAGGATGTCATCGAAGCTGCCGCCACCGGCACCGCCTCCGCCAGAGCTTCTGTAGCTGCGCCGGCCGCCGGCTCCGAAGTCTTCGTGACCCGTAAAGCCATCGAACCCACCGGCGTGGAAGCGCTGCTTGCCTTCCGCGTCGATTTCGCCGCGATCAAACTGGGCACGCTTTTCCTTGTCGCCGATGATCTCGTAGGCCTGGTTGGCCTCGGCAAAGCGCTTCTGTGCCGTCGGATCATCCTTGTTCTGATCCGGATGGTATTTCTTGGCCAGCTTTCGGAAGGCCTTCTTGATGTCGCCCTCGCTGGCGTTTTTCGCCACGCCGAGAACGCTATAGGGATCACGCATTCGTTTCACCAGGTTTCTAAGAGTTCCAGCAAGGCGACCCGCTTTCCGCGGCTCTGCCGGTTGCGCCGGCGAGCTCAGGCGGTTTCGAGGTCAAGCCTGACCGGATTTATCCTTTATATCGGGATGGATAGGAAAAAATTCCAGCCCTCCATCTCCGCTTCAGGGACACATCGGTTTTAGCGGGTTTTTGCCTTAGTTCAAGCTTCGGAAACGGTGAGGGCCGTGACCGCAAATTTCCGGGTGATGTCCCGGCAGGCCGTGCCGTCATAGAGCTTGATGCCGGCAATGGTGTTTGCGGTGGTCCGGAACGTCAGGCAGCCGGTTGCGCTCAGCACGCTCGTGTCGATCCCGGTCAAGGTGCCCGAATTGCCGCTTACGGAGTTGAGCCAGGGCAGGGCAACGCCGGTTGCTGCCTGTCCGTCCGCAAGGGTTGCGCCGAGCGTATCGAGATGGCCGGCGATGATGCTGCGATCGTCTTCGTCAACGTCTGAATAGGCGACATCGGATGCAGACGGGATCGACCCGGTCAGGACGGTCGGGGTCGCCACGTTGTTGCTGCCCATTGGCACGGACACCTGGGCACAGCCGCCGAGCGACAGGCCAATCGCCAGGAGGATGCCTCCAAGGGGGTGGATCTTGATGTGTCCGTCAGTATATGAACGCATACGATACATGTTTGGACGGCCTCCGATTTGGCGCATTCGCTGCCGTGCTCAAGGCCGCCAATTCCTTAGACAGGTTTCCTATGACCGACCTAAAAGATCCGCCGGAAGAGTTAACAAAAGGTGACTTCACGGAAGTCGTGAAGCCATTTGAACTGTTTGCTGAATGGCTTGAGGATGCCAAGGCGTCCGAACCCAATGACCCCAACGCGCTTTCTTTGGCAACGGTCGACGAGACCGGCCTGCCAAATGTGCGCATGGTTCTGTTGAAGGGGTTCGACGAGGCCGGATTTGTTTTTTACACAAATTTTGAAAGCGCGAAGGGGCGGGAACTCCTGTCCGCCGGCAAGGCGGCCATGTGTTTTCACTGGAAGTCCCTGAGACGCCAGGTCCGGATTCGCGGCGACGTTGTCGAAGTGGGCAAGGAAGAGGCGGACGAGTATTATCGCTCCCGGCCACGCGGCAGTCGTATCGGGGCCTGGGCGTCGAAGCAGTCCCGGCCGCTGGAAAGCCGCTTTGCGCTTGAGAAGGAAGTTGCCAGGTTCACGGCCAAGTTCGGTATTGGCGACATTCCCCGTCCGGACCACTGGTCCGGCATGCGCCTGGTGCCGACCGAGATCGAGTTCTGGCACGACCGTCCGTTCCGCCTGCATGACCGTGTGAAATTCACCCGCTCATCGACGGATCAGCCCTGGACGAAAGAGCGGCTCTATCCCTGACGTTCTGTCCGGTGTGCCCTGACGGCGCATTCTGCAAACCAGTTCAAAGCAATCGTTTCCAGCGGAAGAACAGGAACGTTGCAACGACGGATACAAGCATCAGTCCGATCGAGAACAGGAAGCCCTGCTGCCATTCCAGCTCCGGCATGTTGGTAAAGTTCATGCCATAGATCGAAGCGATCAGGGTTGGCGGCAGGAAGATCAGGCCGAGAACGGTAAAGATCTTCGAGATCTGATTCTGTTCGAGCGTGACCAGGCCGACAGTCGCATCCAGCAAAAACGCCAGTTTGTTGTCCAGCGCGTCACCATGTTCCTTGATCGAGTGGATGTCCCGGCCATACATCTTGCAATCCGCCAACTGGTCATCGTTCAGTCCGAGGCGCTTGGCATGGGTACTGATGTAGAACAGCATCCGGGCGAGGCCCGTGCACACGTCATGCATCTTGGAAACGTGCAGGCCAATTTGCCCGAGGCGCTTGATGGCGATCTGGTAGCTGGCCGTCTTGCGCGTGTTGAGGCCGTCACCGAATACCTCGACCGCCAACTCGTCATATTTTGCGGACGCGCTTTCCATCTCGTCGGCGCAGCGGTCGACGATGATATCCAGCATGGTGAACAGAACCGCTGGGCCATTGTGCGGTATGGTCTTGTCGGCCTGAACTCTCTTTGAGGCAATGGTGATGGATTTCGGCTCGCCGTAGCGAACGGTCACCAGCCGTTTGGCGCTGACCACAAAGGTCACCGACGACAGCGCCGGATCGATCATGCGTGTGGCGATTGGCAACTGCGCGGTCATCACCACAGCGCCCGGTTCCAGATAGAGACGTTCAGACGTTTCGATTGACGCGATTTCGTCGCGTGTGGGGATTTCCGCCCCCATCAGTTTTTCGGCGGCCTGCTGTTCCTCGGGCGTCGGAGCCACAAGGTCGATCCAGACCGAGGTCGCAGGTACTGCGTCCCCCGGCGCAAGCTCATGGCGGTCAAGACCATTTACCGAAGGACAATAGGCAATAATCATTCAGGCAATCTCCGCGGGGACACAATGCGTGTCCGGGTCGGCGGCAGTTTGCCCAAGTGGCGTTGACGGGGCAACAGTTTCGCGGCGAAGCCAGAAGGCCGGACGAAATTACGTCCGGTCCGGCAGTCTGGCGTGAGTGCAGCGCTGAAACGGTGCGGATTACTTACCGCTTTTGCCCAGTCCGCCGGGTTTCCGGCACATGGCGGCGGCGTTGAGCGCAGCAATGCCGACCGGCTTGTAGAGATTTACGAGCTTGGCTCCGGCCGTGTTGGTCGGGGTCGGGCGGGAAGATTGCTCAGACATGTCCTCAGTCCGTTGTTCATTTCCAGAGCCCGCAAGCTGGTGATCGGTTGATGTTTCGCGGGCGTCGTGCATTTGGTATCCAATTGCGGCAAAGGGAAGGCGTTTTGCCTTCGCAGCTGACAGTTCCTGCTTGGAACGTGAAAAAAGCATGCGCTTATTGGAGAGTTTCGGCCAGTCAAAAACCATAACAGGTTGTAACGAAACCCTCGTTGATTTGAAGTAATCGGCTAAGGGTTTCTTTACCTTTGGGTGCGTCGGCGCGGACTGTTGCCTGTAACGGCTCAGATCAGGAAGCTTTTCGGGTTGCGGAGTGGCTTGCGCCGCGCGGCGCAAGACAAGCCGTAACAACATCTTGGCAGCGTCAGAAGCAGCGTTGCGGCAATCAGGGCCAGACCGCTGAGCATGAGGCTGGACGACAGTGGCGCACCCAGCAGGATCAAAAAGGATCCGATGCCGGTCCCTATCACAAGCAGAGCAATCGTTGTCCGGACATAGAGATAGTGTGCTTCAATTGGTTTTTCGCCAGTTTCGGCATGTCGGATCGCCATGAAAAATGCGAAAGGCACGGTCAGTACCGCCGCGACCAGAACGTGACACAGGCAGATATTTGCAAATCCCGGCTGGAACAGGGCCGTCGGGGACCAGCCTGATCTCGTCTGATTGTCGCGATCCCGGTAGTCCGGTTTTTTCACCGGATGACGGGAGCGTAGTCCGGTCATTCCCCACCTCGGATCCTGCGAAACGAACCTGCCTGCCGATCTTCATTTATGCCTTGTCCAAAGCGGAAGTGAAGTTCATTTTTGACATTTCGGCCAGATGCGAACAAACAATGCATAAGTCGGCAGACTCCAGAGTCAGGACGAAATGAAGCGATATGCCACCCACCGAACCGCAACGGCTCCTGCAAGTCGTACGCTGGCGTCCTGTGCACTGGCGCTGGCGGTTGTCGCGTTCCTGGCAAAACGTTTCGGACTGATCGATGCCGACATCTTCGTTCTGTCCTTCATGGTCGCCGCGGCCGTAGCGTTGCTAGCGATCCTTCTGGCGCTCTTTGCGCTTCATCGTGTCTGGACCCTGGGGGGACCCGGCGTGCCCGCAGCCCTGACAGGTGTGGTGCTCGGCTTGCTTGCGATCGGTCCGCCCGCTTTGACCGTGGCTATTCTGGTGCTTCGCCCGGGAGGACATGACGTGTCAACCGATCGCATCGACCCCCCAGAGTTGATCAGTGCGGGAGTTTTCAGCGAGCAACCGTTTTTGATCTGGTTTGACGCGACGCTTGTACGAGATGTCTGGCCTGTCCTGGCTCAACTCAAGACGGAACCGGCTGACACGCAAGAAGCTGCGGAACAGGTGACTCTTTACCCCGACATTGTCTCACGCCGTTATCGAATCTCGACAGCGCAGTTGCATGCCGCCGGACGCAAGGCGCTGGATGGGCTCGGTTGGAGCCTTGTGGACGAATTGCCGCCAGATCTTTTGGACGTCGCCACGCGCCTGCAGGCGGTCGGCAGGTCACAGTTGCTTGGACTGGACCACGATGTGGCACTGAGGATCCGGCCGGATCCGGTCGGCGCATTGCTGGACGTGCGTGCGCGGTCGCGCACACCGCTCAAGGACCTGACCGGCAATGACGACCATATTCGCGGTGTTTTTGCCGAAATCGACCGCGTCTTGCTGGAAACCTACGGAGATCTGTCTCGTCTGGCTGTCGATGATAGTGAGGCGGAGGCGGAGGGCCTCGAACCGGAGCCTGTCGAAGAGCCGCGCGACACGATCCCGCTGCCCGGGTTCAAACCGTATTTCGAAGAAGAAGACGCTCCCGTCCCAGATGGCGTCGAACTGACGGATCTTGAAGGGTAGAGTGAAGCCGTGCCTGATGTGGCCCCCGTCGCGCTGACCGGTCAGGACAGGCGATAGGTTGCGTCAAGCGTGAGCGACGGCTCGGCTGTCACGAGGTCGCGGCTGCAAAGATCCTCCAGATGGGCGAAGACCGACAGGCCTGCGGCCGGATGGAGCGCGCGGTCAATGTCGGCATAAAGCGCCTCAACGATTTGCGGGATCGTTCTCCGGTTTTCGCGGAGCTGATCAAGAATGGCGGTTTCCCTTTGAAGCCGGTGCCGCTTCAAATCTTCCACATAGGACCGCGCCTTGACCACCAAACCGCCATGGCCGGGAAGATAGGTTTCCTCCGACCGGCTCAGCAAGGTGTCGATGGAGGCCATGTAGTCCCGCATGTTGCCATCCGGCGGCGCGACAATGGAGGTTGACCAGGCCATGACGTGATCAGCCGAAAGAAGCATGTCGGTTCCCGCAATAGCGAAACAGAGATGGTTTGCCGTGTGCCCGGGTGTGGCGACGGTCTCCAGCGACATTTCCGATGCGGCGAACAGGTCGCCAGCGTCCAGCTGCCGGTCAGGCCGGTGGTCCTTGTCGCCGCTGGCATCAAGCGGATTGATTTCATTGGCGGCGAGATCGCGGGCGGCGCGGTGCGGCCCGCAGCCGACGATCAGCGCACCGGTCTGTTGCTGCAACAGCCGTGCTCCCGGTGAATGGTCGACATGGGTGTGGCTGACCAGAATCGCCTCGATCTCGGCGCCGTCAGCAGCCTTCAGGATTGTTTCTATATGGTCCGGCAGCGCCGGGCCGGGGTCGACGGCCACCAGACGCCGTGTTCCAAGCAGATAGGTATTGGTGCCATGGAAGGTGAAGGGACCGGGATTCTGCGCTGTCAGGCGGCGTATTCCAGACTGGATTTCGACCGGAGAACCGTAACAGGGGTCGAACTGTCGATCATGTTTCATTTGGCCGATATCACCTTGTACCGCGGTCCTGTTGCGTCATGTATCTGACGTTTGAATCGGATAGGGAAGCAGAACTTTGCCAAGCCCCGGCAACATGTGAAACAGTGGCCCGTGAATTTAATCGTTTTGAACATGGCGAACCAACATGTCGTATGAAACGGAATGCCGCTTCGATTGCTTGCTTGATCTTCCGAGAGATCAGGCGTTCTCGCTTTTCGTCGATCGGCTGGACCTCTGGTGGACATCGCCTTTCAGGGAAGTGGACGAGGAAGAAACGGAGGCCGGGATCGAGCCTTTTGCAGGCGGCGTCTGTTACGAAATCGACAGCAACGGGCGGCGGCGAATCTGGGGCACGGTCCTGTCCATCGAGGAACCACTATTCATCCGGCTTGCCTGGCAGGTGACCCTGGAGGGTGAAGAAGAAGCGGATCCTGCTGCGGCAAGCCGTGTCATGGTCAATTTCCGAGATGCAGGCCGATCAACGCGTCTTGAAGTTGTCCATACGGAATTCTTGCGTCATGGGGAAGCGGCGGCAGACTACACGGAACGGATGCGCGCGCCGGAGGGCTGGCCGACTATCCTTCAGAACCTCAAAGCCGCGGCCGGCTCAGGGGGTATGCGCTGAAGCACCTTCCTGCCGCTGTCGCCGGAATTTCTCATCGCTGTCGCTTGATTGACATGCTTTCCATGCTAGGTGGAAAGTCCAAAAACGCTTTTGTTTTCGCTGTTTCGGGCTTGTGCAATTATTAAGGCGTCGAAATAGTGCTTTTCTCTGAAAGCGCATCCCGCTGGTTATAGTTTACGCATGAACCCATGACACAATCGCCGACGTCAATCGAGCAGGCCCCGGAACCGCAGCCGGCAGCCTCGCCGCTGACACGCCTTGGGGAAGCCAGGTGGCTTTTGCTCACGGCCCTTTTCGCGGCGCTTGCCGCCGTCCTCCTGTATGACGTTCCCTCGTCAGGGGCCTTTGCCTTTCTGGTGGCCATGTGCGCTGTTGCCGGCTTTGTTCCGCGCCGGGCTGCCAGCCGACGGGTGAAACTGAATGCCCAGCGGGAAATCCGGCGAATGTGGCCGGGTACCGGAATGAAGGTGACTCTGGATGCGCTGCCCACACCTTGCTTCGTTGCAGATGGCCGCGGCATCACGCGCTATGTGAACCGTCAGGCCCAGGCCTCTTATGAAGGTGTCAAGCCTGGTGATCCCCTGTCCTTTTCCCTTAGGGCGCCGTCCCTGCTGGAGGCTTTTGACCGCGTCTGTTCGACCGGAGACTCAGAACGGATCAGCTGGATCGAGAAGGTGCCGACGGAAACCTGGTACGAAGCCCACATCGCACCGATCTACATGCCCGGAAATACCACGCCGGAACAGGGAGCAGGTTTGCCGGATTTCATCCTGGTGGCGATCCAGGATCTGACCGAAAACCGGCGGCTGGAACGCATGCGCACCGATTTTGTCGCCAACGCCAGTCACGAATTGCGCACGCCGCTTGCATCGCTGACAGGCTTCATTGAAACCCTGCAGGGACCTGCCCGGAACGATCCGGAGGCTCAGGACCGGTTTCTGTCCATCATGCTGGACCAGGCCGGGCGGATGCGCCGGCTGATCGACGATATCCTGTCGCTGTCGCGCATTGAGCTCAAGGCCCATGTGCGTCCGGTGAGCACGGTCGATTTTGCAGAGATCATCCGACACACCGCCGATGCACTTTCACCACTCGCCGCTGACATGGACGTGAGCATCCGAGTTCAGTTGCCGGATGGGCCTGTACGGATCAAGGGCGATCGCGACGAACTTATCCAGGTGACCGAGAACCTGATCGAAAATGCCTTGAAATACGGCCATCGCGGCCAGTTCGTCGACGTGGAGCTGAGCGAGCTGATCGATGTGGACGAACACACCTGGCAATTGTCTGTCAGAGATTATGGCGAGGGCATCCCGCCGGAGCATCTGCCGCGCCTGACGGAGCGTTTCTACCGCGTCGATGTTGAATCGAGCCGTGCCATGAAAGGCACCGGCCTGGGGCTCGCGATCGTCAAGCACATTCTCACACGGCATCGGGGGCGCCTGGAAGTGGACAGCGAAGCCGGCGAGGGGGCGACGTTCAAGATCAAACTGCCGGCATCGGAAGAGTCTGAAGCGATTTCATAAAGAACGCCGGTCTGACGTGTTTGTGTCAGGTGTCGTAAAGCTGACGCCCGCAACTGCTATTGCACATCGAACCGCCCGATCAATTAGGGCGAAACTGATTTCCGCCGTGTTGCGAAATGCCTTTCTGGGAGAAACCTTGTGTCGCACAAACTGACCACCCTGGCGGTCCTGGGAGGCCTTGTCTGTCTGGCCTCGACAGTCGCGGAAGCGCGAGACCGGCTTCTGATTGTTGGATCCTCCACGGTTTATCCCTTTGCAACGGCGGTGGCCGAGAAGGTCGGCGAAGTGGGTATGAAGTACCCGATTGTCGAATCGACCGGGACAGGCGGTGGCTTCGACCTGTTTTGCCGCGGAACCGGCGCAGCCACACCGGATATCACCAACGCGTCCCGCCGCATGAAGCCGGAAGAGTTCGAGACATGCAAGGCAAACGGTGTGACGCCGGTCGAAGTCGAGATCGGCTATGACGGCATCGTTCTCGCCAATTCCCGGTCGGGGCAAAAGATATCCCTGACGCTTGAGCAGATTTTCCAGGCGCTTGCCGAAAAACTTCCAGGACAAGACGTTCTCGTGAACAATCCCCATGTGACCTGGTCGGACATCGACCCTCTGTTGCCCGCGGAAAAGATCAAGGTGCTCGGCCCGCCGCCGACCTCCGGCACGCGGGATGCCTTCGAGGAACTCGTCATGGAAGAAGGCTGCGAAATGACCGGAGGCCTGGACGATGAGCAATGCACGCGGATCAGGCATGATGGCAGCTTTGTCGAGGCGGGCGAAAACGATGAGCTGATTGTCGGTGCCTTGCAGGCCAGCCCCGTCACGGTCGGAATTTTTGGCTATTCCTTCCTGAAAGGAAACCTGGACAAGATCCAGAGCGTAAGCGTGAACGGTGTCGAGCCGACCTTCGAAAAGATTGCATCTGGCCAGTACCCTGTTTCCCGTCCGCTTTTCTTCTACATCAAGAAGGAACATGTCGGGGTGATTCCCGGGATCGAAGACTATGTTGCAGCTTTCACCGATGAAACTGCCTGGGGCGACGACGGCTACCTTGCGGACAAGGGACTGATCCCACTTGCGCCCGAAGCCCGCAAAACGCAGGCCGCTGCGGCGCTTTCTCTAAGCGCGCTGCAACTCTGAGTGCTTAGCCGGATAAGAAATGCGGCCGCGCGGTGGTGATTGGCAGAGTGGTCTTTTAAAAAACACTGTCATCATTGCGCATATCTGCAAGGACCTTCACAAGGCGCCCTGACAAGAGACATATTTCGCCTCAAGATGACACAAAACCGTAAGAAGGCGAAATTTTATCATATTTTTCAGATGCTTAAATTGTCACAAAACTGAAAAACAACTGTCATAGAACTCTCATCCACGGGGCCTAGGTTCCCGGCATCGCTCGTGCATATCGACACGAGGCGATCCTCTAGAAACCTTGACATTCAAAGGGAGTGGTCAAGTGAAATTTACGACCCTCGTTAGCGCAACTGCTCTGGCCGTTGCTTCCACTGCATTCGTTGGCGCAGCCCAGGCTCGCGACCAGGTCCAAGTTGCCGGTTCTTCCACGGTTCTGCCGTATGCTTCCATCGTTGCTGAAGCTTTCGGTGAAAACACCGACTTCCCGACCCCGGTTGTTGAGTCCGGCGGTTCTTCTGCTGGTCTGAAGCGCTTCTGTGAAGGTGTTGGCGAAAACACCATCGACGTTGCCAATGCTTCCCGCAAGATCCGTGAAAAAGAGATCAAGGCCTGCGCTGAAAACGGCGTCAAGGACATCATCGAAGTCCGCATCGGTTACGACGGCATCGTGTTCGCTTCCCAGAAAGACGGCCCGGCTTTCACCGCTTTCACTCCGGACGACATCTTCAACGGTCTGGCTGCCAAGGTTCTGGTTGACGGCAAAATCGTCGACAACCCGTACACCAAATGGTCCGAGTTCAACCCGAACCTCCCGGACGTGGAAATTGCTGCCTTCATCCCGGGCACCAAGCACGGCACCCGTGAAGTCTTCGAAGAGAAGGTTCTGGCAGTTGGCTGTGAGCACACCGGTGCCATGAAAGCCATGATGGACGCTGGCATGTCCGAAGACGACGCTGAAGACGCTTGCATCGACGTGCGTGCTGACGGCAAGTCCACCGACATCGACGGTGACTACACCGAGACCCTGGCTCGCATCGACAGCAACCCGAACGGCATCGGCGTCTTCGGCCTGGCATTCTACGAGAACAACCAGGACAAGCTGAAGGTCGCAACCATGAGCGACGTTGCTCCGTCCACCGAGTCCATCGCTTCCGGCGAGTATCCGGTTTCCCGTCCGCTGTTCTTCTACGTCAAGAAGGCTCACATCGGCGTGATCCCGGGCCTGAAAGAGTACGCTCAGTTCTTCATCGCTGACGAAATCGCTGGCCCGCAGGGCCCGCTGGCTCAGTACGGCCTGGTTTCCGATCCGGAACTGGCAGCTGTCCAGGCTTCCGTCGAAGCTGAAGAAACCATGAAGTAATCGAGCCCCGGCTCGATCCGGGGGCGGCAATTCCCGCCGCCCCCTTTTTTGTTTCCGGACATTAATACTCGGGGGACCCAATGTCCTTGTTCTGGCTCGTTGTGATCGTGCTTGCCATTGCGGTGGTTGGCTACGTTGTCGGGCGCGGGCGCGCCTTGGCCAGCGCTGGGGGAGACATGCGACACCTGCATTCTCTTCCGTCTTACTACGGGTCGAACGTGGCAATGAAAGCTGCGGTCCCGGCCTTTCTGATCCTGATTGTCTGGCTGCTCGCGCAGCCGTTTTTCATCAACAGCAATATTTCCGGCATGATCCCGGACAGCGCGATTGCTGAAGGCTCATCGCGCGGTCTTGTGCTGGCCGAAGTTCGCCGCGCTGCGCGCGGCCTCGACAACGCGGTTGCCTCGGGGCTGATGGACGAAGACTTCGCCCGCAACGCCCGCGCCGACTTCAATGATGTTACGACGCGCCTCAAAGATGCGGGGCAGATCGTTACCTCGCAGATCACGCAGCCGATCCTCCGGGCTGCGCAGGCCTACCGCGTGCAGGTCGCGACCGGCAATTTCTTCATGTCGATCGTGGTCATCCTGGCCGCTATCGGTGGCGCTTTGTGGGCCATTCGCGAGACCAACGCCGATTTCCGGGCACGCAACACCGTTGAAAAAGGTGTTCGCGTCATTTTGCTGTCGGCAGCCTCAATCGCGATCCTGACGACCGTCGGCATTGTCCTGTCGCTGGTCTTCAACACCGCCGAATTCTTCCGGCTCTATCCCGCCTCCGACTTCTTCTTCGGCCTGACCTGGTCGCCGAGTTTCTCCGGTCGTGGCGGCTCGTCCGAGCTGGGCATCATTCCGCTGCTCTGGGGCACGTTCTACATCTCGCTCGTCGCACTGGCCGTGGCCGTGCCGATCGGACTGTTCGCAGCTGTCTACCTGTCTGAATATGCCGGACCCAAAGTGCGCGCCATTGCCAAGCCGCTTCTGGAAATCCTGGCCGGTATCCCGACCATTGTTTACGGTCTCTTCGCTCTTCTCACGGTCGGCCCGCTGCTTCTGTCGGTCTTCGGTGATGGCGGTCTCGGCATCATGAAGGCGGGTACGGCCGTCATGACCGCCGGCCTCGTGATGGGCATCATGCTGATCCCCTTCGTGAGCTCGCTCTCCGACGACATCATCAACGCGGTGCCGCAGGCGATGCGTGATGGCTCCTATGGCCTTGGTGCAACCAAGTCGGAGACCGTCAAACAGGTGATCCTGCCGGCGGCACTGCCGGGCATTGTCGGTGCGATCCTTCTGGCCGCCTCGCGCGCCATCGGCGAGACCATGATCGTGGTGCTCGGCGCCGGGGCAGCTGCCCGGCTGAGCCTCAACCCCTTTGAAGCCATGACCACGGTGACGGCAAAGATCGTCAGCCAGCTGACCGGCGATGCGGATTTTGCATCTCCCGTGGCCCTGGTCGCCTTTGCGCTGGGTATGACACTCTTCGTTGTCACCCTGGGCCTGAACATCGTCGCGCTTTACATCGTGCGCAAGTACCGGGAGCAGTATGACTGATGACCGACACGACACTTACTCCCACGACGTCCGAGACCCCTGCCAGCGCGCCGAAACAGCCGAAATCGCTGTATGCGCTCGATGACCTGACCCGCAAGCGCAACGCAGCGGAAAAACGGTTCAAGGCTTACGGTATTACGGCCATCGGCATTGGCCTGTTCTTCCTGGTGGTGCTGGCCTACGCAATCATTTCGGAGGGCATCCCGGCCTTCACCAAGACCGTTGTTGAAGTCGACTTCACCCTCACGCAGGAACAGTTCGACAAGGCCGAAGGTACGCTCTTCAAGACCAAGGCCTATGAAGGGATCTTCATCGAGGCACTGAAGGGACAGCTGGAGGAGAGCGGTGTCAGTGTTCCGTTCGATGCAGCAACCATCGAACGCATTGTCGGCAAACCGGGCGGGACCATCCGGTCCTTCTTCAAGGCCAACCCGGATCAGCTGGGCCAGCCGGTCCGGTTCGAACTGGCCGCGGCGTCCAGGGTGGACGGCTACATGAATGGCCGTGTGACACGGGACAACATGACCGACAGCCGCTTCCTGATGAAAGCGGATCTGGACCTGGTCGACACGCTGGTGGAAGCCTCCGTGATCAAGACGGTGTTCAACTGGAACTTCATCACGGGCGCCGACTCCGGCGTGGACAACCCGGGCGGGGCCGGCATCGGCGCAGCCGTTATCGGGTCCTTCTTCATGATGCTGGTGGTGCTGTTCCTGTCGCTGCCGATCGGTGTGGCCGCATCCATCTACCTTGAGGAATTCGCGCCGCAGAACAAGTTTACCGACCTCATCGAAGTGAACATCTCCAACCTGGCGGCTGTTCCCTCCATCGTGTTCGGTATTCTTGGCCTGGCCGTCTTCATCCAGTTCATGCACCTGCCGCAATCGGCTCCGCTCGTCGGTGGTCTCGTGCTGACCCTGATGACGCTGCCGACCATCATCATCTCCACCCGTGCGTCGCTCAAGGCCGTACCGCCGAGCATTCGCGATGCGGCGCTCGGTGTCGGAGCCTCCAAGATGCAGGCGATCTTCCATCACGTGCTGCCGCTGGCCATGCCGGGCATCCTGACCGGCACGATCATCGGTTTGGCACAGGCCCTCGGCGAAACGGCACCCTTGCTCCTGATCGGTATGGTCGGCTTCGTCGCCCGTGGCTATCCGGATGGGTTCGTTGACGGGTTTATCGAGCCCAACTCGGCGATGCCGGCCCAGATCTACACCTGGGCAGCGCGTGCCGACTTTGCCTTCTATGAAAAAGCATGGGGCGGGATCATCGTTCTTTTGATTTTCCTCCTCACAATGAACATTCTTGCGGTTCTCCTGCGCCGCAGATTTGAACGCCGCTGGTAAGGGACGAACCGATGAACCAGATGCTCAATACTGAACGGGCAAACAACATGACCGACAGCAAGATTTCCGCAAGCAAGGTGCAGGTCTATTATGGCGATACGCACGCCATCAAGGACGTGGACCTTGAAATCCAGCCGCGCTCTGTGACCGCCTTCATCGGTCCGTCCGGCTGTGGCAAGTCGACGTTCCTGCGGACCATCAACCGCATGAATGACACGATCGACATCTGCCGCGTGGAAGGTTCGATCAAGATCGACGGCGAGGACATCTACGATCCCAAGGTCGATCCGGTGCAGCTGAGAGCCAAGGTCGGCATGGTGTTCCAGAAGCCGAACCCGTTCCCGAAGTCGATCTACGACAACATTGCCTACGGTCCACGCATTCACGGCCTTGCCAAGAACAAGTCCGAGCTTGACGACATCGTCGCCTCGAGCCTGCAGAAGGCCGGCCTCTGGGAAGAAGTGAAGAACCGTCTCGACGAGCCGGGCACCGGCATGTCCGGTGGGCAGCAGCAGCGCCTGTGCATCGCGCGTGCCATCGCCGTCAGCCCGGAAGTCATCCTGATGGATGAGCCTTGCTCTGCACTGGACCCGATCGCAACGGCCAAGGTTGAAGAGCTCATCGACGAACTGCGCGAAAACTTCACGATCGTGATCGTGACGCACTCCATGCAGCAGGCTGCTCGTGTGTCTCAGCGCACCGCGTTCTTCCACCTTGGCATTCTGGTTGAGGAAGGTCCGACCGAGGACATCTTCACAAACCCGAAGGACAAGCGTACGCAGGACTACATCACTGGCCGCTTCGGCTAAGCGCTTTTCGAATTCTGAAGGGGACACAGGATGTCTGAACATACAGTCTCGGCTTATGACGAGGAACTGACGGCTATGGCCGGCAAGATCGCCGAAATGGGCGGTCTGGCAGAAAAAGCCTTCGCCGACGCGGTCCATGCTCTGGTTTCGCAGGACCTGGATCTGGCCAAGACCACGATCGCGAACGATGTGCGCCTGGACGCGTTGCATCAGGAAGTCGAGATCAAGCTGATAGAGATCATCGCGCGCCGTCAGCCCATGGGGCAGGATCTGCGGGAAGTCACGGCTGCAACCCGTATTGCCAACGACTTGGAACGTGTCGGCGATCTGGCCAAAAACGTGGCCAAGCGCGTGATCGCCATCGACAGTGATCTGCAGTCCAAGAAACTCGCCATCGGTGTGGAACACATGACCGAACTGGCGCTGTCTCAGCTGAAGCAGGTTCTGGACGCCTATACCCGCAAGGACGCGGAAACGGCGCGCAAGGTCCAGGAAGCCGATGCTGAAGTGGATGCGATCTATACCTCGCTGTTCCGCGAGTTGCTGACCTACATGATGGAAGACCCGCGGGTCATCACCCAGTGCGTCCATCTGCTGTTCTGCGCCAAGAACATCGAGCGTATCGGTGACCACGCGACCAACATCGCGGAAAACGTCTACTACATGGTGACCGGCGATCGTCTGCCGGAAGAACGCGCCAAGGTGGACGAGACGGGCGCGGCCTAGTTTCGACACCTGTCGCGGTAGCGGTCCGACCGGCGCAACAACCTTCACCCTGCGCCGGTTGCTGAAATTGGAGCGAATGCATGCCGAAGGTGCTCATCGTCGAAGACGAAGAACCCCTCAGCCTTCTGTTGAGATACAATCTGGAAGCCGAAGGATATGCGGTTGAATCGTGTGTCCGTGGGGACGAGGCCGAAATCCGCCTGCGGGAAAGCCTGCCCGACCTGCTTCTGCTCGACTGGATGCTGCCGGGCCTGTCCGGTATTGAACTCTGCCGCCGTCTGCGCGCGCGAGAAGATACCGAGCGTCTGCCTGTCATCATGCTGACAGCCCGCGGCGAAGAGGCTGAGCGCATCCGGGGCCTGTCGACCGGCGCCGACGACTATGTGGTAAAGCCTTTTTCCGTTCCGGAACTGATGGCACGCGTGCGCGCCATCCTGCGCAGGGCTAGCCCGGAAGTGGTGTCGACCATGCTGCGGTCCGGCGACATCGAGCTCGACCGGGAAACGCACCGGGTTCGTCGCAACACCAAGGAAATCCATCTTGGTCCGACCGAATTCCGCCTTCTGGAATTCCTGATGACGTCGCCCGGCCGCGTTTTCTCGCGCGAGCAGTTGCTCGACGGTGTCTGGGGCCATGATGTCTACGTGGACGAACGCACCGTGGACGTTCATGTCGGCCGGCTCCGCAAGGCGCTCAACCGGGGCAAGGCCAAGGACCCGATCCGCACTGTGCGCGGTGCCGGTTACGCCTTCAATGACCAGTTCTCGGCCAGCGCCTGAGCGCTGACCGTGGAGCAAGACATCTAAAAGCCCGCCCTTGGCGGGCTTTTGTATTTGATATTCCTAGTTCATCGTCATTCCGGATGCAGCGAAGCGGAAATCCAGGACCGGCGAGCTTTCGGTTTCTCTCAAATTTGGTCAGGGGCGAACGCTGGGCTTTCAGGATCCCGGCAGACGCGTTGCGTGGCTGAAGTGAGGTAAGGAAGGCCATGACAGGGACCCCAGCCTCAGCTCCGTCATTGCCGGACCTGATCCGGCAAGCCACGCCGTGACGGTCCGGTTGCGCAGGGCCATACGTTCGCCAAAGGCACTGGCATGGACGCCATGGACTGGCCGTGGCACGACGATGGCGGAAACGGCAGCTTCCTGCCGCCAAAAACCGCAAAAAGAAAAAGCCCGCCGATTGGCGGGCTTTCAACAAGGGCAGCCCTTTGAGGTGCTGCCGTTATCCGGCCTTGGCGACCACCTTGCGGTCACGCCGACGGTCGGCGACCGGCTGGTAAGCGATCTTGCAGTGGTAGGTGCAATAGGGGACACCGGCTTCGGACTGGCGGCCGCAGAAATAGAAGTCGTCGGTCGCCGGATCGCCGATCGGCCATTTGCAGGTCCGCTCGGTAAGCGTCAGGATCGTTGCCCGCTGGGAGATCGGCACCACATCGGCGATCGGTTCGATTTCCGGCTTGGCTTCGACAACCGGAGCCGGCGTGATATCGGCTTTCAGGGCCGTCGCACCAATGCTCTGTGGTTGCTGCGTTGGCTTCTTGGGAGCAGCGCTGCTGGGAGCGGCCGTCCGCGGCCGGCGCGGCTTGGCGCTGGAGGAAGAGGATTTCGCGCGACCGGACAGGCCAAGGCGATGCACTTTGCCGATCACGGCGTTTCGGGTCACACCACCCAGTTCGCCAGCGATCTGACTTGCACTCAAGCCTTCGCTCCAAAGCTTCTTGAGAAGCTCGACCCGTTCGTTTGTCCAACTCATTGCCGCACCCTTTTATTTGACCGCCTTGCGGCCATTAACCCCGTGTTAAGCATGCGCGTGCATGCCTAAGTATGGCATATCTAGTGCCTCTAAGTGATTTGCCGCACGAGATCTCGTGTTCGATGTCCCAGAGGTTACAATAACGTTAATTTATCAGGCAACCGTTTGACCCAAACCAGTTGGGGATGAAGGGACTTTTCCCCAAATAAGCGATGCCCTTGAGACTTTTACGAAATCTGTCCTCGGCGACCCTGGAGCGGCATTTCCATTGACAGTCCATGGTGGGGGCGGTGTATAAGACTTCCGCTGCGTGCCGCCTCATCGGGCGGCACGTTGCGTTTTGGCCCGAACGCATCTGACAAGGTGCCGGTCCCGCGTCAAGGTGACGTTGGGGCCATTTGGGCGTTCTTGAGGAGATAAAAGAGGTTATGTCCGCGACTGCACTATTCGGAAATTACGCAAGATCGAACCTGTCTTTCGATCATGGGGAAGGTGTCTGGCTTGTCACGAAAGACGGCCGACGATTCCTCGATTGCGGTTCCGGCATCGCGGTCAATTCTCTCGGCCACAGCCATCCGCATCTGGTGCAAGCCCTCCAGGACCAGGCCGCCAAGCTCTGGCACATTTCCAACCTGCACCAGATCCCGGAAGGGGAACGGCTGGCGCAGCGTCTGTGCGAGGCGACATTTGCCGAAAAGGCCCTGTTCGTGAACTCGGGCGCCGAGGCCATGGAAGCGGCGATCAAATGCGCGCGTCGTTACCAGTATGACAAGGGCCAGCCTGAACGCTTTCACATCATCACCTTCGAGGGGGCCTTTCACGGCCGGACCATTGCAACGATTGCTGCCGGTGGTCAGGCGAAATACCTGGAAGGGTTCGGCCCCAAGGCGCCCGGTTTCGACCAGGTGCCCGCCAACGACCTGGAAGCCCTGAAGGCGGCCATCGGCCCGCAAACGGCTGCGATCTGTCTTGAGCCGATCCAGGGTGAGGGTGGCATTCGCGAAATCCCGACCGATTTCCTGCGCGCGGTGCGCAAGCTGTGCGACGACAATGACCTGTTGCTGATCTTCGACGAGATCCAGACCGGTGTCGGCCGCACGGGCAAGCTGTTTGCGCATCAATGGACGGATGTCGAGCCGGACCTGATGGCGATCGCAAAGGGTATCGGTGGTGGCTTCCCGATGGGCGCCTGTCTTGCGACCGCTGAAACGGCCGCGGCGCTGGCACCGGGAACCCACGGCACGACCTTTGGTGGCAATCCGCTGGCCATGGCCGTCGGCAATGCGGTTCTGGATGTCGTTCTGGAAGACGGGTTCCTGGCGGACGTCCAGAAAAAGGGTCTCAGCTTCAAGCAGAAGCTGGCAGGTCTCGTCGACGGCCATCCGAACGTGCTGGACCAGGTGCGTGGCAACGGCCTGATGCTTGGCCTCAAATGCGTGGTTCCGGCAGGCGACTTTGTCGGGGCGGCCCGCGAGGCTGGTCTTCTGGCCGTGCCGGCCGGCGACAATGTGGTGCGCATCATGCCGCCGCTGACCATGACCGAAGATGAAATAGCGCTGGCCGTGGAGCGCCTGGAACAGGCAGCCGAAGCGGTGGAAGCCAAATTGGTGGAAGGAGCGGCCGAATGACCGCGAACGGATCCTACCGGAATTTTCTGGACCTGACCGATTTTGAAGGCGACGACCTGCGCGCCATTCTGGCGACCAGCCGCAAGATCAAGGCGGAACGCAACGGCGTTCATCGCGGCGTCGGCCCGCTGGCCGGCAAGGTGCTGGCCATGATCTTCGAGCAGCCTTCGACCCGAACCCGCATCTCTTTCGATGTCGGCATGCGCGAGCTCGGCGGCGAAACCCTGATGCTGACGGGCGCAGAGATGCAGCTCGGCCGAGGGGAGACCATCGCCGATACGGCGCGGGTGCTGTCCCGCTTTGTCGATGCCATCATGATCCGCATCCTTGATCACAATGATCTGAGGGAACTGGCCGAGGCGGCAACCGTGCCGGTGATCAACGGTCTGACCAAGCTGTCGCATCCGTGCCAGATCATGGCCGATCTTCTGACCTTCGAGGAGCATCGCGGATCGATTGCCGGCAAGAGCGTTGCCTGGACCGGCGACAGCAACAATGTTCTGGCGTCCTGGATCCACGCGGCGCCGCGGTTCGACTTCGAATTGCGCATTGCAACGCCGGGTGAACTGGCGCCGCCGCAGGACCTGATCGACGCTGCCCGCGCCAAGGGTGGTTCCATTCAGGTCACAACAGACCCATATGAGGCCGTCAAGGGGACCGACTGTGTCGTCACCGACTGCTGGGTGTCCATGGGGGACGATGACACGGAAACGCGTCACAACCTCCTGAGCGCCTATCAGGTCAATGAACGGCTGATGGCGGAAGCGAACGGAGATGCCCTGTTCATGCACTGTCTGCCGGCCCACCGGGGTGAGGAAGTCACCTCGGAGGTCATGGACGGTCCCAATTCCGTTGTGTTTGACGAAGCCGAAAACCGGCTCCATGCCCAGAAGGGCATTCTGGCCTGGTGTTTCGGCGCAGCTTAAGGCAAAGCCATCGTGGCACTCAATCTAGATGACCTGGGCATCACGCCGGCCGGACTGGATGCAGTCCGGCCTTTCGCCGTTGAAGCCCTTGATGTGCGCGGCCGGGCGGTCGCGCTCGGACCCGTTCTTGAAAACATTATCAGCCGGCATGATTACCCCGAGCCGGTCTCCAGGCTTCTGGCCGAGGCCATTGTCCTGACCAGCCTTCTGGGCACATCGCTCAAATTCGATGGCCGGTTCACCCTGCAGACCCAGACCGATGGTCCGGTCTCCATGCTGGTTGTCGATTTTTCGACCCCGGATGCGATCCGGGCCTGCGCCACGTTCGACCGCGAGCTGGTCGAAGAACTGATGGCGGGCGGCAAGGCAACCCAGGAAACCCTCCTGGGTCGCGGGCACCTGGCGATGACCATCGACCAGGGGCGCCACATGCAGCGCTACCAGGGCCTGGTGGAACTGGACGGCATTTCACTGGAAGAAGTCGCACGGCGCTATTTCGAGCGCTCCGAACAGATCCCGACCGAAGTGCGGTTGAGCGTCGGGGAACTGTTTACCCGCAAGGAAGGCGAAGGGCCGGTCAAATCCTGGACGGCCGGCGGCATTCTGGTTCAGTTCCTGCCCGAAGCGCCGGAACGTGCCAAGCAGGCTGATCTCGATCCGGGCGACGCTCCGGAAGGTGCCGTGCCTCACGAAGTCGAGGAAGACGATGCCTGGGTAGAAGCCAAGGTGCTGGTTGAAACGGTGAAGGATATCGAGCTGACCGACCCTGAAGTCAGCGTCGAGATGCTTCTGTTCCGCCTCTTCCATGAGCGGGGCGTGCGCCTGTTCGAACCACAGCCGCTGGCCGACAAGTGCAGCTGTTCTCGCGAGAAGATCGAAGGTGTTCTGGCCGGCTTCAGCGCAGAGGAAGTCGAGCATATGACGGTGGACGGCAAGATTGTCGTTACCTGCGAATTCTGCAGCAGCCGCTACGAGTTCGATCGCTGATCCGTCATTTCGGCCTCAAAAAAGTAACCGGCGGTCGCAATTGTCGCCGCCGGAAACATCCTGTTACATTTTTCGGCGTGCCTTAAACCACCTTGAAAGGTAAGCCGGGCTTGAATTTTGCAGCGCGAAGTAAATCTATTCTTCGTACGCAGGAGCATGTCCAGGGTTCAAGGGGCAGGCTCCAGGCACAGCCCGAAACGCCTTGTGAGCAGAGATGTTGCAGTCCTTACAGAAAGAGTCCGGCCAACAGCCCGTTTCCGAAGTCCTGCCGCCACCGCAGTCTGAGGAAACCCGGAGAAGCGGACGGGTGCTGCTTGTCTTCAAGGCGATGCTGCAGGTGTTGCTCGCCTTTGCCATCCTGTTCGGGGCCGTCAAGGGCATGAATGCGCTGGTGGCGTCAAAGCCCGACGTGCCCAAGCGTCCTATCCAGGAAAAGAGCTACGCGGTTGAAACGATCGCCGTTGCGCGCGCCGACCATGCGCCTCAGATCAATGTCTTCGGGGAAACCATGGCGGGCCGGGAGGTCGAACTTCGGGCCCTGGTTGCCGGCGAGGTCATTGAGGTCCATCCGGACCTGAAGGCCGGAGGTGCGGTCAAACAGGGGGACGTCCTGGTGGCCATCGACCGGTTCGACTACGAGGGCGCGGTGACCGAGGCGGAAGCCAATCTGGCAGAAGCCCGCGCGGCCCTTGTCGAAAGCGAGGGCCGGGTCGAACTGGAAAAGGCCAATGTGGTGCGTGCCCGAGAGCAGCTGGAATTTGCCCAGCGGGATCTGCAGCGGGCCGAGGATCTGCTTGGCAAGGGCGCCGTCACCGAACGGACGCTGGATGACCGCAAGCTGATCGTCTCGCAGCGCCAGCAGTCTCTTGAGCAATCCCAGAACAGCCTCGCTCTGGAAGCGGCCAGGGTCGATCAGCAGACCGCAGCCATCAAGCGCCTGGAATGGCGCCTGCAGAACGCGCAGCGGCAGCTTGAAAACACCATCCTGACCGCGCCGTTTGATGCCATCGTGCGGTCTGAAGCCGCCGAACTTGGCCGGCTGGTCAGCGTCAATGACGCCATCGTCTCGCTTTATGACAGCGATGCCTTCGAGGTCCGTTTCACGCTCTCCGACAACCAGTATGGCCGTCTCCTGGCAGAGACCGGCACCGTGGTTGGCCGTCCGGTCGACGTGACCTGGTATCTGGGCAATGAACCCGTCACCTATCCGGCAACGGTGACCCGGATCGGCGCAGATGTCGCCAGCAACCGGGGCGGTGTTGACCTGATCGCCCAGATCGATACGTCCGGCGTCGATATTCCCTTGCGCCCCGGGGCTTTTGTCGAGGTGGCGCTGTCCGACCGGGTCTATCCACAAAGCTTCCGGGTTCCGGAAACGGCCTATTACGGCGGCGGCACCGTCTATGTCGTCACCGACAGCCGGTTGGAGCCGCGCGACGTGACGTCGCTCGCCATCGATGACGGTTTCATTCTCGTCACGGGCGCTTTGGAGGACGGGGAGACCCTGTTGACCACCCGCATTCCGGAAGCCGGTGAAGGCCTCCTGGTCAGGGATATCGCCACCAGCGCGGCCAAGGCCGAGTAACGGGGCGTTCCATGGATATCGGTAACAAATCCCGCGGCTTTCTCGAACTGCTGGTTCGCCACGCCAATGCGGCCAACCTGATCATGGCCGTCATGGTGCTCTTTGGCGTCTATGGTTTTGCCAAGCTCAACACCCAGTTCTTCCCGACCATCAAGACCGACCGGATCGCGGTTTCGATTTCCTGGCCCGGCGCCAGCGCGGAAGATGTCGCCTCCAACATTCTGGAAGTGATCGAACCGGAACTGCGTTTCATCGACGGGCTCGACGAAATCGTCTCCTATGGCCGCGAAGGCAGTGCCTCTGTTCAGATGGAGTTCATCGAAGGCACCAACATGCAGCAGGCGCTGTCCGATGTGGAACAGGCCGTTGCCGGTGTCACCACGCTGCCGGTGGATTCCGAAACACCGGTCGTCGCCGCTTCGACCTTCACCGATGGCGTCGCGACGCTGGCCCTGCGCGGTCCCTTCACCGAACAAGCGCTGAAGGTGTTCGCGCGTCAGATGCGCGACGACCTCTTGGCGCGCGGCATCGACAAGGTCGAACTCTATGGCTACCGGTCTCCGGAATATCTGGTCGAGATCCCGGAGCGCGAACTGCGCCGTCTCGACCTGACCATTGCCGACGTTTCCAGTCAGATCGCCGGCAACACGATCGATCTGCCGGCGGGCAATCTCGACGGGGCTGTGGAGCGGCAGATCCGGGCGCTTTCGGAGGAACGATCGCCCGATGCGGTCGGGCGTGTGGAGGTCAAGGCCTTTGCTTCGGGCGAAAAGACGCTGGTGAAAGACATCGGTACGGTCGTCCGCGACTTTGATTCCAGCGAGAACCAGGGCTTTTCCGGCGGTGAGCGGGCGGTGGAACTGCAGATCCTGCGCACGGAAAAGACCGACACGATCAAGGCCGCCAAGATCGTCGACGACTATCTGGCGGAAATGACCCCACAGCTGCCGCAAAGCCTTGAGATCCTGAAATATGACGTGCGGGCCGATGCCGTTGAGGGCCGCATCACCCTGCTGCTTGAGAACGGCCTGTCTGGTCTGGTGCTGGTTGTCGGCATCCTGTTCCTGTTCCTGAATGCCCGGATCGCCTTCTGGGTGGCCGCCGGCATTCCGGTCGCCATGATGGCAACGGTCGGGATCATGTGGCTGATGGGCGAAAGCATCAACATGATCTCGCTGTTCGCGCTGATCATGATGCTGGGCGTGATTGTTGATGACGCCATTGTCGTCGGCGAACATACGGCGACCCGGCGTAGCCTCGGCGACAGTCCGGGCGATGCGGCGGTCAATGGCGCCACCACGATGCTGGCGCCGATCTTTGCCGCCAGCCTCACCACCATCGCCGCGTTTTTGCCGATCCTGCTGGTGAGCGACGTGCTTGGCCAGATCATGGGAACGCTTCCCGTGGTTGTCGTTGCCGTCGTGATTGCCTCGCTGATCGAATGTTTCCTGGTCCTGCCCGGACACCTCTCGCATGCGATGGAGAACCGCCCGGGCTGGAGCTGGTGGCGTGTCGTCATCCTGGCCGCGATCCCGGCGATATTCGTGACGGCGCTGGTGTCCCAGCCGGACATGTCCGTGCCGCCCTATTTCGACCTGATCGACGACCCGCTGCGGGCTTTCCGGGATACGGTAGGTCTCGTGCCGTTCGAGCTGGTGATCATCCTGTCCTGCTTCCTGCTGGCCGTCGGCTTCGAGACGCTGCTGATGGCGCTGCGCCGATCGAAAAAACGTCGCGGTGCCTATGAGCGTCCGGGCTGGTTCCGCCGGGGCTTCGATGCAGGGTTTGGCTGGGTGCGTGACTTCCCCTTCCGAGCCTTCGTGACCGCGGCCGTCAACTGGCGCTATGTCACCCTTGCCGTTGCGGTTGCCGCCATGATCCTGGCCGTTGGCCTAGTGCGCGGTGGCCGGGTCGGCTTCACCTTCTTCCCGTCGCCGGAAGCGGAAAACCTAACAGCCTCGATCTTCTTCCATGCCGGCATTCCCGAAGACGAGGCCATTGCCGGCATCTTCCGGATCGAGGACGCCCTGACCCGGGCAGAAGCCCAACTCACGGAGGGCACCGATCAGGAGCTGGTGGTTGCCACCTATGCAACGCTCGGCAAGGCCGGCAACAATCGCGGCGACAATGTTGCCAACATAACCGTGCAGCTCAGCCGCTCCGAAGACCGAACGATCCGCACGCCCGACATCGTCCGGGCCTGGCGGGCCGCCTTGCCGGAAATTCCCGGTACGTCGCGGATCGCCATTGCCGAGCGGCGGGGCGGACCTCCCGGGCGCGACCTGGATGTGCGTCTCACCGGTGCGCCCTTGAACGATCTGAAAGCCGCCGCCCAGGAACTGCAGCAGGAGCTATCCGGCTTCCCGGGCACCAGCGGTGTCGAGGACGATCTGCCCTATGGCAAGCCGGAACTAGTGGTCGAGCTGACCCCGCGCGGCCACGCGCTCGGCTTCACGGTGGAAAGCGCCGCCCGTCAGATCCGCAACGCCTTTGAAGGCAACATTGCCCGGCGCTTTGCCGAAGGTGACGAAGAAGTTGCGGTCCGCGTCAAGCAGGTCTTCGACCAGGACGGCACCGCAGCGCTCCGGCAACTGTCGCTCAAGACCCCGGCGGGGGACTTCATTCCTCTGACCGAAGTGGTCCGGCTGACGGATGATCAGGGTTTTTCCGTCATTCTGAGGCGTGACGGCCGGACGATTGTCTCCGTGGTGGCCGACGTCGACAGCACGGTCACGTCCAACACGGAGATCATCGCCGAACTCAGCAAGGACTTCCTGCCGAGCCTCGCCGACCGCTATGGCCTGGACTATTCCTTTGCCGGCCGGGCGGAAGAGCAGTCCAATGCGTTTTCCGATCTCCTGACCGGGGTCATGCTGGCCGTTGTCGGCATCTACATCATCCTGGCGGCGATCTTTTCCAGCTATTCGCGGCCCATCGTGGTCATGTCGATCATCCCCTTCGGCATTGTCGGGGCGATCGTCGGTCACTGGGTGATGGGCTTCAACCTGACCATCCTCAGCATGATCGGACTGCTGGGTCTGGCCGGTATCCTGGTCAACAACTCGATCATCCTGGTCGCCCGGTTCGAGGAACGCCGCAAGACAGGCGAGGATCTGAACTCCGCCGCCGTCGGATCCAGCTGTGACCGACTGCGCGCCGTGCTGCTGACTTCGCTGACGACAATTGGCGGTCTCTTGCCGCTGATGTTCGAAACCAGTCTGCAGGCCCAGTTCCTGTTGCCGATGGCAATCACCATCGTCTTCGGCCTCGGCACGGCGACGGCCCTCGTTCTGGTGCTGGTGCCGGCCCTGATCAAGATCGGCGATGACCTCGGCAGTCTGGTCAGGCTGCGGCGCCGGCCGCCACCCGAGGCTCTGCGGTCCGCCGGCCGGGATCTGACGCCTGCCGAATAGACAGCGGCCGAAGGATCAGCCGAGGCGCTTGGCAAAGGCAGCCGTTGCCTTTGCCGCTTGCCTGATGTTGCCGTCGAGCGTTGCCGGCGACTTGCCGCGCGGGCCGAAATCGTGATTGCCGTCTTCCAGATAGGTCAGGGCCACATGATCCGGCACTGTGATGGCCTCGATCTCGGCGCGTGAGCCGAACGGATCGCGATCCCCTTGCAGGATTTGCACCGGCCGTTTGGCCTCTTCCAGCGGCGCCAGGCGCCAGTCCGCATCCGGCTTTCCGGTCGGATGAAACGGATAGCCGAAACAGGCAACACCCTTGACGCGGCCGGGCAGGGAGCCGCCGCCGGCCAGCATTGCCGCCACACGGCCGCCCATGGATTTGCCGCCGACCAGCAGGAGGCCGTCGCTCTCACCCATCAGGGCCTGCAGGGCGGTCTGAAACTCGCCGATCAGCTTGTCGGCGCGCGGCGGCGGTTTTTTGGGGCCGCCTGTTCGCCGGCCCGCCATATAAGCAAATTCAAAGCGCGCGACAGCAATCCCTTCGGCTGAAAGCGCGGCGGCCAGCTTTTCCATGAAGGTGGAATCCATCTGCGCTCCAGCGCCATGGGCCAGCAGCAGGGTTGCAGCCGGGTCGGTGTCGGGACGGGTCCATAAAAAGGCGGTCATGGTGATGTGATCTGTCGCAGAGGCAGGAACTGTATAGAAGGATATGGTTTCATCTGCCGTAAAGAAGCGCCATCTGAATGGCAAGCGGCTTCGACAAGGACGACCGGATTTCGGGAATGTTTGACCAGATCGATATAAACCAGCTGCGCATGGCCTGTTTTGGCGGCATCTTTCTGGTCATGGCCCTCCTGGAAGTGTGGTTGCCGCGCCGGGGGCTCAAAAGCGGCCGTCTGAAGCGCTGGCCTACCAACTGGGGACTGATCGTTCTGGATGCCACGCTGGTGCGACTGATCTTTCCGATCGGCGGTGTCGGTCTTGCCCTTCTGGCGCAGGAACAGGGCTGGGGCCTCTTCGGTCTTTTCGGCTGGTCCGGCGGACTGGCCGGCCTGATGACTTTCCTGCTGCTTGACCTGGCCGTCTGGTTCCAGCACCTGGTCTCCCACAAGGTGCCGCTTTTCTGGCGCTTGCACCGGGTCCACCACGCCGACAGCGAGGTCGATGCGACAACGGCCCTGCGCTTCCACCCGATCGAGATCCTGCTGTCCTTTGTCTGGAAGGGCGCGGTGATCGTCGCGCTTGGCGGGCCGTGGGAAGCGGTCTTGATCTTCGAGATCGTCCTGAACGGCTCGGCGGTCTTCGGCCATGCCAACATCCGCATTCCGGAGCGTACCGACCGGATGCTGCGCTGGCTGATCGTCACGCCGGACATGCACCGGATCCACCATTCGGTGATCCAGCGGGAGACCGACAGCAATTACGGCTTCTATCTCTCCGTCTGGGACCGCCTCTTCGGGACCTACACACATGACCCGGAAAAAGGCCATGACGGAATGGAGATCGGCCTCGGCCCGTCCCTGACACCCAGAGCCCATTCTTTCCCCTTCAGCCTGATGATCCCGTTCGTGAATAGCAACGAACAGAAACGGCAAGGGGATGATGAACGCGGCGCATCAACAGACAGCTGAGCCCGTTTTCAATAAAAGCTTTGCGGGAAATAGCGCAGATAGAGTTCGCGGTAGATGCCCTTCTGGTGCAACTGGCGCAGGGCATAGGTGAGGGCGGCGGCCCGTTCCGGGTCATCGGCGCGGGTGGCAATCGCCATGCCTTCATCGAAATATCCCGGTTCCAGCCAGGGGCCTCCGGCAAAGCTGCAACAGTTTTCCGCCGCCTCGCTCGGCAGCCAGAAAGACAGGCTGAGCCCGTCGCCGAAATGGGCATCCACCTCGCCCGCCCTCAGGGCGTCGCGTGCGTCCTGCGCGGTTTCAAAGCTGACGGTCTCCGCATCGGGAAAGAACCGCTCGGCAAAGGCCTCGAAACGGGAGCCTGCCTCGACCGCGATTTTCCTGCCGCCAAGCGCCTGCTCGTCGAAGCTCTCCAGATCGTCGGTCAGCACCACGAAGCGGGCGGGCAGTTTCAGATAGTCTTCGGTGAAGTTGAGCTGACCGGCACCGGGCCGGTTGCGGGAAAGACCGGCAATGATCGCGTCGCCTTCTTCCTCGTCCAGCGCCTTTATCAGAACGTCGAACAGCTTCAGCCTGAGCGCACAGGAACTGCCGAGCTCCTGGCAGAGCGCGCGGGCCAGATCGACGTTGAAGCCGGTCAGGCGGCCTTGAGGATCGCGGAAGACAAACGGCGGATAGCGGTCGATCGCCAGGAACTGGATCCGGTCCGGAATGGAGGTCGGCCGGTCATGAACGGCCTTCGGGTCCCAGAAATTCGGCACGCGCACATCCGGCTCCTGAGCAAATGCGTCCTGGCCCGACACGCTCAGGAGAAGGGCCAGCAATCCGCCACACAGTTGCTTGCGAAATTTGAAAAGAGCTCGTGAAATGGGCACGCGGCCGGGTCCGTTCCGTGTCTGATCAGGTCCGGCTTCAGCGAACCGGGATTCGTTGCCTCAAGACTATCGCGAACAAGCGGGGCTTGTCAGCCCGATGCGACCCGAAGTGATCAGACTTCTTGTTGTAACTCTTCCCCCTCGGGTGTCGTCCCGGACTTGCTCCGGGACCCACTCGTTTCCAGAGCGATGGAACCGGTGGGAGGCGTTGCCGCAGAACACTCATGGCGCCAGCAAGTGGGCCCGCGAGTAGGCCCCGGATCGCGCTGCGCTTGTCCGGGGTGACACCAGAGCGCTGCCGTCTCCCAGTTGCCATCAACGCAATGAGTTGATGACATCAGAGAGGGAGAGGCGATTACGATCCGTGGGCCAGCCCCCGGAGCGTTGCCTTCCCCTCAGTGTCATCCCGGACTTGATCCGGGACCCACTCGTTTCCAGAGCAATGGAACCGGTGGGAGGCGCTGCTGCGAAACACTCATGGCATCAGCAAGCGGCCCCGCGAGTAGGCCCCGGAGCGTCGCCTTCCCCTCAGTGTCATCCCGGACTTGATCCGGGATCCACTCGTTTCCAGAGCTATGAAACCGGTGGGAGGCGGTGCTGCAAAACACCCATGGCGTCAGCAAGCTGCACTTCGAGTAGGCCCCGGATCTGCGCTGCGCTTGTCCGGGGTGACACCCATGGAGTGTTGAGGCTTTGGTCCGCTATTCCACTTCCGGATCATAGGAGCGCAGGACGACGATCGTGTCGAAGCCCTTGATCTCTTCGGCATAAAAATGCCGTTCGGTGAAAGCGGCATAGGCCTCCATGGAGGCGCACTCGATGGTGAGCACCAGGTCGGCCTTGCCGGTGACGTGGTAGAGCTTCTTCACCTCCGGCAGCTTCAATAGCTTTTCGCGGGCGCGGGCGTTCCGCTCCGGCTGACCGCGCACCATTTCCAGCATCGCCAGAAGGGTGACGGTGGTCCCGGTCACTTCAGGCGCCAGGATGGCGATCTCCTTCCGGATGGCCCCAATCTCCCGCAGCCGCTGCACCCGGCGCAGGCAGGCCGCCGGCGACAGGCCGACTTTCTCGGAAAGTTCCTTGCCGGTCTGGCGTGCATCCAGACTGAGCAGCCGCAACAGCTGATGATCGAAATCGTCGAGATCCATGAATTCGGGTTCCAATTGCAGGTTTTGTGAAAAACTATCGGAAAATGGATGTATATGCGATTATTTCTCTCAATCGCAAGAAAATTGCGCACCGTTCGCGTCGGCGCTGCATAGGCTTGTTGCATCGATCCAAGAAGGAGCAAGACCATGACCGACCAGACCCTGACCCCGAGACTTCTCACTGTAACAACGGCCCCCAGGGGCGTTCGGAATGCGGGATCATTCGGGCACTTCCTTGAAACCCTCACCCGCCTGCTGCGCCGTCGCCGCGACCGCGCGCACCTGTCCGAGTTGCCGGATTACCTTCTGGAAGATATCGGGCTGACGCGGGCGGATGTGCCAGGGAACCCACCGGTCGAGGAGGGGTGGCGGTGATGCACGAAATCGATGAAGAAAAAATGGAGCGGGTGAAGGGAATCGAACCCTCGTCTTAAGCTTGGGAAGCTCCTGCTCTACCATTGAGCTACACCCGCTGATCCGGTCCCTGTCAAGGCCGAGCCCGCTTTCTGCGCCGATCCTATTTGCCTGTCAAGCAGGCTTCGCCGGGGATCACGGCTTTTCCCGGTTCGGTTTGATCTTGCACTGCGGCAGAGAAATCGCCATGTTCCGCCCGGCGCGGCAGAAAGCCGCCGGAACTTCTAGATATTCGGGTCGGCTTTATGCGAAATCAGGTCAAGGCGCTGGTCACGTCGCGCACATGGGAATTCTGCATCATCGGGATCATCGTCCTGAATGCGGTGACGCTGGGGCTGGAAACCAGCCATGCGGTCATGAACAGCATCGGCCCGGCCCTGGTCCTGATCGACCAGATCATTCTCGGCATCTTCGTGATCGAGCTGGCCCTGCGCCTCTTTGCCCACGGTGCAAAGTTCTTCCGCGATCCCTGGAGCCTTTTTGATTTCGCCATTGTCGCGATCGCGCTGCTGCCCTCCAACGGGCCGCTCGCCGTGCTGCGCTCGCTGCGCATCCTGCGTGTGCTGCGGCTCATTTCCGTGGTGCCGTCGCTCCGCCGCGTGATTGGCGGCCTGATCGCTGCCTTGCCGGGCATGGGCTCGATTGTCGTCCTGATGGCACTGGTCTTTTATGTGTTCGGCGTCATGGCGACCAAACTGTTCGGCGCCAGCTTTCCCGAATGGTTTGGCGACCTCGGGGCCTCGCTCTATACGCTCTTCCAGATCATGACGCTGGAAAGCTGGTCCATGGGCATCGTCCGGCCGGTGATGGAACAATACCCCTATTCCTGGCTGTTCTTCGTGCCTTTCATCCTGTGCACGGCCTTCACGGTGCTGAACCTTTTCATCGGTATCATCGTCTCGGCGATGCAGGAGGAGCACGAGGCGGAGGCCGATGCCAACCGCCAGGCGATCCACGACGAGACCGGCCTGATCCTGGAAGAGGTCAAGGCCATGCGCGCGGAACTCAGCCAGCTGCGCGCCGAGGTCGAGCGCACCCGGGCCTGACCCGGTCAGTAGCCGCCACGGTCTTCGGACTCGCGCGGCTCGGGCGCCGGCACGCCGGAGCCGGTGGACTGGCAGCCGGCCAGCATTGAGGCAAGGGCAAGGACGATCAGGGCGATGTTCAGCTTCATGATGGGCTCCTGCGAGATGGGTTCAACCGTTTACGCTGGAACAGCCCTCAGCCGATCATTGTCTTGAGACGTCGGATGTTGTCGGGTGCCAACCGGCAAACCAGAGCAGTCGCTAGTTCAGGTCTTGCGTCAGCAAAGAGGGATTGAACCAAAGAGGCGAGTTTTCAGTCGGTGTCTTGGCGCTCAAGTGTGGGTTCGGTATGCGAAACAGAGTGCGGCGGGAAAGAGATGCCTTCTCGATATCCTCCCCGTGGTACTTCAGAAAATGCTCGTCGAACGAGCCATCCTCGATCATGCGCTGCAAACCGGTTTCTATGTGCCGGGCCAATTCCGGGTGCCTGGGGCTGACAAAGAAATAGACCGGGAGCGGCACAAAAAGGGCCAGGTGGTCTTCAACGACAAGTTCGGGATATCCGGCGCCATATTTCTCCAGTTCTTCGAAGATCTCAAAAACACCGCGACCAAACGTGATCATCCGCCTGAGACGCAGCATCTCGTAAAGTTCGCGCTGACCTTCTGCCGTGACCACATGAAAGCCGCTGTCGCGCAACACGGGTGTGATGGACCATTGCTCACCAGAGCCGGTTGGGAAACGTTGCAAGTCCTTGAGCGTCTTGACCTCTGACAGGTCTTGCTGATCGCGCTTGTTTATCAGGAACAGGCGAATGCCCTGGAGCCCCTTGTGCAGCGGAACCCGCACGGTGAGAAGCTGCTCCTCCCAGCCGGGACGGGGGCATGGGCAACGACATGTATGTTTTCGCCGGATATCAGTTCGCGCAGCAGGCGCTTTCGGCTGAAGTCTGACCTCGCAACGACGAAGCGCGCCTGCACACCGGATTCTTGAAGAGCCTTTGCCAAGGTCTCGTTGATGTAGCGGGCATGACGGTCTTCATAGGCCGAAGGGTCTCGAATGATGACTTCCAGGTCCGCCGCAAGCACCGTTCTGCCGAGGGGGCCGACTTGCAACAGAATAAGCAAAAGGCAGGATAGAAACCTCAGGACATGGTTCGGGTTTTTCTGCATCAAGGGTCTGCACCAGGTGCTTCTTTTTGTTGTCAGACTGAATCATAGATACTTTCGAATGTTTTTAAAGTTGGTATCACTGCGGACACGAGATCATGATCTGCTGACCGCGTTCTCACACCTGAACAAAACTGGCCGGCAATCGAAGCGTGACGCCTTGTCAAACACGCAGGCGCCCGGCCTGCCTGCGTTCGAGCGCAGCAGATCCCAAACGGGGTAACCCGGAGAAGCGGTGCAGCCTGCGTTTGCGGGCAGATCTCCAAAGACTAATCTACCAAATTGAAAACAGATAAGGATCGGCTACAGTCTCCGCCGCGGGCCTAAAGCGCGGCAAGGACCTCTTCCGGTCCTTCGACCGTCAGCGTCACACCGTCTTCGGTGTAGTCGCGTGACAGCACGGTGAGACCAAGGCCGTCGATCCGGCGTTCCAGCTCCGAGCTTGCGGCGAAGTCCGCGCTGACCTGTTTCACCAGCATCTTCTGAAACGGAACGAGCTCGGCATTTGCAATCGCGTCCTGGGCCGCGCCGGCATAGGCGCGGGCGAGGCCGCCGCCACCGAGTTTGGTTCCCCCGAAATAACGCACGATCAGGACGGCGCAATTGATCAGGCCGGCACCCTGCAGGACCCGCAAGGTGGGCATGCCGGACGTGCCGGCAGGTTCGCCATCATCCTTGCCGCTTTCCTCGATGCGGCCATCGTCCAGAAGGCGTCTGTGCGCGGTGACGACGTGGTTGGCTTTCCGGTGTTCCTTGCGCAGCTCCTCCAGGCGCTGCTCGAACAGGTCCAGCGGCACCAGATGCGCCAGAAAGCGCGACTTCCGGTCTTCCAGGAAACCTTCGAATTCGCTTGTGACGGTTTTAATAGAAGTATCTCCGGTACCAGGGAGTGGTATCGCCTGTGAAGCAGCTTCCATTGAAATACACGTTGCAGCTTGGTTTGTAGATTTGATCGTTTGCAAAAAGGAATGACCCTGTAAAACCGATGCCCTTGTAGGCCTGGATGGTGAATGCATATTCGCAGGTGTCCTTCCGCGGATCGCCTTTGAAGAAATGGGTTCTGCATTCGCTCCAGTGGCAGATGTTTCTATTTTGAAGGATCAGTGTGGTCGCGGTGATTTCGTTGCTGTCTTCTGACCAGCTGTAGCGCCCGCCAAGAAAGAGGTTGTGACCACTTTCCTTAAGCTCCTCCAAAATCTGCGAAGGAAGTCCTCTGCAGCTCGCAAATTCCGAGTAGAAGCGCTCGAAGACTTCGGAGGGGACAACCGTATCAATCGAGAACAATTGGTTGGAGGAAGAAGTCAGCTGAAGACCGAACAGCCCGACCAGGCACAACAGGGCGATCCAAAATGTTCTTCTCGTCCGAATGCTTTTTCTCCCGCGTCAGGTTATGCAGGGACCCTGAAATGCTTGGAGAGTTTCAGCGCCTGACCCTGGTAGTTGGAGCCGATGCCCTCGCCATAAAGCCGCTGCGGCCTCTCGGCCATGTGTTCATAGACGAGCCGGCCGATGGTCTGGCCATGTTCGACGATGAAGGGCACATCGTGGGAGCGGACTTCCAGAACGGCTCTGGAGCCGATGCCGCCGGCGCCCGCGTGGCCGAAGCCCGGATCGAAGAAGCCGGCATAGTGAACGCGGAACTCGCCGACCAGCGGGTCGAAAGGCACCATCTCAGCGGCATAATCCGGCGGCACATGCACAGCTTCCTGGCTGACCAGGATGTAGAAGGCATTCGGGTCGAGGATCAGCTCGGCATGCTGTCGCCGATAGATCGGCTCCCAGAAATCGAGCGGGTCCTGTGCGCCGACCTTGTCGACATCGATCAGGCCGGAATGATGTTTGGCGCGGTAGCCGATCAGGCTGTTCTCGCCATCGCCTTCCAGGTCGATGGAAAGCTGCACGCCATTGCCGATGCGCTCGTTGCCGCCGCTCATCAGGGTGTGGGTCTTGTGCACCTCTTCCAGGACGCTGTCGGCGATCAGGGACTGGCCGCGGCGGAAGCGGATCTGGCTGAGGCGTGAGCCCGAGCGTACCAGGATCGGGAAGGTCAGCGGCGAGATTTCCGCGTAGAGCGGGCCGGTGTAGCCGGCCGGGATGGTGTCGAAGGCGAGACCGTTGTCGGTGATGACGCGGGTGAAGACGTCGAGCCGGCCGGTTGAGCTTTTCGGGTTCGCGGTCGCGGAAATGTCGGCGGCCAGAGCCAGGCTTTCCTGCAGGGGCACGATATAGACACAGCCGGTCTCCAGAACGGCACCCTCGGAAAGATCGACCGTGTGCAGTTTCAGCTGTTCCAGCCGGTCGGCGACCTTGATCTCCGGGCCGGGCAGGAAACTGGCACGCACCCGGTAGGCCACCTGGCCGAGGCGCAGGTCGAGACTGGCGGGCTGGATCTGGCCCTCCACCGGGGGCAGGGCGGCGGCGATCTCGCCGGCGGAGAACATGGCCTCAATGATACGTTCGGGCAGGATCCCCTCGGCGGAGAGAGTTGCGCTTCCGTTCAAGGTCTGGCCCGCTGTCACGTTCATCTTTTTGTCCTGCTTTATTCTCTTCTATCGTCCTTAACGGATGCGGCGCGCTGCGCCAACAGGCTTTGCGGCGCCAGACGAGAATTCGGCAAAGAACATTGACCGGCGCGGCGTTTTCCCGTAGGAGAAGCGCACCTCGTGGTGATTTGGGCCGGCCGGCTTGCAGCCACGTTAAACAAGTTGCTAAAAAGGCCGGAGGTGCGAACCCCGGTCTTGAGGCTGGGGTTTTTTGCGTTTGGAGCACTGGAAGACATGACTGAGACCACCAAGACCGGAAACAAGAACTGGCGTCCTGCCACCAGCCTGGTGCATGGCGGCACCATGCGGTCGCCCTTTGGTGAGACCTCCGAGACCATCTACCTGACGCAGGGCTTCACCTATGCCGGTGCGGAGGCCGCCGAGGCGCGCTTCAACGGCGACGATCCGGGTTATGTCTACTCGCGCTATGCCAACCCGACCGTCACCATGTTCGAAGACCGGATCAAGGGACTGGAAGGCGCGGAAGCTGCCCGCGGCACGGCCAGCGGCATGGCCGCCGTCAATCTGGCGCTGATGGCCTCCGTCAAGGCGGGCGATCATGTCATTGCCTCCAAGGCCCTGTTCGGCTCCTGCCGCTATATCTGCGAAACGCTGCTGCCGCGCTTCGGCGTGGAAAGCACGCTGGTCGACGGTACGGACATCGACCAGTGGAAGGCTGCGGTGCGGCCGAACACCCGGGCGATGTTCCTGGAAAGCCCGACCAACCCGACGCTGGAAGTGATCGACATTGCCGCCGTCGCCGACATCGCCAAGGAGTGTGGTGCGCGCCTGATCGTCGACAACGTCTTTGCAACGCCGCTCTACCAGTCGCCGCTTGAACTCGGAGCGGATGTCGTCATCTATTCCGCCACCAAGCATATTGACGGCCAGGGCCGCTGCCTGGGCGGGGTTGTCCTGTCCGACGAGGAATGGATCACCGACGAGGTGATGCCCTTCATCAAGCACACCGGCCCGCATATGAGCCCGTTCAGCGCCTGGGTGCTCTTGAAAGGCCTTGAAACCCTGCCGCTGCGCGTGGCGCGCCAGACCGAAAGCGCCGGCCAGGTGGCCGACTTCCTGGCCGATCAGGCCAAGGTCTCGCGGCTGATCTATCCGGGCCGTGCTGACCACCCGCAGGCCGATGTGGTTGCACGCCAGATGAAGGCCGGCTCCACCATGGTCGCCTTTGAAATCGACGGCGGCAAGGAGGCGGCGTTCCGCTTCACCAATGCGCTTGAGATCATCAAGATCTCCAACAATCTGGGGGATGCCAAGAGCCTGATCACCCATCCGGCCACGACGACCCACCAGTCAATCGGCGAGGAAGCCCGCGCCGAACTCGACATTTCCGACGGCATCCTGCGGCTGTCGATCGGTCTGGAAGACCCGCTCGATCTTCTGGAAGACATCGAAAAGGCCCTCGGCGCGATCTGAGCTTAAGGGGGGCGTGCATTGTGACTTGGGCCGCGTGTCGAACCGGGTTCAGGGCATGAGCGCCGAGTTGTCGGGACTATCCAGAACCGAAAGGCCCGTCGCGCCCCTTTAGGGTTTTTCCCCGCTCGCCACGCTGTCCCCTCCGGTGTCACCCCGGGCGAGCGATGCGAGACCCGGGGCCTACTCGTTGCCAGAGAGCCTGATCGTCTCGCAGAGCGGATCCGCAGAAATTTGAATGCCTGCGCTTCAGCAAGCGGGTCTGCGAGTAGGCCCCGGCTCTCCGCTGCGCTGCGGCCGGGGTGACACAGGTGCGAAGGCCGCACCACTTTGAGCAGAGCTGAACAAGTGGCCTAATATTGCCGGTCCCACTTCGCCAGGCCGTCCCTCCGGTGTCACCCCGGGCGAGCTGCGCGAGACCCGGGGCCTACTCATTGCCAGAGCGCCTGGTCACTTCGCAGGGAGCCTCCGCAGAATTCTTGGTGTCTTGCGCTTCAGCAAACAGCCCTGCGAGTAGGCCCCGGCTCTCCGCTGCGCTTCGGCCGGGGTGACACCGAGGAAATGCTGCAGGATGAAGAACTTGTGAGAGCAGTTTAGTTGTTGCTGGCCCGTCTCCTCCGGTGTCACCCCGGGCGAGCTTGGCGAGACCCGGGGCCTACTCGTTTGCAGAGCGCTTGGTCACTTCGCACAGCGGATCCGCAGAAATTTGAATGCCTGCGCTTCAGCAAGCAGAGCAGCGAGTGGGCCCCGGCTCTTCGCTGCGCTGCGGCCGGGGTGACACCGGTGGTTAAGTCTGAACCTTTACGAAGGCTGCTTTTGAGGCGGTCTAGTGGGAGCAAGCCTGCACACCCGACCACAATGCAAGGGCTGTGGATCGTCAATACGACCTCTCGATCCTGCAAAAACTCCGCCGCCATCCCCTCACTTGCCCCTCCTAAAACCCGTTTTGTGATGTTCGTCACACTTTGCCTGCGCGTGTTTCTTCGCAGTCCGGAGGCGACTGTGCAGAAAACTGCACAGTTCCATATTTTAACACTTTCGCTGGGGAGAGAATTTCCGTTGCGAAAACAATGACATCACGAATTCTCGGCAAGTTGGCACACCCGTTGCAATTCTCTCCCCATCGGCTCCAGACAACGAGCCCCGGAAGTCAACAACAAGAACAGACACTCACTGAACGCACAGCCAGCCAGGAGATTTCAAAATGTCCAACATCGCTTACATCACCATCAAGGGCGCAACCCAGGGCGACATGACGTCCGACGCAACCACCGCCGACAGCATCGGCAACCTGTGGCAGGAAGGCCATGAAGGCGAATCCCTCGTCTATGCCTTCGAACAGAACGCCATCGTGCCCCGTGATCCGCAATCCGGTTCGATCATCGCCACCCGCCGCCACATGCCGACCACCTTCATGAAGCCGGTCGACAAGGCAACGCCATTGCTGTGGCAGGCCCTGGCCACCGGCGAGAGCCTGGAAATCGAAGTCCAGTTCTGGCGCACCTCGACCTCAGGTGTTCAGGAACACTACTACACGATCAAGTTTGAAGACGCGGTTCTGGTGGAAGGCAAGACGATCCTGCCGGACGTCAATGACGAAGCCAACGCCTCCCGCGGCGACACTGACAAGTGGTCCTTCACCTACCGCAAGTGTGACTGGACCCACGAAAAGGCTGGCACCAGCGCGTCCGACGACTACCGCGCCCCAGTCACCTAAGACAAAACGCCTCCGGGCTGCGACCTGCAACGCAGCCCACCTGTCGGACAGGGTGCCCCTCCTGCCGGCTCAAACCGCCCGGTTCTGCGACCGGGCGGTTTTTCTTTGCCTTCCCTTCCGTGTCACCCCGGGCGAGCAACGCGAGACCCGGGGCCTACTCACTTGCAGAGTGGTCGGATTTTCAGAAGGGAGTGGCTGCGCTTCTCTGCCCTTCTTTCTCCCCCTCAGCAAGCGGATCTGCGAGTAGGCCCCGGCTCTCCGCTTCGCTTCGGCCGGGGTGACATTGGGGGAATGGTGCTGCAAGGATGACGGGGAGTTGGGGCGCACTAACTTGCTGTCGTGCCCTCATTTTCAACTGCCTTTGGAGAAATCGGCCTCCCCTCCCGTGTCACCCCGGGCGAGCTTTGCGAGACCCAGGGCCTACTCGTTGCCAGAGCATTGGGATCTTCAAAGGGCATGGCTGCGCTTCTCAGCCCTTCTTGCTCCCCTCAGCAAGCGGATCTGCGAGTAGGCCCCTGCTCTCCGCTTCGCTGCGGCCGGGGTGACATTGGGGGCTTGGCGTTGCAGGTAAGACATCGAGAGTTGGGGAGGGGGGCCGTGAAAGGGTCTCCCCTCCCGTGTCGCCCCGGGCGAGCCTTGCGAGACCCGTTCACCGGAACACCTTGATCGATTTGCCGATTGCGCTGACATGGGTCTCGAGCCGGGTTCTACCTGGCGAAGGCCAGGAAGCCGGCGGCGCCCATCAAGGCAGTGCCGCCGACCTTGTTGAGCAAACCCGGATGCGCCCGCAAAAACCCGAAGGCAGCGCGAGCGCCAGCTGCGTAGAGCATGACAAAGGCGAAATCGAGCGCCGCCATGGTCGGGCACATCAGGAGCAGTTGCGGGCCGAGATCTGCTGTCGGGTCGATGAACTGCGGAAAGAAGGCCGTGAAGAAGACAAGGGCCTTCGGGTTGCCGAAGGCCACCAGAAAACCGGACAGGAACAAGCGGGCCGGGCGGGAAGAGGGCACATCCGGTGTTCCCGGTCCTGCTGATGCTGGCGCTGCGCGCAGCATCCTGAGGCTCATACAGATCAGAACGATGACCCCGCCCCATTTCAGCAACTGAAAGGCGAACAGCGAATTGGCTATCAGGACGCCCAGGCCGATCGCCACCAGAAGCATCTGGATGAGGTTGGCGGTGATGTCGCCCAGGGCTGTGAAAAGCGTCCTCTTTGACCCGAAATGCAACGCGTGCACCATGCCGAGCAGGATGCTGGGGCCGGGGCTCATGGTGAGGATCAGCGCGGCGGCCATAAAGGCCAGATAGGTTTCAAGGGACATTTCTACCACGATACGAAAGGAAGGACATGACGGGAGGGTGTATTCGTGGCATTTCTATCAGAAATGAATGTCATAAAAAAATTACTGAGAGTTATGAAAACACTTCCCGGCTCCCAAGATCTTCCGCTGACCGTTGCCCGTGCCCTCGATCTGATTGGCCGGACCGGCAGTGTTTCGGAAGCTGCCGAGACACTTGGTGTCACGCAGCCCGCGGTCAGCAAGGGGATTGCCCAGCTGGAAGCACGTTTTGGTCTCAGTCTCTTGCAGCGCGGTGCAAGGCCATTGAGACTCACCGAAGAAGGTGAAGCGCTGGCCCGCTTCGCCCGCCAGTCCGACCTGGCGCAAAGCCAGGCCCTGGGGGCACTGGAGGATGCCCGGAGCAACCGCCGCGGCACGGTGCGGCTCGGGTCCTTCGGGTCGTCGGCCTCCTTCCACATCCTGCCGAAAACCCTGGCGGCCTTCGCCCGCAAGCACCCTGGAATTTCCTTGGAGGTTCAGGAATTTCCAGACGACGAACTACGCAAGGTGTTGGCGGAGGGCCTTGTGGATGTGGCGATCCTGTCAATCGAGGTGAACGAGACATTCGAGGTCTTGCCGATCACCGCCGACAAGCTGGTGGCGTTGCTGCCGCTAGGTCATGCGCTGATGTCCAGGCGGCAACTGACCGCCGCGGACCTTGCAGACGATCCGTTCATCTTGACGAAGGGGGGCAGCGGACCGTTGGTGGAGCGCTGGTTCGCGCAAGCCGGCATCAGGCCCCGGATAACGCACACGATCCTGCAAGTGAATTCGATCGTGGCCCTTGTGCAGGCCGGGCTTGGTGTCTCCATCATTGCGGAACAAGCGCTGCCTGATGTGAGCGGCAGGTGCCATGTGGTGCCACTTCATCCGACCGTCCCCAGAACGATCGGCTTTGCGCGGACCGGCAGACCATTTCGTGCGCATGCGCCGGACACATTCTGGCAGTTCTGTAGCCGGTTGGAACTCCTGGGGCCTGACCCCGGGTGACGGGATCTCAGGACTTCCGCAGGGCCTTCACCCCGATGAGCAACCGGGCACCTGCTGAGAGAAAACAGATCGCTGCAAACCCCCAGGCCAGCACCGGGAACCAGTCTGGTACAAGGGCCATCAGAAGGAAAAGCGCAATGGTTTCTGCACCTTCCGCGAGACCGCCGATGTAATAAAGCGATTTCGAGCCTTGCGCCGTGGTCGAGAGCCGGTTCTTTTCCGCCATGATGGCAAAGGCCAGGAAGGCCGAGCCATTGGCGTAGAAGCTCGCCAGCAGCACCGTTGCGGCCAGTGCATTGGCCTCCGGATTCTGCACGGCAAACGCCAGGGGAATGGCCCCGTAGAAGAAGAAGTCGAGCGTGATGTCCAGATAGCCGCCAAGATCGGTCTTGTGGTTGGCGCGGGCAACCGCACCATCGAGGCCGTCGGCTAAACGGTTGAGAGCGATCAGAAAGAAGCCGAGCAGGAACTGGCCGCAGGCAATGGCAATCGCTGCGCCCATGCCCATTGCAAAACCGCAGATGGTGACGGTGTTGGCGCCAATTCCGATGCCGGCGACAAGCCGTCCCAGCTCGTTGAGCGGCGGATTGATCAAGGGGCGCAGGCGGGCATCGAACATGGGGCTTCGGCTTTTTGTGAGTTTGTGCCGCCTACATGCAAAATCCCTCTGCAAATCACAAGCGAATCCGGCCCTTGAACGAACAACCCCCTTTCACGCTTGTGTCATTCGCCCTATAAGCGCCTCCGGAACATTCGGGTTCACACCCTGGCCTGAAGGCAAAAGGAACAATCGTGTCGGGCAGTTACAGTGCCATAACCCATGGGATCGAGGTTTCGGTCGAGCCGTTTTATCTGGACGATGAATCGCAGCCGGATGAGCGCTCCTTTATCTGGGCCTATATGGTCGAGATCCACAATGGCGGCAGCGAACCGGTCCAGCTGAAAACACGTTACTGGCAGATCACGGACGCCATGGGACGCCAGGAAGAGGTCAGCGGCGAGGGTGTGGTCGGAGAGCAGCCGGTGATCGAGCCCGGCGAGACCTACGAGTATTCCTCGCATTGTCCGCTCTCGACCGAGAGCGGCATCATGGCCGGATCCTATTCAATGGAGCGCCCGGACGGTTCGCGCTTCGACGTCATGATCCCGGCCTTTTCCCTGGACCTTCCGGATGCGGTTCACAGCCTGAACTGAGCGCGTCTGCGCTCAGATGCTGAACAGCCCGCCGACAAAGCCGATCAGAAGCCAGAGGATCCACTTGCGGCGATTGAAGGCCGTCAGAAGCGTCACCGCCAGAGTCCCGAAGACCAGATAGAGACCGTGACCGGCAAAGCCGGTGCCAAGCACAATGGCAAACAGGTCCGGATCGGTGTTCTTGGCCAGGTGAAAATGGTCTTCGGCGAAGGTCACCAGACTGTCGGCTGCCAGGCCGCAGACAAAGCCTGCAAAGGCAATCAGCATGCGCGCGCCCCAGTTGACCGGCCTGGGGCCGCTGTGAACGCGGATCCGGCGCATTTCCGTTGCCGGCCGATACCGGCGTACCGGAGCCTGTTGCCGGTGCCGCCGCAGCGGATAGCGAATGCTGACCTGATCCCCGAAAGCCTGTCCGTTCATGCAACCTTCCCACAGCACGTTGATGAGCGTGGTGGCAGACCCTCAGGTCGTTGCCAGGACACCGCTCCCCCGATGTCGGTCATAGGTCAGCGGGCTTTAGGGAAGGGCAAACAAATTCGCTTCAATTTGAACGATCTGCGGATGCGCTTTGTCTGGAGCCGGCCGAGGCCTGGTCATTGATCCAGTTACTCAGAATATCTAGGGCCCCGGGCGCATAGGCTTCGCGGCCAAGGATGGCAAAAGCCAGCTTCGACCAGGCCGGCATGTCACCTTCCGTTTGCTGATTGAACAACGACGCCCTCAACAGCGCATGGGTGCCGTCCGCAATGACGAGGGAGCTGTTGGCGACGTTACGGTCCTGCAGGATCTGGCGGTAGCGGTCCGAATTATAGTCTGGATCGACATTGAGATCGTCGCTGCCATGCAAGGTCAGGACGGGAGCTTTGACCTGAACCAGGTCCTTGCCGGAATCGGCAAGTGCGTTTTTCAGCACAAACCCGAACCGCGCTTCGGACATGGGTGTCCCCGAACGGGTGTCGGAAAGATAGGTTTGGTAGCTGTAGCCTTCGGAGAGAAGGTGCTTGTTGCCGGCAGCTGTCGCCTGCAGTGCGGCGTCAATGTCTTCCGGGGAAGCACCCTCGCGTTCCAGCCGGCGCCGCGTGAGATAGGCACCCTGCCGCAGCCAGTTGACCGCGCCGCCAATGATGACAAAGAAATCCGCCTGTGCCGGTTCCTTTGCCAGGATCGGCACCACCCAGCCGCCTTGCGAGAGGCCGACAAAGCCGGTGGGCGCCCGGGCCAGTTCCGGCTGTGCCCTCACGGCCTCAAGGGCGGCGGTGGCAAGGCCGGCCCTGTCGGTCATGGAAAAGGCCAGCCAGTCGCCGGAGCTCTGGCCAATACCCGGCTTGTCCCAGGAATAGACCGCAATGCCACTGTCCAGAAGTGCGCTGATCATCGGCATGTAACCGCCGCCGCTATAGCGGTCCGCCGGACCGTCGCCATGGACCAAGAGAACAACGGCGGACGTTTCGGCCTCGGGCAGATGCAGCGTGCCGACGACGGACATGTCCTTGAAGCTGAAACTTAATGGCCGGGTCCGGTATTCGGAAAAGTCGAAATCTTCCAGACCCTCGAAGGCGAGGATGAACAGGACCAGGACAAGGGCAATAGCTGTCCCGGCCCAGAAAACGAGCCTTCTACGTTTCAATCAATGCGCTCCGATGTGGTCAGGCTGACCGGTGGCGGGCAATCGCGCTGCGCTCGATCGCAGCGATGGTGAGCTTGTCGAGCTTGAAGCGGTCCCGCAGCAACTGCAGGATGCGCAGCTCTTCCTGCTCAACATGGAGATCGGCTGCCGCGACTTCAACCGCCAGCGCATAGGCTGTGTCGTAAAGTTTGTGCGGCAGCACGTCGCCAACAAGCTCCAGCACCAGCTGCAGACCGTTTTCTTCCTGCAGGATGTCGCCGCAGCGCTGGGCGGCGGGAATGATCCGGCTGCCGTCATAGCCGTCAAAGACCGGCAGCATCTTGACGACGTCGCCGATGGTGGCGAGTTCCATGTCGGTCATTTCATTGTCCGACGCCGAAACGATGACCATCACGTAGATGAGGGCTTCCTGAACGCTGATGGGCTCATTCATAGACACAATTCATTCTCCAGTGGCGCCGGTTCCAGGGCAAATTGAACGCCCGGTTTATAGGCTTGCACGGCAAGCATCAAGTCACGGGCTTGCGACATGTGATTGCACATGCATGCGGCTTGATCTAGTGTCGCGCCGCAGCAATTGGCAGGAAGACACAAAAACCTGCCTGAGCTGCAATCCAACCAATCCCATGAACAGAACGAAATCCAAAATGACCGACCAATCCCTGCCTCCGCTTGACCTTTCGCAAGACTTTGTCGAGGCGGCCCGGAAATCGAAAGCCTGGCCGTTCGAAGAAGCGCGAAAACTGGTCAAACGGATCGAAAAGCGGGATCCGGGCAAACCGGTTCTGTTCGAGACGGGCTACGGTCCGTCCGGCCTGCCGCATATCGGTACCTTCGGCGAGGTGCTGCGCACGACCATGGTGCGCACGGCCTTCCGCCTGCTCACCGAAGACAAGATCCCGACGCGGCTCCTGAGCTTTTCCGACGATATGGACGGCATGCGCAAGATCCCGGAAAATGTTCCGGACCGGGCCGCGCTGGAACCCTATCTGCAGATGCCGCTCAGCGCCGTACCGAACCCGTTCGGCGGCGACTACGAGAGCTTTGCCGCGCATAACAACGCCATGTTGTGTCGCTTCCTTGATACGTTCGGCTTCGACTACGAGTTCGCCAGCGCAACCGAATACTACAAGGCCGGCAAGTTCGACGATGTCCTGATCAAAGCGACGGAAAAGTACCAGAAGATCATGGACGTGATGCTGCCGACCCTCGGCGCGGAGCGCCAGGCGACCTATTCGCCCTTCCTGCCGATCTCGCCGACATCCGGCCGTGTACTCTATGTGCCGATGAAGGACGTCAACCCGAAGGACGGCACCGTCACCTTCGAGGACGAGACGGGTGAAGACATCACGCTGCCGGTCACCGGCGGCAATGTGAAGCTGCAGTGGAAGCCGGATTTCGGCATGCGCTGGGCGGCCCTTGACGTCGATTTCGAGATGTTCGGCAAGGATCACATGACCAACGCGCCGATCTACGACAAGATCTGCAACATCCTGGGCGGCAAGGCACCGGAACACTACGTCTATGAGCTGTTCCTGGACGACAAGGGGGAGAAGATCTCCAAGTCCAAGGGCAACGGCCTGACCATCGACGAGTGGCTGACCTATGCCTCGCCGGAAAGTCTGGCGCTCTACAATTACCAGAAGCCGAAAACGGCGAAGAAGCTCTATTTCGACGTCATCCCGAAGGCGGTGGACGAATACTACACCTTTGTCCAGAAATACGAGCAGATGCCGGTGGAGCAGAAGCTGCAGAACCCGGCCTGGCATATCCATTCGGGTGACATCCCGAAGATCGACATGCCGGTACCGTTTGCCATGCTGCTCAACCTGGTCTCCGCCTCCAACGCGGAGAACAAGGACGTGCTCTGGGCGTTCATCTCGCGCTATGCACCGGGCGTAACCGCTGAAACGCACCCGGCGCTCGATGCCCTGGTCGGTTATGCGATCCGCTACTTCGACGATTTCGTCAAGCCGACCAAGTCGTTCAAGACGCCGGACGAGATCGAACGCTCGGCACTGGAACAGCTCGATGCCAAGCTTGCTTCCCTGCCTGCGGATGCAGATGGTGCGGCCATTCAGGACGGTGTTCTGGACGTCGCCCGCGCCATCGAGCGCTACCAGGACCCGAACAAGAAGGGCCCGGATGGTGGCCCGGGCGTTTCGGTCGCCTGGTTCTCGGCGCTCTATCAGCTGCTGCTTGGTCAGGAAAAGGGCCCGCGCTTCGGCTCCTTCGTGGCGCTTTACGGCATTGCCGAAACCCGCGAGATGATCCGCAAGGCTCTGGCCGGCGAACTGGCAGCCTGACCCAGTCCCGATGTTTCAGAGGCGGCGGCTTCCCGCCGCCTCTGATGACCTGTCAATGTTCCGCGAAGGCTGCCAGGCGAAGCAATGACAGATATTCCGCCCGATAGCCGTGCGGATCGTCTCCCAGGTTTGCCGCAGCAAGCTTTTCGGCGTCCCCGACGCTCCAGTCCCCCAGATAATCCGCGCCTTGCAGCAGCTGGCCGAAGCCCGCAACGGAGGCCGCGAACAGGGCTTCGCCCTCCGGGATGCCGGCGGTGTCTCCGGTCACCGGCGTGGTGATCAGGTGGCTCTGGTTCTCGCCCGGCAGCTTGTAGCGCAGTTTCACAAAAGCCAGCTCATCCGCGAACTCGCCCGCCGCTGCCGGCAAGGCTTCAGGTGTGGCAGGGCCGTAGCGAAGATCATCCAGACGAACCGCCGGCGAGCCGACGGGCGTGATCTCATAGAGTGCGGTCACCGTATGGCCCGCCCCGATATCGCCTGCATCCACCTTGTCATTGTTGAAGTCTTCCCGTTTGAGCGCGCGGGTCTCGTAGCCGATCAGCCTGTATTCGGTGATCGTGGCCGGATTGAACTCGACCTGGATTTTCACGTCCTGTGCGATCGTCACGATCGAACTCACCACCTGGTCGACCAGAACCTTGCGGGCTTCCGCCAGCGTGTCGATATAGGCAGCGACGCCGTTGCCGTTCTGGGCAAGTGTCTGCATCAGCGTGTCGTTGTAGTTGCCGCGGCCAAAACCGAGCACGGACAGGGAGATCCCTTTTTGGCGCTGGTCGGAGATGTAGCGTTTCAGATCGTCGGGGCCCGAAAGGCCGACATTGAAGTCGCCATCGGTGGCCAGGATTACCCTCGCGTCGCCGCCATCTTCCTTCATCTCTTCGGCAATGGCATAGGCGCCTTGCAGTCCCGCATGACCGGCTGTGCTGCCGCCAGAATGAAGGGCATTCAGGGCCCGTACGATGGTTTTCCTGTCATCGACACGGGTCGGTTCCAGAAGCAGTCCCGCCTGGCCGGCATAGGTGACGATGGCGACGCGGTCCTCCGGCCGCAGGCTCGACAGCAGCAAGCGGAAGGCCTGCTGCAGCAGTGGCAGCTTGTTGGGGGCCGACATCGATCCGGACGTGTCGATCAGGAACACCAGGTTCTGCGGCGGCAGCTGATCCAGCGGCACGGAATAACCCTGCAGGCCGATCTGCAGCAGCCTGGTATTCGCGTTCCAAGGCGTTTCAATCACGGAGACGCTGGTGGAGAACGGTATCTCTGTGTCCCCGGGCACCGCATACGCATAGTCGAAATAGTTGATCAGCTCCTCCGGTCGCACCGCTTGAGAGCGGGGCATGCGGCCGTGGGTCAGTTCCGAGCGGACAAAGGCGTATGACGCTGTATCGACATCGATCGAGAAGGTCGAGACCGGAGCATCGGTGACTTTCCTGACCGGGTTGCTTTCGGCTTCGGGAAAGCGTTCCCGGTCGGGAAGACGCTGTGGGGCCACGACAGCTGTTCTTACTCGGCTGGGTTCCGATCGTCTGGCTTCGTTTGCGACACCGGGTGAAGGGGGAGCTGCATGCAGCACGGCGCGGTCGCTAAATCCTTCCACAACGCCTTGTTCAGCGTAAAGGCTGTCCCCGGTCCGCGGAACCAGACCTTGTGAGTCGGGGGGAAATCTTGTTCCGCCAGACAGTCGGAAGACCTCGGTCTTTTTTGTGTCCGGGACCGGAGCAGGCTCGGGCGTGGGCAAGTGAGCCGGTGCCTCCTTCAGCGGTTGACGAGATCTTGTAATCACCGTCGTCTCCGGCCTCTGTCGGTGTTCAGTCTGGCCGATGCTCTCGTCGCTATAAAGATTGTAGGTGCCCGTCCGGTTGATCAAGACAATGGCGAAGACCGCAATCAGGACAAGGCTGAAAAGGGCGAGGGAAATGAGTGTTCTGGAACGCTTGTTGGTCACGATGTGCTCCTGCAGCAGGCAGAAAAACCGGGACGGGCAGGCAAAAAGACCTTGAAACCCGCAGCAATCTTATAAGAAGAGGCGACAAAACGGCCGGTTTTGAGGGCAAACTTCGCGGGAAAACGGGCTTCATTCCGGCACAATTGTGGCGCGTGTCGGAAGGATGTTGCGTTCGGAAGTGAATATTGTGCTCATGTATCGTCAGCGATCGTGCGCACCCGGGCCGTGCTGGCATCGAGCCCCTCGGCGATGAGGCGGGGCAGATCCAGTTCTTGCATCTTGATCAACCCTGCAGCCGTGGTGCCGGCATAATCCACCATTTCGGTGACACGTTCGGCTGGGGTGATCGTATCTTCGGACAAGATCCGGCCGGAGGCCAGAAACAGCTGTTTGACGGCGCGGAGGGCAGTCTTGGCATCGACGCCGTTGGCTGTCGCATATTGCACCATGGCATCTGCAAAAAACGCTGCAAAGCCGGGCACCGGACCGGTCAGTGCCGTGAATATCTCGATCTGGGTTTCGTCTGCGACCCTGTCCGACAGGCCGCAGGCCGACAACAGGGCGGCCACTGTTTCCTGGTCGGTTGGGGCAAGGTCGCTGCTGGCACACCAGGGCGAATAGGCCAGCCGTTCTCTGGCCGCCGGGCTCGACATGGCACGCACCACCCGGGCCGATCCGCACAGACTGCTCAGCTGGTGCAGGGAAACGCCCGCCATGACAGAGATGACCAGCTTGTCTGCCGCCGCGATGCGGGCGCTGCTCAACAGGGCAGGGGGAACGGACAGGACAATCACATCACACGCATCGGCCAGCGCCTGATTGTTGTTTGTAAATGTGACCTGCGGCCAGGGCTCGAAACCGGCTGGAGCGCCGGACCGGTTCGAAATCCAGAGCTGTTCCGGCGCCAGGCACCCGCTTTCATGCAGCGCAGTTGCAATGGCACTGCCGAGCTGACCTGTGCCACCGATGATACCGACCGTTTGCGTAAGGGCCATGAAGAAGCTCCGTGGAAACGTTGGATGTCCCCGGAGCTTAAACGTTTGCGCATTTCGGTGTCACGCCGATACCGCGCCTCGGCCCTCGTGACTACTTGTGTTCATCGAAGAATTGAACGCCCGCCCTGGAACCGTCCACCCAGATCACATGGCCCATACGCTCGGTTCCGTCGAGCTGCAGGCTGACCGTTTTGCCTTCCTGAGCACCTCTGACACCTTTGATGCCGACGCCGGTTCTGGAGACGTTTTCAAGTTCGACGGATTGTACTTTACCGTCCACAATGACGTCAGCTCGTGTGGTGATATCCTTGCGTGGAGACCGGCGCGCTTCTGCATCCTTGAGTTCGTTCTCCATCGCAGCACCCAGGTCGTTCAGGCCCTGGATGACTTCCTTGCTCGCTGTTTCGAGCTCCGCCAGTGCCTGGTAGGCAGTGGGCGTGTCTCCTTGTTCTGCAGCGCTCAGGGCGCGGTGTCCTGCGTCATGGACAGCCTTGTGCGGCGCGACCAGGCTTACGAAGATCGGGTGTGATTTGATTTTCTCGTTCTGGATGTTGTCGTACCATTTGCCAAGGCGGCAATGATGATGATCCGGCATCGCGGAAGACGCCCAGTCGTCGTGACCCGTGACCGTATCAACGACCCGCTTCTTGAACAGCACATGATCGATCCGTGCCATTTCCAGAAGAGACCTGTCTGAGTCTGCATCGAAGAAGGACTTGGCCGATTCACTGAAGTGATCATTGCTGGTTTTCAGAATTCTTTGCATGTCGCTCAGCTGCAGATCGGTGTTTTGATTGGATTCAGCGACATTCGCAACATTGCGCGCAATCTCGTGACTGGCTTCCTTCTGCTGGTGCAGAATTTCGGTGATCTGCGTGACCCGTTCAGACACCGTGCCAACCATGCCGTCAATGGACTGCATGATCTCGTTGGCAGCTCCAATGGCTTCCTCGCCATTTAGAATAGCCCCTTCCGAACTCCGTATCGCTGTCTGGATGGTTTCCATGCCGGCTGTCAGGGCGTCGATGCGCTGGGCGATGTCCTCGGTCGCCTTGCCGGTTTGCGAGGCCAGCGTTTTGACCTCCGAGGCGACAACTGCGAAGCCCTTGCCGGCCTCCCCAGCGCGGGCAGCCTCGATCGTGGCGTTCAATGCCAGCAAATTGGTCTGATCGGCGATCGACTGAATGACGGACAGGAACTCGCTGATCTGCGATGCGGCCTCGCTGAGATCTGTCAGGCTTTGCGAGGTTTGCCGGGACGTTGACGAGATATCGCCAATGGCTTTGGACACCGCCGACATCTTGTTCAGCCCATCCTTGGCAGCGTTGTTCGTCTGGTTGGCCTCTTCGGCGGCTCCCTCGCTGTTTTCGGAAATCTGGCCAATGGAGGCGACCAACTCGTCCGCAGCCGCAGAGATGGACTGGCCGTTGGCATTGGCCTCTTGCGTGTTGCGCGAAAGCAGCGCCATCGCCATCACCAGTTCATTCAACTCGCAGATGGTGGTGGCGGTTGTTCGCAGATTGGTCAAACCCGTGGTCTCACGGGCCAGCACCTCCTCCTGCCGGCGTTCTTCGGTTTCAAAGGCCCGCTGGGCAAGGATCATGTCCAGAAACAGGCGCGTGACCACAGCTTGCAGGTCGCGCACCATGGCGCCTTGTGAAAACCGGTTCTTCCTGACGACAACCGGGAGCAACTCATTCAGGAGGCGGCCGAAGGCCGACATCAGCCATTCCGCACGCAAGCCGATCTTCACATGCGCCTGGCCGATCCGGGCCGCCTGGCCGATGAATTCCAGGTCTGGATCATGGTTGAAGATATAGTCCCAATGCTTGGCCTGTGCAGACTTGAGCGCGCTGGTATTCTTCTCGTGAACACCCATTTTCTGTCGCAATTCTTCCTGCTTCAGAAGGGTGTCGTAAAAGCGGTTGAGAATGCCGGGGAGGGCAGGTTGCAGCGTTTTCCAGGCCCGTTGCGCGGAAGCTGTGTTGCTTCCAGCGTCAGACATGAATTGAAGGTATTTGCTGATATTGTCGTTTTCGACTGTTTTGCTGGGGGCTGCTGCACTCATTACTATTTGGCCCTTGTGACGACGGGAGAAATTGGGCCAAGTTTCGCCGCTCTGTGTAAAAATTGTTCTAATTGTAATCTCTGTAAAATATACGTATTAACCCAAATATACTTTTGGCTATAGCCTACTTGACGTAGGGGAGTTTTTTGAAATTGCATCATTGAACCGGAGCCGCGGGAACTGATTCAGTGTCTTGGCCGTCAGGCACTGCCGGACCGGTTCGAAGGCTCCATTCCACGATTTCCGGCTCCAGATCCTCAAGGCCCGGTAGTGGATCCGCCGGCCTGTTCTCCCAGTCGTTTCGAGGCAGCTCGGCAAGCCATTCGGACTGCCATTTGCCGATCTTCTTTTCCCTGGCCTGATTGGCAAGTTCAAAGAACTCCTCAGGCGCATCTTCCGTTGGGTCCGCCCAGCCATAGCGGACCATCCGCTTGCTGAGGTCGAAACTGCCACGATTGCAGGTCGCCAGGATCTGCTGGGGACCGGTGTCCTCGATCTTTTCGCAGGTGACCTTGAACTGACGGATCAGGCCCCGCAGGAAGGTGCGCGCCCGTGCCCCGCAGGGCCATTTGCCGCCCAGGCGCGAGATGCAGGTTTCTTCCAGGTCGAGCGGCGCAATATGAGCGAGCGTTACCGTCAGGCGGTCCGACTTGATGTGACCGCCGCTCAGAACCTGTACACGGACAAGTTCGAGCGGACCGTCGGGAACGGGCTCGATCGGCGGATCCTTGAGCTCCAGATAGCGCTTTGAGGGTTCAATGCGCTTCAGATTACCGTCCACTCTTGGCGCCGATACCCCGTCCGGGGAAACGTTGCGAATGTCTTCCGGGAGAGGGGCGGGGGCCGAAGCTGCCGTGTCCGCAAACGGGGCCTGTTCACCCGGCGTAGCGGTCGGGCGTTCGGCATTGACAGAAGGCGGCGGCTGGACGTTTGTCGCATGGGCGACAGGCCCTGTTTCCGGTTCCACTTCCGGCGGATCGGCAAGCAACAGCCAGCCGAGCAGACCGCCGCTGGCGGTCAGCACAAGGACGGGCACCAAAAGTGGCCGGAGGTTCATTCCGCATCAACTCGCTGTCACTGGCTTGCCCAGATGATACGGGCTCTCCACTCGATTGCCGAGGGTTGAAATCGCATGGATTTGGAATTGTCCCCGATTGTCATGAGATTCAGCGATGTCGGCGTTTCGTTTTCCAGGAAACAGAGCTGGACGGGCTCCTGAAAGGGTTTCACGACCAGGCGGTCGCCCAGCCGGATCGGCGTTTCGTGAGACACGATGATGGTGTCGCCAGGTCTGTAATGGGGCAGGAACCGGTCGTCTGAGACACGCAGTGCAAAGGCATCGGACGAGGCCGCGGGAACCTGAAACGTTGTCCATCCGCTTCCGGCCGGTTGACCGTGGGCGTCGAAGCTTTGGGTGTCGGCCAGGTCCGACAGGCTGAGAAGGGGCACCAGGAACGGGCGCTCCGGAGTGTTCAACGTGGATGAGCCAACCCGGGCCGCGAAGGTGTCGAGCGCTTCTCCGGTCGCCTCGAGCACCTTGGCAAGGGATTCCGTTGATGGCCAGCGTGGCCGGCCGTCGCCCGCAAAGCGCTTGGACCGGTTGAATGCGGTTGGATCCAGACCCGCGCGCCGCGCAAGGCCTGATGGCGACAGCCCGTTTTGGGCCGCGAGCGCGTCGATGGCTGCCCAGACTTTGTCATGCGAAAGCAAGGTTCGTGTTCCCTGTTTGCGATCGAGTACGTCAACTCACCCTACGTGCATATGGTTTTTCCGGGCGAAAACACCAAGCAGAATGCATCATCACCTTTGCGTGGCTTGTTCAGATCCGTACTCCTGAGTAGTGTCCGACCGCGTCGGCAGTCTGGCCGGCAGCACCAGGGCAGGCAGATGACACTGATATTCAAGATTGTTCCAGAAACGCTTTGGCAGGAGGCTCTCGACCGGAAGGCCTTCCAGGGAGCCCCCGTCGATCTGGCGGATGGGTTCATCCATTTTTCCGATCCGGACCAGGTGAAGGAAACCGCTGCGAAACACTTTGCCGGACAGCAAGACCTGCTGCTGGTGGCCTTCGAGGCCGACGGGTTTGGCGACAAGCTGAAGTGGGAACCTTCGCGCGGCGGTGCCCTGTTCCCCCATCTCTACGCAACGTTTGATCCGGCTGTGGCCCTCTGGGTCAAGGACCTGCCGCTTGCCGAAGACGGCACGCATGTCTTTCCGGAGCTCAGCCGATGACAGCACCTTTTCTGGAAGCCGCCGCCCTGAAGGGGCTGCATCTGCTGGACGCGGAAACTGCGCACCGCATGACCGTTCTGGCGCTGAAGACAGGCCTGGTGCCGGCACGGCGCGCAAAACCGGATCCTCGGTTGTCGCAGGCCTTCTGGGACCTGACATTTCCCAATCCGCTCGGTATGGCCGCCGGGTTCGACAAGAACGGTGAAGTGCCGGACGCGTTGCTCAGGCTTGGATTCGGGTCAACGGAGATCGGCTCCGTAACGCCGCGGCCGCAGGAGGGAAATCCGCGCCCGCGTGTGTTCCGGCTGCCTGCCGATGAAGGGGTCATCAACCGATACGGTTTCAACAACGAGGGGCACGCGGCCGTGCGCCGCCGGCTCGACGCGCGCAAACGTCTGTCGGGCATTGTCGGCGTGAATGTAGGAGCCAACAAGGACGCGGATGACCGCATCGCGGATTATGTCGCCGGCATCAACGCGTTCGCGGACATTGCTTCCTATTTCACGGTCAATATTTCCTCCCCCAACACGCCCGGCCTGCGGGACCTGCAGGCGCGCTCCGCCCTTGCAGATCTTCTGACCGGCGTGATCTCGGCGCGTGACGCGTGTACCCACGAACTGGGTCGCCACGTTCCCGTTCTGCTCAAGATTGCGCCAGACGTCGCCGAAGAAGATCTGAAGGACATTGTCGAAGAGGTGCTGCTCAAGAATGTCGACGGCCTGATCGTTTCGAACACGACGATCACACGTGATGGTTTGAGCGGTGCCGGTCCTGCGGACGAAGCGGGCGGCCTGTCCGGTCGGCCGCTCTTCCGAAGATCCACCATTGTTCTGGCAAAGGCACGCAAGCTGGCGGGCCCGGATCTGCCGATCATCGGGGTAGGGGGGATCGACAGCGCGGAAACGGCCTGGGTGAAGATCACGGCAGGCGCAGACCTGCTGCAGCTCTATTCCGCTCTGGTCTTCAAGGGAACGGGGCTGGTGGACGAGATCCTTTCCGGCTTGTCGGCCAGACTGGATCAACACGGCCTGTCGACCCTGCGCGAGGCGCGCGACGCCAACGTGGAAGCCTGGGCGTCCGAGACGGCCTAGTTTGTCGCCGTAACAGGGGGAGCGCGAGTTACGGAGGGTGTTGTGCCCAAGTCCGCCTTCAGCCGCACATGAGGAAACCCGAGCATGATCACGCCGGACTACGTTGCAGAAATGGCGGCCTATTCGCGCTGGCAGAACGACACGATCTATCGGATTTGCGATGAGATCGGTCAGGAGGAACGGCTGCGAGATCGGGGCCTGTTCTTTGGATCGATCCACCATACGCTCGACCATATCTGCCTCGTCAATCGCTCGATCCTGACATTCCTCGATGGCGTCATGCCGGAACGCGCATCGCCCAGGCAGATTGTCTGGTCTGACTGGGAGGACTTGAAACGCATCCGGCTGATGCAGGACGACATCTTGTCGGCAGGCGGCCGTGAATGGACCGAGGCGTGGCTGGCGGAAAAGATCGTGATGAAAAGCCCGCGGTTCGACGACCCGCCGACCTTTGCCCGCTGGGTGATGGTGGTGCAGATCTTCAACCACCAGACCCACCACCGCAGCCAGGTCACCAGTGCTCTGCATGCCATGGGCATCGACTATGGCAACACGGACATTCCGTGGCGCCTGGGCGCCGGATATTTCGCAGGCTAGGTCTGTCTTGCAGATCGATGCGAGCGGCATTCGCGGCCTGTCCGGCATAGGCGCCGCCGGCTTGACCGGAAGGCTTTGCAGCATTTTGCGTGGATGACACGAAGGAGATTGCTGAGCAGCGGGTCTCGGGACCCCTTGCTGTGCCGACCTACCCGAAGGTCTCCGCCGCGCGCCGCTGGCAGGCTGCCAGAAGAGACAGGCCGCGAATGCCGAAAAACAGCAGAAAGGCGAGCCAGAGGCCGTGATTGCCCAAGAGCGGGAAGAGGGCATAGTAGGCTGCCAGATAAATGGCGAGGGACAGCAGCATCATGTTGCGCATGGTCGCCGACCATGTCGCACCGATGAAGACCCCGTCCATCTGGAAGGCGAGCACACCTAGAAGCGGTGTCAGGATGGCCCAGACAAGGTAGTTTGACGCGGTCTGGCGAACTTCTGGCGCCGTAGTCATGAAATCGATCAGATAGGGGCCCAGAACCCAGAACAGCACCGCCAACATGGCGGCCAGCGAAAAACTCCAGAGCGCAGTGAGTTTCAGGGTCCTGTCGAAAGCAGGGCGATGGCGTGCGCCGACGGCGCGGCCGGCCAGCTGCTCGGCGGCCGTGGCGAGCCCGTCCAGGAAGAAGGCCGCCACCATGATGAATTTCTCAAGAAGCGCGTTGGCCGCAAGCACCGTGTCCCCCTGGTCGGCTGACCGGGCCATGAAGAAGGCAAATGCGTAGAGCAGGGTGAACGAGCGGATCATGATGTCCCGGTTCACCGCCATCATGCGCATCAAAAGGCGCCTGTCGAAAATGACCGAGGCAGCGGGCCAGCGGCCCTGTCGTGTGCTGGCGAATACCAGAGCAAGGCCGACCATCGTCGCCGAGATCTCGCTCAGAACCGTTGCGAAAGCGACGCCTTCGACGCCCCAGCCGAGGCCGATGACGAAGCACAGGCTCAGCACGATATTGAGGCCGTTCAGGAACAGCTGCAGAACCAGGCCGGTGCCGGCGCGTCCCAGGCCAATGAACCAGCCGAGAATGGCATAATTGGCCAGAAGGAACGGAGCGCTGTAGATCCTCACGTCGAAATAACGTGTTGTCGCGGATTGCACATCATCGCTGCCGCCCAGAAACCAGAGTCCCAGTTCCAGCAAGGGCACCTGTAGCAGAACCACTAGGCCGCCGCCGATTGCCGCCAGGATCATGGCTCTCAGCAGCGTCGCGCGGATTTCTTCTTCGTTTTTGGCGCCAAAAGCCTGGGCGGTCAGGCCTGTCGTTCCGGAACGCAGGAAATTGAAGGTGGTGAAGACGAGGTCGAATATGATGCCGCCAATTGCGATGCCGCCCAGAAGGGCCGCGTCCCCCATGCGGCCGATCACCGTCATGTCAACCACACCCAGAAGCGGTGTCGACAGGTAAGCCAGCGTCATCGGGACGGCGATTGCAAGCACCGAGCGATGGGTGACGGCAAAGGCGAGCTGGGAGGGATCAGGCGCGGTGCGGGACATGGAACACTCAGGACAACGACGGGGCCCTTCTTGTCCGCTGCAGGTTGTTTCGTCAATCCTTGCCTGAACATACCGGTCATTCGGATCCGGAGAGGGGGTTCAATTGCACCGGAAGAGGCCTTTAAGACAGGGCCAGCTGGCTTATATTGCGGGCAATGACGCTCCCCATCGTGCACCACCCCGCCTATTGCGCCGACCTTCCGGCAAATCACCGGTTTCCCATGGACAAGTTTCGCGCCGTGGCCGATCTGGTCCGGCACGAAGGACTGCTCGACGGCAAGGCTTTCTACCGACCGAGGCCGGCGCCCTTTGAATGGGTCGCCCTGGCCCATGATCCTCTTTACGTGGACCAGGTCTTCACCGCGCAGGTGCCTGACAAGGTCGCAAGGGAAATCGGCTTTCCCATGCGCGAGGACATTGCCCTGCGTGCACGCTGCGCCACGGGCGGCTCGGTATTGACCGGTTATCTGGCGCTTGAACACGGCATTGCCTGCAACACGGCCGGAGGCAGTCATCACGCCAGACGAGCCCACGGCGCCGGCTTCTGTGTGTTTAACGACGTGGCGGTGGCCATCAAGGTTCTGCAGGCCGATGGGGCAATCCGCAAGGCCCTGGTGATTGATCTTGATGTCCATCAGGGAGATGGCACGGCGGACATCTTTCAGGGTGATCCGGATGTCTTCACCTTCTCCATGCACTCGCAAAAGAACTATCCGGTGCGCAAGGTTCCCTCGCATCTTGATATCGGACTCGCCGATGCCACGGGAGACGCGGACTATCTTGCAACGCTTGCTGACGTGCTGCCGCAGTTGATCGCACGCGACACCTGGGATCTGGCGTTTTTCAACGCCGGTGTCGATCCCTACATTGAGGATCGCCTCGGGCGATTGGCCCTGTCACGGGACGGTTTGCGCCAGCGCGACCTTTATGTGATCCGGACACTTCGCGACGCCGGCATTCCCGTCGCGGGCGTGCTGGGCGGCGGCTATTCAGACGATATTGACGAATTGGCCGACCGGCATGTGACCTTGCACAGGAGCGCCAGACAGGTTCACGGTCAAAAGGAAGCGCGCGTGGTCTGGTCGGGCTCAGATCACGATGTCGGTCGACCGAAATGAAACCGAGCCGGCTGTCGAGACCTGTGTTGCAATCAGCGTGGACGACACGGGGGAGCCGGCGAGATCGACGTCCCGTAGCGCGTCGAGGCCATCCTCAAGGTTGTTCCGGATGTTCTTGAGGTCTTTTCGCGCGTCCTTGTCGTCGTCTGCCAGCCGCTCAAGCGCATCGGCCAGTTGCTCCAGACCGGAAGCGATCTTGCCGAGATCTTCCTTGTCCTGCTTCAATCGCTCGCGCCGCGTGGTGGAATAAGTCTGTTCGGTTTCGAGTTGCGATTGCGTGTAGGAGGATATGGCTGCGCTCAGCTCCACCTGCCAACCGGGTTGTTTGTCGTCATCGTTGGCGGAAGCACTTTCTTCTGCGGAGGGGTCTGCAGGGCGATTGGGTGCGGAAACCGGCTCTGTTCTTCGATGCTCCTGATCTGTGCCTGAAGAGGTTGAACCGGCGCCGGTCACCGATGACGGAGTGGAGGAAACGGACGCGGTTGATTGCAGATTGCCGGAGGAAGCTGCAGACGTCAGACCCTCGGCTGAACTGCCCAGCTCCTTGGAAACGGACTTGAATTCCCGGGATAGCTGTTTCAGCTCCTTGAGCATGCGCTTGGCCTGCTCGGGGGTTGCAAATCGCAGCAGTTCCTTGAGCTGCTCGATGCGTTTTGCCATGAGCTCGATCTTCTGCTTGCGCATCGCATCTTGGCTGTCTTGTGCGGCGCGCTCGAGGCCGTTGCCGAGTTCAACGGACTCCTTGAACGTGTCAAACAGCGACCTGGCCTTGTCCTCGGCATCTTCCGCGCCTGATTTGGCAATGGCCTGAACCAGACTACCCGCTGCGGACAGTCTGGCGGAGGGTTTGGCAGAGCTGGTGCCAAATTGCACATTCCCCAAATGCCTTGCGGCCTGGGCGAGATTGCCGTTGATGCTCATGAGGTGTCTTTCAGGACCGAGACAGGTCCTGGCACTCTCGCTGAAACATGGTTAATGCAGTGTTAATTTTCCATCCCAGGTTGCTGTGCCGCCAACCTGTCAGGCATCTCACTTTAATCCCTGGGTTTGCCCATCGCCAGCAGGCGGGACAGGAGCCAGATCGGCACCACGACCATGGCGCCGATCACCAGGTAGTTGCCCAGCCGGCCGATGGCATGGAAGCCCATGTCCCAGAGCCGTTCGACAAAGGTTACGACCATGTCGATGAGGTCGAGCGGGTCGAGGTTCAGAGCCGACAGGATTATCCCGACCACGAAGGACAGAAAGACAAGCCTTAACAGGACCTGCGCGGGAGATCCTCCCAAGAAACGGCTCAGGCCTGTATCGGACATGTCGGGCTCCTGAAAATCGAGTGCTGGTCGCAATGAGAGTTAGGAAGTCTGACAGGAAATTGCAACGTGGCAGGCAAAGTAGAGGGCGCCGCGTCGCCTGAACCCCTGTCAATCATATCGATTAAATACATGTGGTGTCGTAAATCGCTAAATCCTGTTCGTGTTCCGCCAAAGACAAGACGGCTTTGCTGACGTATGCAAGAGGACAGGAAGTTGCAACCGGGCGTTGGCAAAGGACCCACTCTTGTTCGCGCCGGGTCTTCCTCAACCTGAAGTGAAAGACTGTCGTCAGGCCAGTGCGGAAGGTGGTCTGACACCAAAAGACAAGCACATTTCAGGTCGCGCCTGCGATATGAGTTTCGGATTGCACCTCACCGTTCCTGCATCCGGAAGCAAGCGGCGCCGGGTAGATCAGTCGAAGGGAGTTTCGACGCGTTCTGCTCGCCACAGACGTTACTGGCACGGCGGTGGCATAGCCCGAAGCCATCACCGTGCCAAAATTCTCCCAATGTTTCGTGGACCCCACTGAAGTGGCTACTCTGCAGCCTCTGAGCCGCCTCGCGGTGTTTTGGGCAAGGGCAGGCGACGCGGGCTTCTGAGAGCCGACCGCTCACGCACTTTTTTCGGCGGGACGCCGAACCAGGATTTTACCGCGCGCGAAAACGTGCTCAGTTCCGAAAATCCGAGAAGATAGGCAATCTCCTTCATGGGCAGTTCGGTTCCCCGCAGATATCTTTCGGCGGCCGATCGGCGAATTTCCTCGCTGAGCTTGCGAAAACTGGTGCCTTCCTTCTCCAGAAGGCGTTGCACGGCACGTTGCGACATACCGAGTTTGGCGGCAACCTGCGGAAGCGAGTTTGCACCGTTCGACAGGTTCGAAGCGACCTCGTTGGCAATGCGCGACAGAGGCGCTTCCATCTGGCCGAACTGTTCAAGTTCGCCCATCGCGGATTTCAGGATGATGTCGTAGAGATGCGCATCGTTGCGGCGCAAAGGACGGGCCAGCAGCGCGCTGGGGATCAGGATCCTGTTGTGGGAGGCCCCGAATTTCAGTCGGCCCTGATATTTCTTCTGAAAATTTGATGTGGAGGTGGGGGCCGAGGTCGCCAGTTCGATCAGGATGGGCGGGACCTTCATGTCCAGCGCGTGCTCAAGCTGCTGCGTCGCCCAGCCGATGCGGCCAAACATGTTTTGGCGCCATTCCCCGCGGCCCTCAAGGATCGGCCATTCCACATAGCCGCCTGTGTCATTCTCTTCAAAAATCATGCGGTAGGCATTGGTCCGGATAGGCAGGAACTTGACCCAGGCCTGACACGCTTCTCTTAACGTTGGCGCACAGGCGAACAGATAGTCGAATATGGAAAAACAGCCGATATCGACGGTGTTGAACAGGTCGAACATAACGGCGTCATCGCCAAGAACCTCCGCGATATGTTCAAAAACGGCGTGCCAAGCTGTGATCGAAACGGTGCCCTGCGGATCGTCCAGGCTCTCAAGGTCGAAATTATACCGTCTGGCCATATCAGGCCAATCCAGATTGGCATCTGAACAAATGTCGCGCAACACCCGGAACACGTCCGAGCGCGCCCATTCGCCTTCAAGCGACATGCCTATCTCCAGCCGGCCCGTGCACAGTTCTTCAGCAGACTGTGCATGACCGGACGCCGCGGATCAAGTTTTGTCGCCTTTTGCTAACAATTATGTCGTTGGTATTAGGTAAAAGTGGCAATACCGCTTCAACTTTAGGCGGTATTGCCAGCGTGCATCAGGCCGCGTCCTTGACCTTTTCTTCTGCCTTTGGCGGGAATTTGCCGTAGAAGGTGGCGTTCTCCTTTGCCATTTCGCGCAGCAGCTTGTTGGGCTTGAAGCGCGGGCCCCATTTGCGCGTGAACTTCTTGCAAAGTTCCACAAAGGCAGGTGTGCCCATCATGTCAATGTAGCTGAGCGTGCCGCCCGAATAGGGGGCAAAGCCGAAGCCCAGGATCGAGCCGACATCAGCCTCGCGAACATCGGTCAGGCACTTCTCCTCAAAGATGCGGGCGGTTTCGAGCGCCTGCATCACCAGGAGGCGCTGCTTGAGTTCCTCGATATTGAAGCTGTCGGCGGATTTCGGCTGACCGACGACGTCCGGAATGCCGGGCCACAAGCTCTTGTCCCGGCCCTTGTAGTCGTAAAAGCCCTTGCCGTTCTTGCGGCCGAAGCGTTCCTGCTTGACCACCATCTCTTCCAGGATGTTGTCGAGCGGGCCTTCCACATACTTGACGCCGAGATCCTTGCGGGTCGCCGAGACGATTTTCCAGGCCAGATCCAGCGCGACTTCGTCACCGAGCGACAGCGGGCCGACCGGCATGCCGGCCATCTTGCCGGCATTCTCGATCATCGCGGCCGGCACACCATCCGCCAGCATCATCAGGCCTTCGCGGATATAGGTCATGACAACACGCGACGTGTAGAAGCCGCGGCTGTCATTGACCACGATCGGCGTTTTCTTGATGGCCTTGATATAGTCGAGAGCCATGGCGAGTGCCCGATCAGAGGTGCGCTTGCCGAGGATCACTTCCACCAGCATCATCTTGTCGACCGGCGAGAAGAAGTGAATGCCGATGAAGTTCTTCGGCCGCTTGGAGGCCTGGGCCAGCGAGGTGATCGGCAGGGTCGAGGTGTTGGAGGCAAAGATCGCGCGGGATTTCATCACGGCTTCCGCCTGCTCCGTGACGGTTTTCTTGATCTCGCGGTCTTCGAACACGGCCTCGATCACCAGGTCACAATCCGCCAGGGCCTCATAGTCGGTGGTCGCATTGATCCTGGAGAGCAGTTTGTCCTTCTGCTCTTCCGTGGCCCGGCCGCGTTTGATCGCCTTGGTGATCAGCTCTTCGGTATGGGCCTTGCCCTTGTCGGCGGCTTCCTGGCTGCGGTCGATCAGCACGACATCGATGCCAGCCTGAGCCGTCACATAGGCAATGCCTGCGCCCATGAAGCCGGCGCCGAGAATGCCGACCTTCTTGATCTTGTTCGGCCGCTGGTCGACCGGACGGCGGGCCAGCTTGTTGAGTTCCTGCATGGAGACAAAAAGGGAGCGGATCATGCTGGCCGCTTCCGGGGTCTGCAGCACCTTGGCGAAGTAGCGGCTTTCCACCTGAAGGGCGAGATCCATCGGCAGCTGCAGGCCCTCGACCACCGAATGCAAGAGGTAGCGCGCGCCCGGGTAGTTGTCGAAGGTCTCGCGGCGGTAGATGGCGTTGGCCGCCGGCCAGAACTGGAAGCCTGCCGGGGAATAGACCTTGCCGTTGGGCAGCTTGTAGCCCTTCTTGTCCCAGTCCTTGACCGGATCGAGACCCGCCTTCAGCATTTTCTTGGCACTTGCGACCAGTTTCTTGGTGCCGGTGACTTCGTCGACCAGCTTCATCTGCTTTGCCTGTGGCGCACGCAGGGTGCGTCCCTGCAGCAGGAACTGCATGCCCTGCTGGCCGTCGGTCATGCGCATGACGCGCTGGGTGCCGCCGGCGCCCGGGAAGAGGCCGACTTTCACTTCCGGCAGGCCCATCTTCAGGCCTTCGTCGACCACGCGGCCGTGACACGCAAGCGCCAGCTCGGTGCCGCCGCCCATGCAGGTTCCGGCAACGGCGGCAACAAACGGTTTGCCGCAGGTTTCCAGCTTGCGATAGACCAGCGACAGTTTGCGGGAGCCTTCAAACAGCGCCTTGGCGGCTGCTTCCGGGTCGTTGCCACGCTTGACGTGGAAGTCCTTCAGCAGGCCTTCCAGCATGGTCAGGTCCGCGCCGCCGGAAAAGGCGGCCTTGCCGGAGGCAATCACGGCACCCTTGATGGCCTCGTCGCCCGCGATCTGGTCGACCAGCGCGTCGAGTTCATCCATCACGGAAAGATCGATGACGTTCATCGACTTTTCCGGCATGTCCCAGGTGATCAGGGCGAAACCGTCCTCGTCGGTTTCAATGGTAAAGTTCTTGTAGCTCATCTCAAATATCCTCCTCGGATCACGCGTCGACCGGCCGGAGAAAGGAGCGCTTCCGCGCTGCCTCCGGAATACCGTTCACGACGCCGCTTCCGGTGTGTTTGGTCTCGGCAGGAGCGGTCACCGTCACGCAGGGTCTGGTCCTGGTGAGGGGCTGTGCCATTGCTCAGACCCGCTCGATGATCGTTGCGGTTCCCATCCCGGCACCAATGCAAAGGGTCACCAATGCGGTGTTGAGATCGCGGCGCTCCAGTTCGTCGAGCACGGTGCCGAGGATCATGGCGCCAGTTGCTCCCAGCGGGTGGCCGAGTGCAATCGCGCCGCCGTTGACATTGACGGTTTCGGGATCGAGATCGAAAGCCTGCTGGTAGCGCAAGACGACGGAGGCAAAAGCTTCGTTGATCTCGATGAGGTCGAGATCCTTCATTTCCATCTTGGCGTTTTTCAGAAGCTTCTCGGTAACGTCCACCGGTCCGGTGAGCATCAGGGCCGGTTCGGAACCGATATTGGCAAAGGCCTTGATGCGCGCGCGTGGCTTCAGCCCGGAGGAGCGGCCCGCGGTGCTGGAGCCGATCAGGATGGCGGCAGCGCCATCGACGATGCCGGAGGAATTGCCCGCGTGATGGACGTGCTTGATGGCCTCGACTTCCGGATGGGCCTGGATGCCGACCGCGTCGAAACCGCCCATGGAGCCCATCATCTCGAACGAAGGGTTGAGCGAGGCAAGTGACTGCATGTCGGTGTCCGGCCGCATGTGCTCATCCTTCGCGAGGATGGTGATGCCGTTGATGTCCTTCACAGGCACCACGGATTTGGCGAACCGGCCGTCTTCCCAGGACTTGCCGGCACGCTTCTGGCTTTCCACCGCGTAGGCGTCGCAGTCGTCGCGGCTGAAGCCGTATTTGGTGGCAATCAGGTCAGCCGAGACACCCTGCGGCATGAAATAGGAGGGGATGGCAACCTGAGGCTCGATCGGCCAGGCACCGCCCGACGCGCCGAGGCCGACGCGGCTCATGCTTTCCACGCCGCCGGCAACGACGAGCTTGTGCTGGCCGGACATGACCTGCGCCGCCCCCATGTTGACGGCGTCGAGACCGGAGGCGCAAAAGCGGTTGATCTGCATGCCCGGAACCGACGTGTCGTAATCCGCCGCGAAGACTGCCGCGCGGGCAATGTCACCACCGGCTTCACCGACCGGGTCGACGCAGCCCAGCACGACATCGTCGACCCGGGCCGTATCCAGCCCGTTGCGGTCGCGGATGGCTTCCAGCGCTGTCGCGGCAAGCCGGACGGCGGGCACTTCGTGCAGGGCGCCGTCCTTCTTGCCTCGTCCGCGCGGCGTGCGCACGTGATCGTAGATATAGGCTTCGGGCATCAGATCCTCCTCTAGGGTCTGTCCTCAGTTTGTCTCCGGCATCGGATGGCCGGGCATGAGGTCATAAGGGTGTTTCCAGCCGGGCAGGGCCTTGATGCGGTCCAGCCAGGCAATGACATTGGGGTAGGGCGCAAAGTCGATGCCGGTTTCGTCCCGGACATAGAGATAGCCACACAGGGAAAAATCGGCGGTCGTCGGCTTGGCACCAATGGCGAATTCCGAGTTGGCAAAATGCTTGTCCAGGATGGCGAGCGCGGATTGGGCGCGTCCATCCAGGAATTTGGTGACCTCGGTTTCACCGGTCCTGATCAGCGTTCGCATGAACCGGAGCGGGCCGATCATGCCGGAGACCTTCTGGTTGTCGAAGATCGTCCAGCGCAGCACTTCGCGGCGTTCCTCATCCGTGTCCCAGCCGAACCGGCCGAACTTCTCGACCAGGTAGTCCATGATCACGGCGGACTGGGTCAGAAGCTTGCCGCGGTGGTCCAGCACCGGCACTTCACCCATTTCGTTCAGGGTCGAGCGGAATTCCTCCGTCCGGGTCTCTCCATTGAAGAAGTCGACCCATTCAGGTTTCCAGTCGGCGCCACACAGTTCCAGCATCAGGGCCACCTTGTAGGAGTGACCGGACTGGGCCATGCAGTGAAGAACGTAATCAGCCATAACGTGTTTTCTCCCTGGCAAATTGAATCGGACGTGAGATTAACCGGATTGGATCCAATTTGCTTGGGTGAATTTCCGGCCCGGGCACACGAAACGTTGACCGGGCCGTTGGGGTCAGAATGCCTCGGCGCCGAGCGACATCATCGTGTCCGAACCGCTCGAGATCCGGGCAAGATGGGCTGCGGTTTCCGGCATGGTGCGTTCCATGAAGAACGTGCCGAAGGCCAGCTTGTTCTCCAGCCACTCGGCCTTGTCGCCGGCGCCGGTTGCCAGCTTCTCCTTGATGGTCTTGGCCATCAGCGTCCACATGTAACCAAGCGCGACCAGGCCAAAGAGATGCATGTAGTCGGTTGAGCCGGCCCCGGCATTGTCCGGGTTCTTCATGGCATTGTTCATGAACCACATGGTGGCGGCCTGGAGATCGTCGGCCCCTTTCTTCAGCGGGCCGGTAAAGGCGGCAAGGTCTTCGTTGTCCTTGTTTTCCTTCAGGAAAGTGTTGACCTCGTTGAAGAAACTCATGACAGCGCGGCCGCCATTGGCCGGCAACTTGCGGCCCACCAGATCCAGCGCCTGAATGCCGTTGGCGCCTTCATAGATCATGGCGATACGAGCATCGCGCACGAACTGCTCCATGCCCCATTCGCCGATATAGCCGTGTCCGCCATACATCTGCTGAGCATTGACCGCGTTGGCAAACCCGGTGTCGGTCAGGACACCCTTCAGGACCGGCGTCATCAGGCCCATCATGTCATCGGAGAACTGGCGGGACTTCTCGTCGTCGGACCGGTGGGAGACATCGCCATGGAGCGCAGTCCACATGACAAGCGCCCGTGCCGCTTCGTTGAAGGCACGGATCGACATCAGCGTGCGGCGGACATCCGGGTGCACGATGATCGGGTCGGCGGGCTTGTCCGCGTTTTTCGGCCCGGTGAGCGAACGGCCCTGAAGCCGGTCCTTGGCGTAGGTGACCGCGTTCTGATAGGCGACTTCCGACTGGGAAAGACCCTGCACGGCAACACCGAGGCGGGCTTCGTTCATCATGATGAACATGGCCTTGAGGCCCTTGTTCTCCTCGCCGACCAGCCAGCCGGTGGCGTCGTCATAGTTCATCACGCAGGTGGCATTGCCGTGAATGCCCATCTTGTGCTCGATGGAGCCGCAGGAAACGCCGTTGTTGTCACCAACAGAGCCGTCATCGGCGATCTGGTTGCGCGGCACAACAAAGAGCGAGATGCCCTTGACCCCGTCCGGTGCACCTTCGATCCGGGCCAGAACCAGGTGGATGATGTTCTCCGCCATGTCGTGTTCACCGGCGGAAATGAAGATCTTGGTGCCGGTAATCTTGTAGGAGCCGTCGGCTTGCGGGACCGCCTTGGTCCGGATCAGGCCGAGATCCGTGCCGCAATGCGGTTCGGTCAGGTTCATGGTGCCGGTCCAGGTGCCGGCGATCATGTTCGGCAGGTATTTCTGCTTTTGATCATCCGTCCCGTGGATGGTCAGCGCGGCAACGGCGCCTGCCGTCAGACCCGGATACATGGAAAACGCCATGTTGGCCGAGGAGGCATATTCATTGAAGATGGTGGCCAGCGTATGCGGCAGGCCCTGGCCGCCATAGTCGGGATCGGCCGACAGCGTGCCCCAGCCGTTTTCGCAGAACGCCTTGTAGGCTTCGTTGAACCCTTTGGGTGTCGTCACCGTGCCGTCATCGTTGCGGGTGCAGCCTTCCTGGTCGCCGGTCTGGTTCAGCGGCTGCAGCATTTCCTCGGCAAATTTGCCGCCTTCACGCAGGATCGCTTCCACAAGGTCGAGCGGGGCATCCGCAAAACCGGGAAGGTTCGAGTAGCGTTCGTAACCAAATACATCTTTCAGGAGAAAAAGCGTGTCATCGACGGGCGCGGAATAGCTCGGCATGGAAATCCTCCCAGATCTGCCGGTTTGTCTCAGGTTTACGTTTCCGTAAACGTCACCTTGAGCTCTATATACGCGGCTTGATGCGGTCCGGCAAGTGGTGTCCCTAGGGAAGGGATGACAAAAAAATACGCCCAAAACATGCTCAATGGAATGATTTTGGAGCACTGACTGCACGGTTTCATGTTCAGGTGACGCATTTTTGAAGCGTTTGTCCATCTGGTGCTGGTAGCGTCAGTCGCGCTAAATTCGTCAATTCCGGCCGCTTGGCACCAATTAGGATAGTGCCGGACCAGTCCAAACCAGGCGGTTTGCAGTCGCCGAAGAACAGGTACAGGCCATGGCGAGGATTGACAGGATCGTATTGCGCAGTCGCAATCCGCGCGCTCAGATAGAGTTTTATTGCAACGTTCTGGGCATGGTGGAGTTTGCGGATCAAAGCGTCGGATATCCGGGCGAGGGCGCGAGGCTGAGTTTTGTCCCGGCCGAAACAGATCATGTTCCTTCTGCGGACGATCTTTACTGGAAAATCGCGCTGGCGGTCCCGGATCTGGATCTGGCCTGCTGCCAGTTGGCGGAGAAGGGAACGCCCGTCGGCAAACCGGAGCAGTTTGGCGACATTGGCTACCTGGCGCATCTGAAGGACCCGGCAGGGTTTACGATCGAATTGATCGCACATCGCTTTCAAGGGGAGGCTAGTCCGGCACCGGTCGACAAGGAGCGGTTCGGTGGTGGGGCCGTTCTCAATCTCCTGACCCTGCGCTGCGCCTCGGAAGAGTTGATTGCCGAAAAGTGTGAAGGCTGGGGCTTGAAGCGCCTGGCGATCATGCCAGTCGAGCGCTACGGCTTCACGCTGCACTTTTATGCCTTCACGGATGAGGAGCCGCCATCAGCAGATCCGAGGGCGATCGAAAACCGGAGTTGGGTCTATCAGAGGCCCTATACGGTTTTCGAGGTCCAGCACCGGCCATCCCTGACGCACACCCGTCTGCCCGCTGCCGGCGCGGCGGGATATGTGGAGACCGTGTTCGAGGGGGCTGAAGAGACCGTGTGGGAGGATGTCTTCGGCGTTCGAATGGAAAAGGTGTGAACGTGAGTGATGACGCGTGACGCCCATTGAAAAAGCAAAAACCGCCGTCCCCGGTCGGGAACGGCGGTTTTCTGATCGGAGCAACCCGAAAGCTTACGCTTCTTCGGCTTCTTTCTGCTTCAGCATGCCGGACACGATCTCGACCGTGCGGGACAGTTCCTCGATTGCCTGCTCGATGTCCTTGCGCTGGTCTTCAAGAACCGTGATCTGTTCATTGAACTTGGACAGGGCAACACGCAGCTGCGTCACCTGGCCGTCGCGCAGGTCGTAAAGGTCGAGCATGTCGCGGATTTCGGAGAGGGAGAAACCGACGCTCTTGCCCATCAGGACCAGCTTGAGGCGCGCGCGGTCGCGGCGATTGTAAATCCGGTTCATGCCGTCGCGCTTCGGATTGAGCAGGCCCTTGTCTTCATAGAACCGAAGGGTCCGAAGGGTGCAGCCGAATTCCTTGGACAGGTCGCCGATCGTGAACTGGGTCTTTTTTGTGCTGTCGTCTGCTGCGGACACGACGTCCACAAGTTCGTTTTCGTTAAGGATCGAAAGCGCTTCGCTCATAGCCTAATCTACTCGTCTTCCAGCCGTTGTTCGGCTCATTCTGGTGTTTTGTCTTGATCGAAACCCGCGCCGCGTTGATATCACCGGCCCGGTTTCAGGCCGCAAACCCGCGGAAATCCGCAATCGGACCGGCCTGTTTCTGCTGCACTGTTTAGCTTACGTTTGCGTTAAGGTCCAGTCGCGTAAGGTCGCCTTGGTAAAATTCGTTAATGTCGTCTTGGGCGATTCGCATAATATTGGGCTGTGGATAGCAAATTTTCATATGAAAACAGCCAGTTTTCGCATTTAGCAAGACCAATTAACGGCCTGTTTACCCTAAACCGACAAAGTCTTACCAAACGATGCGCTTGTCCCCTCTTGGGCGATTTTCGGGCGCAGACTGTTCCATCAGCGGTCCGAAGGACCGTCAGTCCAGGGTCAAGACATGCCGGCTTGGAAGAAACACGAGGCAGGACGCCGCGGCCGTGATGCGTATGAAAGCGACGACTATTACGATGCACCACGCCGTGAACCCGCGCGCAGCCGAATTGAAAGGCTGACCCGCACGGCGACGTCTCTCGGCGGCCATGACCGCTATCCCCAGGACGAACGGGACGAGGATCTCGATGCCGTTGCCGATGAGCTGGACCGGCTTTTGGCCGACCAGGAGGCGCCTTCCGGACGCCGTCCGGCACCGCGGCGGCGCTCAGCACGCCGCGAAACCGGGATGGACGAGGTGATGGGGGCCCTGGATCGCCTCGACGAGCAGGTTCAGGGACTGGCGCGCGGCGACGACATGGATGAGCGCTACGAAAATGCGCCTCGGCGGCCCCGCCGTGCCGGCGGCTATGCCATCGACAACCTGCCCGAGGAAGATCACTACGAGGACGAGGAAGACGATTTCGACCACGCCCCGCGGGCAAACCGGCTTGGCAGACGCGGCGCACGTGAAAACCGTGACGCGTCGATGCATATCTACAAGGATCTTGGCCGGCGGATCGATGCGCTGAGAGCGCCCCAGGAAAAGGCCTTCAATCAGGTGCGCGACGAGATCGGTTCCCTGCGCGATGCGCTTGGCGGGCTGTCCCGTGGCACCAGCGAGACCGTGAGTCGCCAGAATGCCGAACTGCGCCGCCTGGCGGACATGGTCGAGCGACTGCGCGCCGACAAGAAGAACGACCAGCTTGCCAAGGAGATCCGCAAGGAAGTTGCCGATCTGAAATCGATGGTCGGCCGCACCAATGTCGAAGGTGCGCTCCAGACCCTCGAACATGGCTATGCCCATATTCTCCAGCGCCTGGACGAGCTGTCCCGTGCCTCCGTGGATCCGCGGGTCCTGCGCGGTGTAACCGCCCGCCTCAACGAGATCGAGGACGCCTTTGCGGTGCTGCCGCGCTCCGAGCACATGATGGTGCTGGAGGACCGTGTGGTCAGCATTGCCGAGCGCATGGAAGAGCTGCTGCAGAACAAGAGCCATGCGGATATCGAACCGCTGCGCGCCGAGCTGCGCGAAGTGCGCGGGTTTGTCGAGCAGATCGACATCAAGGGCCTCGTCGAGGGCATCGACGACCGCATGAAATTTGTCTCCAGCCGTCTGGACGACCTGGAAGTGCTGGCGCGCGAGCAGCGCGGACTGGACAGTCGTCTCTCCGCCATGGAAGAGCGCATGCCCGAGCCGGAGACGATTTCCCGGCTTCAGGGCCGCCTGGAAGACATTGTCGGCATGATGGCGGACGACCGGGCAGCGCCTGTGGACAATGCCCATCTGTCGAAGGTCGACCGCCGCCTTGACGAGATCGTCGATCGCCTTGAGCGCATGGAGCAGGCAGACCCTCTGCCGACCGCTGCGGACAGCGGTGCTTTCGAAGCCCTGGAAATGCGTCTTGAGGCAATTTCCGGCAAGATCGACACGATTGAGAAAAAGTCCTCACGTCCGGTGCCTGTCCTGGATGCCGCGACCATGCGTGCCGGCGGCGGACAGGACACCAAGTTCCTGAACCAGCTGCAGGACCGCCTGAACGATCTGACGGCCCGTCTGGATCAGCCCCAGGACCGTGTCACCACGTCTGACCTCGATAAGCTGCGCCAGGAAATCGGTTCCATGCGCGCCAGTGTGGCAACGCCGCCGAACACCGAAGCGCTGGAACAGCGGATCTCCGATCTGGCACAGATTGTGTCCAAGGGTTCGGAAGTGACCGATGATGGCCGTTTCGAGCAGCTGGGCGAAAAGGTTGCGGCCCTGGCGGCGCAAATTGAAAGCACCTCATCCAAGGCTTTCAGTGTCGACCAGTTTTCACCCTATTTCGAGCGGCTTGAAAAAGGTCTGGCACAGACCCGCGAGGATGTCACTGATATTGCCAAACAGGCGGCCAGGGAAGCTGTGGCGAATGCCCCGGCACCGCAGAACACGCAATATGACGAGGCAATCAACCAGCTTCAGGGCGATCTGAGAAAGCTGCTGGATGCCGCGGAAGGCAGCGAAGAGCGGACCCGCAATACATTTGACGGTGTGAAATCCGTTCTCGGATCGCTCACGGAGCGGTTGGACAACCTGGAACGCGTCGAGAAGGCGCAACCCAAAAAGCCGGCACCGGCCGCACCTGCAGCAAGCTTCTCGCCGCTCAAGGTCGAGGAACCCGCTCCGCTGTTCAGCCGTACGCCGCAGCCGGAAAAAGGTGATGCCACGCCGCATCTCGAACACCCGGCTGAGGCTCAGCAGTCCGAAGACCGGGCAAGGGATCGCAAGGCCGACTTCATCGCCGCTGCGCGCCGCGCTGCCCAGGCAGCATCTGCCGAGGCCGCACAGCTTGAGAAAAAGCAGAAGGTCGACGAGGAAGCGGACGCTGCGGATGAAGAACGTGGCAAGGCGCGTGTGGGCTGGCTGCGCAACGTGCTGAAGCGCGACAAGTCGGCGAAGAAACAGGACGAGGACACGCAGGACGAAGATCTGCAGCTCAGCCCGGAAGATGTCACGGATCGTGCGTTTGAAGCTGAAGAAGCAGCCGTTCTGCCTGGCGACCGGCCCGCACCGGAAGCTCCGCAAGGCTCCGGTGGCCGTCGCCGCGCCATCCTCTACACCGCGGCTGCGGTGGTGCTGCTGATCGGTACGCTGCAGGTCTTCCGGCTGGCATCTTCCGGTCCGGAAGAAGGCAACCGGGTTGCTTCTGCACCGCAGGAAACGCAGGTGACGGAAGACACGGGTGCGGCACCTGCCGAGACCGCCACTGCCCCTGCCGCGCCGCAGGAGACGGAAGCCACACCGACTACCCAGGCGGAAAGCCGAAGCAACGAAAGCGGGCCAGGAACCGAGCCTGTTACAACTGTCGAGACACCGGCGGTGGCTGCCGCCCCGGCAGACGCGGCACCGGTCTCCCGCACCGAAAATGTCCAGGCTGCCTCGGCAACCGCCCCGGCAACACCGGAAACCGACCTGGCCTTTGCGCCGCCGTCCGGTGTTTCCGGCAGCTTCGGCGAGCCGCCGGCCGATACCAGCGGTGGTTTCAAGCCTGCGGGCACCGGCGACGTGCCGTCGAACCTGATTGCGTCCCTGCCGCCGGAAGGTGTCGGGCCGATGGCCCTGCGCAGCGCGGCCGCCAGCGGCAACGCCGCTGCAGAGTTCATGGTCGGGGTCAAGTACACCGAAGGCAGCGGTGTCCCGGCGGACCTCTCGAAGGCCGCCGTCTGGTACCAGAAAGCCGCGGACAAGGGGCTCGCACCGGCCCAGTATCGTCTTGCCAGCCTTTATGAAAAGGGCCGGGGTGTGGAGAAGGACGTGCCGAAGGCGAAGGCCTGGTACACCAGGGCCGCAGAAGCCGGAAACGCGAAGGCCATGCACAATCTGGCAGTTCTGTTTGCCGAAGGCGGCGGTACGCAGCCGGATTATGCCGCGGCTGCCAAGTGGTTCGAACAGGCCGCCAATTTCGGGGTCAAGGACAGCTTGTTCAATCTCGGCATCCTCTATGCCGGCGGCATCGGTGTCGATAAGGACCTTGTGGCGAGCTACAAGTGGTTTGCGATCGCGGCCGACCAGGGGGACCCGGAGGCAGCCAAGCGCCGGGATGACGTTGCCAACATGATGGATCAGGAAGCCCTGGCCAATGCGCGTCTGGCGGTCGAGCAATTCTCGCTGAAGACACCGGTTCCTGCGGCCAACAAGGTGACCATGGAACCGGGTTGGAGCGACGGCGCCTCGCTGCCGGCCGAGAAGGCAGCGGTGAAAACGGTCGACAACAGTGCGATGGTCCGCGAAGCCCAGGACAAACTCAACTATCTTGGGTTTGACACCGGGACACCGGACGGGCAGATGGGGCCACGCACCCGCAGCGCGATCCGGGCCTTCCAACGCAGCCTCGGTCTGCCGGAAACGGGTGAAGTCGACAATCGTTTGATGGATGAACTCAAGAGCCAGGCGATCTGAGGACCAGCTAAGACCCCTGTTGGCAGCATACCTGCCACAGGGGACAGAAAAAACGACTGGCGCCAGCCAAAAATCGCCGCAACGAACCGAACAGGCCCGCTGGCCGGTTGACACACCGGTCGGCACGGGTCTTTAACCAATTTAACTGTAGTCTTTCAGCAGACTTGTCTGCAGTCAGTTCCGGCGTGACCCTGTGCAATTATACCTGCCCATAGCCGAGATACCGGTCAATATCTTTGTGATATTTGCGATGGGCGGTGCCGTGGGCTTTCTCTCCGGCCTGTTCGGCATCGGCGGCGGTTTCCTGCTGACACCTCTCCTGATCTTTTCCGGCATTCCGCCGGCCGTCTCTGTCGCCACCGTGACGACCCAGGTCGTCGCCTCATCGGCCTCTGCGGTGGTCAATTATTGGCGCCGCAAGGCCATCGACATGAAACTTGCCAGTATCTTGCTGGCCGGCGGTGTCATGGGCTCGCTGGTCGGCGTCGTTTTGTTCGAGGTGTTGCAGTCGGTCGGGCAGCTGGATTTGGTGATCTCCCTGTCCTACGTCACCTTTCTCGGCACGATCGGTGGCCTGATGCTGTTCGAATCTGTCCGGGCCATCCGGCGGCGCAAATCGGGCGCAGCACCTAAGGCTCGCAAGCCGGGTCAGCACAACTGGATCCACGGTCTGCCACTCAAGGTCCGGTTTCGCCGGTCCAAGCTCTATGTCAGCGTCATACCTGTCGTTGGCCTTGGAGCGATCATCGGTTTTCTCGGCACGGTGCTCGGCATCGGCGGCGGCTTCATGATGGTGCCCGCGCTGATCTACCTGCTGCGCGTGCCGACCAGCATCGTTATCGGCACCTCGTTGTTCCAGATCCTGTTCACGATGGCAGCCGCCACCATCTTTCATGCCATGGGCACCAAGACCGTCGATATCGTCCTTGCCATGACGCTGATGATCGGTGGTGTCATCGGGGCCCAGTTTGGTGCCCGGATGGGCCAGAACCTGCGTGGTGACCAGCTCCGGCTGCTTCTGGCGCTTCTGGTTCTCGGGGTCGGGCTGCGCTTTGCGGTGGACCTGTTGCTGGTGCCGGATGATCTTTATTCCATCGCCATTCGGAAGGGGGCGGGCGCATGATCCGCTTTCTTCTTTTCCTGGTGCTGAGCCTCGCTGCAACCCAGGCCCAGGCGCAGAACCGGCATGGTCTCGACCTCGTGACGTCACTGTCGTCCGACGTGATCTCGATCCAGTCGAACTTTACCGGTACGGAAATCGTTATTTTCGGCCAGGCGAGCAATATCGAACGCCAGCCCAATGACCCGAGCGGCTATGAGCTGGCAATTGTCGTGGAAGGTCCGCCGCAGGACATCACCACGCGGCGCAAGGGGCGCTTCCTCGGCGTCTGGGTCAATCGCGAGGCGGAGCGGTTCCAGAACGTACCGTCCTTCTATGCGGTGGCCAGCACGGTCGATATCGGCGCCATGGCCAACCGCACGATCCTGGACGACCTCGGCATCGGCCTCAATCATATCAATCTCGCGGTGTCCGGCTCTTCCAATGTGGCCCTGGCCGACCGCGACGACTTCCGCCGTGCCTTCATCCGGCTGCGCGAAGAGACCGGCCTCTATTCGGAACAGGAAACCTCGATCGAGTTCCTCACCGAAACCATGTTCCGCACGAATATTCCCCTGCCGGCAACCATTCCGGTGGGCGAATACAAGGTGAAGAGCTTTCTGTTTCACCATGGCAAACTGGTCTCGCAGACCGAACAGATGCTGTCGGTCGCCAAGACGGGGTTTGAGCAGATCACCTTCCAGCTGGCCCAGAACTATCCGCTCGTCTACGGCGTGCTGGCCGTCGCTCTTGCCATCTTCACCGGCTGGCTCGCCGGCGTGATCTTCCGCAAGGATTGAGGCTTCGGCGACCGGAACCGGCAAGTTCTTCATCTTGGACGAACGAGCGCCGCTCTTGAGAACAGCCGCATTCTGAGAAGGCTGGCACAGTCAGGCGTCTCGAAGGATGGCTGCTTGCTCCGGTGTATTTGGTCCATCCTTTTAGACAGGCCATAAGTCTTCCTCAGGATGAGGTCGATGGTAAGCAAGGTTGCCTTGGCAGCAATATGCTCTGGCTGCTTCGCGTTTCCCACATTTTCTGCTGGAAGTCCGGTGTCCGGCCGGTATTGTCGAGCTTATTGATTTTTCAGATCATTATGGCGGGTAACATGGCCGATCAGTCTTCGAACGAACCTCATGCCACCGAGAATGGCAAATCGGAACCGTCGGTCGATGCCCGCGTCATCGACATTGCCGTCCGGCTCGGGGTTCTCGGGCTGTTTGCCTATTTCTCGCTGCAGCTGATCGCACCGTTTTTCCTGTTCCTGCTCTGGGCGGTGGTGCTCACCGTCGCGCTTTACCCGGCCTATTCCTGGCTGGCGGGCAAGCTGGGGGGGCGGAAGGTCCTGTCGGCGATCCTTCTAACGCTCCTGTGCCTTGCCATCGTTGTTGGACCGGTGGCCGTGCTCGTGGTCAGTCTCGTGGAAACGCTGCAGGGCTGGTACCAGAGCCTGACCACAGGTGGTCTGAAAATGCCGGTATTGCCGGAAAGAGTGGCCACACTGCCCCTCATCGGCAGCAAAATTGCGGACTTCTGGCAGACGGCCGGGCAGGGGCTGGAGGCGCTCTTTGCCAAGATCGGTCCGATGGTGGTGCCGGCCGGTGGACGGATCCTGTCCGTCCTGGCTTCCTTGAGCGGATCCATCCTGTTTTTTGTTGTCTCGATCATCCTCGCCGGCTGCCTCTTCGTGCCGGGCCCGTCCCTGGCCAGAGGCGCGAAACGCGTTGCCGACCGGATCATCGCACCACGCGGTGCGGAATTCGTGGACCTGGCGGGCGCAACAATCCGCAACGTCTCGCGCGGCGTGATCGGCGTTGCCGTCATTCAGGGGCTCTTGACCGGCATCTTGCTGATCGCCTTTGCCGTGCCGCTGGCCGGTCTCCTGACCTTCGTCGCCCTGTTCCTGTGCATCATCCAGATCGGTCCGGCTCTGGTGATCCTACCGACCATCATCTGGGCCTGGAGTTCCTGGGACCTGGTGCCGGCGCTGCTCTTCACCGTTCTCATGGTTCCGGTGATGCTGGTCGACAACGTGCTTCGGCCGATCCTTATGTCGCGCGGTCTGGACGTGCCGATGCTGGTGATCCTGATCGGCGTGCTGGGCGGCACGATTGCCCACGGGTTGCTGGGCCTGTTTCTCGGGCCTGTCATTCTGGCGGTGTTCTATGAGCTGGTCATTGCCTGGGTGAAAGTCGGCGAAGAAGAGAGGGGCGGGGCCGAAGCACCCGGAACCGAACGGGAAGGGCAATAAGGACGGCACATGAGCAAGGAGCTCGACACTTTTCTGCGCAAGGAGTTGCGCAAGACGATCATTCTGGCAGCGGTCGCAATTGCGGTGCTGGCCTGGGTGGGCTACCGGCTGATTTGAGTTTTCGGGAATGTCTGGGTCTGCTGTCCAGGTGCCATGCCGTATTGAAAGCGGCTGCCTGCAATTCACGCCACCAGCGAAGGTGTTGAGGCAGGTTGTCCTGGAAAGCGTTCAGGGGCATTGATTATCTGGCTTTTTTTTGGATGACGTCGTCGTGGATAGACTAAGCAGGTACCTGTTGTGGCAACGGTTGAAGTCCATTGTCATTGTGTCGGCGATCATTGGTCCATTGCTCGCACTTGTCATTTTCGTGCTGACAAAACAAACGCAGTTCGCCGAGCTGCCCTATACCGAGCTGCGCGGAACACTGCTGCACCACACGAGAGTGCAAAACGACGAAGGCTCGCACGTCGCTTACCTGCGCGTACGGCTTGAGGATGGCAAGGAAATCAGGATCAGGGCTTACAAGCCGACACTTCCACCTGTGGGTACAGAGATCACACTTCTTGCGCGTCAGTTGCCGAGTGGAAAAATGAGATACTCACTGCCGTTCAACCAGTAGAGCGGATGCGTTGAAGCCGGCGGCAACACCGCAATGGGACCGGTGTCAGTCCCCGACGAGCCGCGTCGCCGTGAACGGGAACAGGCGGTCATTGCCCAGCATGAACACCGAGAACTGGCGGCGGCGGAAGATCATGCTGTAGGCCTTGTCGGTGACATTGAGGCCGCCGGTCAGGGCGCCAAAGGCCGGCAGGACCAGACGGGAGCCGTCGGTGACGAAGCAGGCGCGGCGGATCGACCGGCCGAAACGGCGCACGCGGGCCGCAGGATGCAAATGACCGCAGACTTCACCGGCCGCTTCCGAGGAGCCGACCTTTTCGATCGGTTCGTGGCGAAAGGTCAGCGGCCCGATGGTGATTTCCTCCACCGTCACGCCACAGAGCCTGACCGGAGCAACCGGGTCGTGATTGCCGGTGACCCAGATCCATTCTCGGCCGAGCTGCAACGTCGTCAGCATGGCGCGGTAGGGGGCGGGCAGGCGGTCGGAGCCGTCCGGATCGTGGAAACTGTCTCCAAGGCAGATGACGCAGGCCGGATCGAACGTGTCGATGACACCTGCGAGTTTCTCCAGCGTCGCGCCGGTATCGTAAGGTGGCAGCATCACGCCACGGCGGGCATAGCTGGAGCCTTTTTCCAGATGCAGGTCGGCGACGATGAGAATGGATTCATCCGGCCACCACAGGACACCGCTGTCATGCAGGCCGACCAGCTGACCGTTGATCTGAATGTCATGACACACCGGCGCAGCAGCATATTTGCGCAAATGAGATGTCAGGGCACTCATTCCATGGCCTCCAGGATCATTTCTTCCGCCGCGTCCGCCAGCAGCGTGTCGATGGCTTCCCCGTAGACCGGTTCCTTGCCGATTTCCAGCAGAATGGGCACCGCGAGGGGAGAGACATGTGGAAGACCAGTATGCGTGATTCGTCCGCGAATTCTGGCAAGAAGTTCCCCCAGTCGCGAGATATCCAGAAGTCCTTCGGCTGCATCGTTCCAGGTGGCCTTGAGCAGGATGTGATCGGGCTCGTGGGCGCGCAGGACATCGTAGATCAGATCCGAGGAAACGGTGACCTGCCGTCCCGTTTTTTCCAGTCCCGGATGGCGTCGCTCGATCAGCCCGGCAATCACCGCGCAGTTGCGGAATGTGCGTTTCATCAGACTGGATTCAGCCAGCCAGGCATCGAGATCGTCCCCGAGAATGTCTTCTTCGAACAGTTGGTCGAGCGGGATCTTGCCGGACGAGAACAGCAAGGAGAGATCGCCGAGGCCCCAGACCGAGAGGGCATAGTCATTGGCGACAAATCCGAGCGGGCGGGCCCCCAGCCGTTCAAGCCGTTTTGTCAGGAGCATGCCGAGGGTCTGATGGGCCAGCCGGCCCTCGAACGGATAACACACCATGTAGTGCTTGTTGGCGCGAGGAAAGGTTTCCACCAGCAGCCCGTCCCGTGCCGGCAGCACTGACTTGTCCTTCTGGATCTCCAGCCACTCCCGGACCTGGTCCGGCAGGGCTTTCCATGATGAAGGCGTTGCCAGCATGGTCCTGACACCTTCGGCCAGATAGGTGGAGAGCGGAAACTTGCCACCCATATAGGACGGGATCATCGGGTTGTCAGATTTGGTGCGTGAGACATAGGCCTCGTTTTCGCGCAGGCCCTCGAAGCGCACGACCTCACCGCCGAATAGAAACGTGTCGCCCGGCGACATCTGTTCGATGAAATACTCTTCCATCTCGCCAAGCACCCGGCCGCCACGGCCGACCGGCGTGCGCCGTCCGTCGGCTTTCGAGCGCACCAGCCGAACCTTCAGCATCGGCGCTTCGACAATGGTGCCGACATTGAGCCGGTACTGTTGGGCAATCTTTGGATGGGCGATCCGCCAGAGCCCGTCCTTGCCTTTCCGCAGCTTGGCATACTGGTCGTAGCTCTTGAGCGCATAGCCGCCGGTCGCCACGAAGTCGAGCACGCTTTCAAAAGTCTCCCAGGTGAGGTGCCGGTAGGTCTCCGACGACCGGATCTCTTCATAAGTTGCCAACGCGTCGAGCGGGTCGGCGCAGGCGAGGCCGAGCAGGTGTTGGGCCAGCACATCAAGCGCCCCTTGTCGCAGGGGCGGGGTGTCCTGCTCTCCGCGTTTGGAGGCCGCCAGCGCGGCCTGGCACTCCAGCACCTCAAACCGGTTGGAGGGGATCAGAATGGCCTTGGACGGTTCGTCCATCCGGTGATTGGCACGACCGATCCGCTGTGCCAGCCGGCTGGCCCCTTTCGGCGCGCCAATATTGATGACCAGGTCGATGTCGCCCCAGTCGATGCCCATGTCGAGCGACGATGTCGCGACAACGGCGCGCAAGCCACCGGAGGCCATGGCCGCTTCCACCTTGCGACGCTGACCGACATCGAGCGAGCCGTGGTGAAGCGCGATTGGCAGCGTGTCGTCGTTGATCCGCCAAAGCTCCTGGAACACCATTTCCGCCTGGCTTCGGGTGTTCACGAACAAAAGGGAGACATTGTGTTTCTTGATCTGTTCATAGATATCGCGCACCGCGTAGCGCGAGGAATGGCCGGACCAGGGGACCCGTTCCTCGCTGTCGAGGATGGAGATGTCCGGTTGGGCGCCGCCGACCACCTGGACCATATGCGACAGGCTGCGGCCGTCCGCTTCCGGCTGATCGACCAGATAGGCCCTGAGATCATCCGGTTCGGCAACCGTTGCCGACAGGCCGATGGTCCTGAGCCCCGGTGCGAGGCGCCGCAGACGTGCAAGGCCGAGCGCCAGGAGATCGCCGCGCTTGGAGGTCACCAGCGCGTGCAGCTCGTCGAGTATGACGGTTTTCAGAGACGCGAAGAGCCGGGCCGAGGCCGGGTCCGACAGGAGCAGCGCGATTTGCTCCGGTGTGGTCAAAAGGATATCCGGCGGGTTCAGTTTCTGCCGCTGGCGCTTGTGAGAGGGCGTGTCGCCGGTGCGTGTTTCCAGCTTGACCGGCAGGCCCATTTCCGAAACAGGAGCCTCGAGGTTGCGGGCAATGTCGACGGCGAGCGCCTTCAGCGGCGAGATATAGAGTGTGTGAATGCCGCTTCCACCCGCCCCCGGTTTGCGTTTACCACGGGCCTCCAGCTCAACGAGACTGGGCAAAAAACCGGCGAGCGTCTTGCCGGCACCGGTGGGGGCGATCAGCAGCGTGGAATGACCCTGGGCAAGATGATCGATCAGCTGCAACTGATGCGGCCGAGGCGCCCAGCCTCGCGCGGCAAACCAGCTCTGGAACCGATTGGGAAGCAGCTGCACGTCCATCAGCCTGTTGTAGGTGAGCCGCCCGCAAAAGGCGAGAGGGCAGGGGGAAATTTGTTCTGCTTGTGTTCTTGTGAGGCTCATTGTTGAAATGCGGAGCGCGAAAGTTGCTGGAAGAGCGCTCGATGCCGTTCTGGCACCTGTCATCCCCGCGAATGCGGGGACCCGGGAACATGCTGCGACTCTTTTGAAAAAAGAACGGCTGCCCGGGCGTCCTGGGTCCCGGATCTCCGCTGTGCTTCGTCCGGGATGACAACCGGATAAACTTTGTAAACTGTGCACAAAACGACCACGGACCAGCACTGACAAACCCGCTCAAGAGACCTATTAATTTCAGAATGATCGACCTCCTCACACTCACGCCGGAAGGCCTCTATTCCGCCGAAGCCGGTGCGCATATCGACCCGGTCCGCCCGGTTGAAAAGGCCATCATCACGCATGGTCATGCCGATCATGCCCGGGCAGGGCACGGCGCGGTGCTGGCGACCCGGCAGACGCTCGACATCATGGCCATCCGCTACGGCGAGAATTTTTGCGGTCAGGCACAGGAGATCGGCTATGGGGAAACGCTGCAGGTTGGCGGAGTGTCGGTCACCCTGCACCCGGCCGGGCACGTTCTGGGCTCCGCACAGGTTCTGTTGGCAGCGAAGGGGCGGCGAACCGTTGTGTCCGGTGATTACAAGCGACAGGCCGATCCGACCTGCGCCAGTTTCGAGCTTGTGCCCTGCGACACTTTCGTGACGGAAGCGACGTTCGGCTTGCCGGTGTTTCGTCATCCGCCCGCCTCGGAGGAAATCGGCAAACTGCTTGCGTCTTTGGATCTGTTTCCCGAACAGACGCATCTTGTCGGCGCCTACGCGCTTGGCAAGGCGCAGCGCGTGATTGGTGAATTGAGAGCAGCCGGTTATGGCAAGACCATCTTTCTTCACGGTGCCCTGGAAAAGCTGACGGCTTATTACGAAAGCCAGGGCATTGCGCTCGGGCCGGTCGAGCCGGTCGGAAAACGCGGCAAGGAACTTGCGGGCGAAATCGTGCTCTGTCCGCCCGGCCAGTTGAGCGACCGCTGGGCCCGACGCTTCGGCGACCCGGTCGCCGCGATGGCCTCCGGATGGATGCGCGTGCGGGCAAGGGCGCGCCAGCGCGGGGCGGAACTGCCGTTGATCCTGTCCGATCATGCCGACTGGGACGATCTGTGCCGAACGATCCTGGAGACCGGCGCCGAACAGATCTGGGTCACCCACGGTGCTGAGGAGGCACTTGTCCACTGGTGTGAATTGAATGGACGAAATGCTCGCCCCCTCAATATGATAGGCTATGATGACGGCGAGGACACCGACGCAGCGCCGGTTACAGAACCTTAAACCGACCCGCGCTAGTCAACCGGTGGTTCAATCCTTTGGGGAGGCACGCATGGCGGACGACGGTGGATATCAGGGAGCCGGCAATGGTTCGACCAATGGCGCCGGGGCGGACAGCAACGGCGATGCCGAAGAGGCGATTGCCCAGCTTTTTGACGACTATCAGGCCGGCTTCAACGACTATGATATTGACCGCATCTGCGACTGCTTCGCGCTGCCGGCGATCATCTGGCAGCATGAAAAGGGCCACGTCTTCAACGACGACGAAGAGCTGATCGAAAACATAGAGGCTCTCTTAAAGGCGCTGGAAAAAGAAGGCGTCAGCCATTCCGACTTTCACGTTGTCTCGAGCCATGTCAGCGGTTCGACCGCACTGGTAACCCTCGACTGGACCCAGGAAAGCTCGGACGGTGAAGCGGTTTTCGAATTCACCTGCCATTATCAGCTGATCCAGGACGGTGCCGACTGGGTCATTGCCTGTATCGTCAATGAATAGTCGCGGTGTGTTGCTCCGCATTGCCGGTTGTTTGCTGGTTGCCCTCACCGCAGCCGCAACAGCGGCGGAGGCCGCAGCCGAACCCGGCGCATTGACGCCCGCGCCTGAAGACCTGCGTGCATGTGAGCCGCCCGACATCGTTACCGGGTTAACCCTTCTGGAGACCGGGTGCCGTTACACAAGCCCACTTGTCATCAGCCACAGCGATGTCCTGCTTGATTGCCGTGGGGCGACCATTGCCAGCATGACCCGGCGCGGGATCACAATTCGGCCGGGCTTGAAAAACGTGATCATCCGCGATTGCCGTCTGCACGACACGGGTGGTGTGCTGATCGAAGGCCAAACGCCGGCGGATGATGCCGCCGCCCGGGATGAGGCACGGGCCAATTCTTCGCAGGGCGTGGTGCTTGATCACCTGACCATCACGAGTTCCTACATGACCGGCGTCTTCGTCGATCACTATGTGGTCGGTGCGACGATCCGCAATTCGATCGTTGAAGACGGCCACCATGTGGGCGTCTATCTGGAACACGGATCGCAGAAAAACGTCGTTTCAGGCAATCTTATCCGCAACAATGGCCTGTTCACCAACCGGGGCATTCGCCGGATTGGCCCGACACGCAGAGAAGGGCTGTCCGTCGACGGCTCGGCGTTTAATCTGATTGAAGACAACGTGTTTGATGGCAACGCGTTCGGTGGCATCTTTCATTACAAGAACTGTTGGGAATTCCATACCACCAACCCTGAAAGCCGCCCGCGATTGCAAGGCTCAGACGGGAACGTCATCCGTGGTAACACGTTCCGCAACATGGACATCGGCATCTGGGTTGCATCCCGCCAGGCGCGTGACCTGGTAACCTGGGACTGCGGCGACCAAAGCCCCTACGAAAACCCTGTTCCGCTCACGATCATGATGTCAGAGCGCCCCTGGGGCGTGTCCGATGCTTTCCTCGGCTATCATTTCAATCCGGAACTGATCGCTGGGCTCGTTGACGACAGAGCACCGGAACCGCGCTGGCCGTTTCCGATGGCCCTTTATCTCTTTGAGGATTTCGCCAAGGACAACCGGTACGAAAACAACTGCTTCGAAGAGCTGAAAACAGGCATCCGCATAGAGGACGATGGCAACGTGGTTGCCGACAATCTTTTCATAGGCGACTTTGAATATCTCTACCTGGGTAGCCCCTTCAGAGCCCGGTATCTGGACCGGCCATTGAGGGACACGGTTATAGAGGGAAACCTCGCGGTCTCCCCGTCGGGAAAGGGATTTCTGGAAAACAGTTTCCTTGCCGAAGGGGAGCATGTCGGCACCACGCTTAGCCAAAACGGTTCGGCGGCAACGCCGCATTGCCCTTCCCCGGCAGAAGCCCCTTCTTAAGCGAAGAAGTTCAGTTCCGCAGGCGCGGTGCGTAGAAATAGTGGTCGTATGGATTGCCCGGATAATCTGTCCGGAGTGAGCCGACATCTTCCTGGGCAACCGGCTGCACGTAACAGGCGCCATTGGTGCGATCGAAGTCGATGCTCTTGCACCAGGGCCTTTGAACGCAGATCGACTTGCAGATGTCGAGAGTCATTCCGGGAAAGCTCTCCTGGTTGTGTCCCGGGATGCCGGCATTTGCGACCATGCCGAAACCATCCGCGCCGACGGATGGTGTGGCAGGTGCGGCAAACCCAGGTGCGTCCATGTGGTCCAGTTCTTCCTGCAGAAACGTGATCCGCTCCGAATACATGCTGGCATTGCACATATAGCTGTCTTCGCAGTCGTCGCGTGTGGCCAGCCATTCCGCATATTCACGCGCCATCTCGGCTTTTCCCTGCGCATCCAGGAAGCTGTAAAGCCGATCCGACAGCTCTCCGAGCTGGGCGTCCCGCCTGAGTAGATCTTCATCGGAACAGATGAAGGTCTCGTTGTTGGTTCTGGCAGCGTGGCAATCCATGTGGAAGTCTGGCGTGTCCTGAGCAGCAGTGGTGGTGGTTGCTGCCAGCAACAGGAATGCGGCGCCCGAAAAAGCAGTAAACGGATTTGTCATGTCGTCCCCCCTAACGATTTCACCCAAGGTAACGGTGAGCGGAACGGGACGACAAGCCTGTTGAATGTGCCTACCGACCGACGCACACCGGTTGAAGGCAGCCAAGCAGGCTATCGGTCAGCGTGTCGATGACCTTGGTTCTGTCCACGTGTGAACCCTGATCGCGAACAGACGCATGCATAACGGAACGGACCATGTTCATGATCACGAAAACGGTCTGGTCCAGCGGGGCTGCCTGCGCGATTTCCGGCCGCTTTGACAGGAAGGCACGGATAACTGTCGCCATCTCCTTACGGAAACCGTCTCGGTCCACCAGTTTGGATTCTGCCGGGATCCACTCCTCGAACGCGGCATGCAATTTCGGTGACTGCAGATGCATGTCGAGATTGGCGGCAATGACGGACCGGATTGCATCGCGCAAAGGCAACACGCCGGACAGCTGCATCGCGTTCTTGACGGTGGTGAGGACGTCCTCATGGTGCCGTCTTTGAACGTCCAGAATGAGTGCGTCCTTGTTCGGAAAATACTGATAGAGCGACCCGATGCTGATGCCGGCACGTTCCGCAATTTGGTTGGTGGTGGCGCCCTCGAAGCCATGCTCCGAAAACACCTGATGGGCCGCCTCCACGATCGTTTCGACCATCAGTCGGGAGCGCAATTGCTTTGGCTGGCGACGCTGGCCAGGGTTCAGAAGTGTCGGCACGAAAGTCTCTCTTCAAATGGGAATGGCCTATATCTGGCGCGAGATTGGACGGAAATGTGACCGGAACGCGAGTGACTTTCTCATGTCGTCATCGCCAATTTCTGGGCTGGTATCAGTAAGATTATATAAATCAATATCTTAATTAAACAATGTGCGCTCGAACTGCAGCCTTCCAGACCCGTCTGAACGCGAGTTTTTTGAGATCCCGCCTCCCGTCAAAGTGCCTCAACCATCCGGTTCACCGGAGGGGATCTTGTTCAACGGAGGTTGTGGGTTTTGTGTTCGTTTCGAAATCTATTGATGGTGCCCCTGTCGGCCTGGGCAGCGACGGGTTGTGCGGTTGCGCCGGCATTTGCCGCGGATCTGGCACAGGAGCAACCGGACTGGCCCACCGAGGAACCTGACGAGAAGGATGGTTTTCACGGGCTGGTCATTGTCGGCGGCGGCGCCATGCCGGATTACGAAGGCGCGACCGAATATGCCGCAATGCCGTTTTTCAATGCCAATCTGGAGGCTTTCGGTCTGGGGCTGGAAATCGAAGGGCCGGAAGCGGCCCTGAACCTGAGGCCCGATGCGGCCTTTCAGTTCGGGCCGGCGATCCGCTACGACATGGGGCGGGACGGTGCCAGCAACAAGGTGGTTGACCGGCTCGACAAGATCGACGGGGCGTTCGAGGTCGGCGGGTTCGCGGCCTATCAGTTCAACGCCTTTCTGATGCAATCCGCCGTATTCGAGATCTCGGCGGAACTGATGGCGGATATCTCAGGTGTTCATGAAGGCGTTTCCGGATCCGTCTCCGCCTCCTACATGGTGGCGGCCACCGAACGGCTGCGGCTCGGCGCGGATGTGTCGCTGGGGCTCGCCAGTGATGGGTACATGGATACCTATTTCGGCGTGACGACTGCCGGGGCGAACCGTTCCGGTCTGGCGGCTTATACAGCCGCCGGCGGTGTCAAGGACGTCAGTCTCGGCGTCACGGCCAGCTACAATGTCACGGAGCGCTGGGGCATCGTCGGCCGGGCGTCCTATTCCAGGCTTCTTGGTGATGCTGCCGACAGTCCGATCGTCAAGAAGGAAGGATCTCCGGACCAGTTCATGGGCGGACTGGGGATTTCCTATTCCTTCTGACCATCAAAAAAGCCGACGGTTTGTGCCGCCGGCTTTTTGACTTGATCAGGACTTGGACTTCGCCGCCTTGCGTTCGGAGCGGGACGGCTTGTTTTTCTTGGCCGCCTTTTTCTTTGGCGGAGCGGATTTGGCCGCAGAACGGCTGCGCGGTTTGCGGCGGTCACCGTCCTCCGCATCGCCGTGCCGGCCCTTGCGTGCCGGCTGGTCGCCGCCGTCGAGATCCCGGGCCAGGGCCTTCATGTCGAGCGGCTCGTAAGCCGGGTGATGCGGCGGGGCGTCATCGTCGGAGTGGCGCCGCTTCTTGCCACGCGGGCCGTCGAACTTGTCCTTGTGGCCGCGCTTGGGGCGGTCCTTCTTCAGACTGTCTTCACGGCCGAGATTTTCATAGTCCGGCGCATCCGCACCGCGCGGGCGGCGCCTGGGCGGGCCGGAGCGGTCGCGACGGAAACCGCTTTCCTTCGGCGGAGCCGGTATCTTGCCGCCGCGGGCGTCCAGAAGCGTGATGGTGACATTGTCTTCACCGGTGCCGTCACGCTTGATCACTTCATTGAAACGCTGGCCGTGGTTGCCGGCGATCTCGAAGTAGAGTTCGTTCTGGAAGATCTTGATCGCGCCGACTTCCTTCTTGGTGACGTGACCGGCACGGCAGATCATCGGCAGGATCCAGCGCGGTTCGGCGCGCTGGCGGTGGCCAAGTGACAGCGAGAACCAGATGCCGTCCTCGAACTTGCCGGTGATCTCGGCGCTGCGGCCGCCCTTGGAACCGGCATCGCGGCCCCGAAGCGAGCTTTCGTCAAGATCGGAGACGTCTTCCGGTGCCGGCAGGCGGGACTGGCGCAGTTTCACGAAAGCTGCCGCAAGCTGTTCCGGGCTGTGCAAGGCCAGAAGTTCCAGGGCGATGGCGCGGTCTTCATCCTCCAGCTCCACGGTGAGAGCCGGGTCGGCCAGCAGCCGTTCCTTGTCCTTGGCCCGGATGTCGTCGGCAGTCGGCGCGCCTTTCCAGGTCGCGGTGATACCGGCGAAATGCAGGACCCGCTCTGCCTGGCGGCGGCGCGGGAACGGAACCATCAGCACGCATGTGCCTTTTCGGCCGGCGCGTCCGGTCCGGCCGGACCGGTGCAAAAGGGCTGCTTTACCGGTGGGCAGGTCGGCGTGAATGACCAGATCCAGATTGGGCAGGTCGATGCCGCGGGCGGCAACGTCGGTTGCAACACAGACCCGGGCGCGGCCATCCTTCATGGCCGCAAGGGCGCTGGAGCGCTGCTCCTGGCTGAGCTCGCCGGAGAGCGAGACAATGGAAAAACCACGGTTGGCGAGGCGTGACGTCAGGCGGCTGACGGCTTCACGGGTTGAGCAGAAGACAATTGCCTTCTCCGCCTCGTAAAGGCGCAGCACATTGATGATCGCATTCTCGCGCTCGTTGGGTGCAACCGGATGGGCGATATAGTCGATGTCGCCATGTTGTTCGCGGGCGTTGATGGTCGACAGACGCACCGCATCCTTTTGGAAGCGCTTGGCGAGCTCGGCAATCGGGCGGGGAACGGTGGCGGAAAACATCAGCGTGCGCCGGTCATAGGGCGCGGCATCCAGGATGAATTCCAGGTCTTCGCGGAAGCCCATGTCGAGCATTTCGTCGGCTTCGTCGAGAACGACGGCCTTGAGTTCCGACAGGTCAAGCGCGCCGCGTTCGATATGGTCACGCAGGCGGCCCGGCGTGCCGACGACGATATGGGCACCGCGTTCCAGCGCGCGCCGTTCTGTGCGCGGATCCATGCCGCCAACACAGGATGTGGTGACAGCGCCTGCATCGGCATAGAGCCAGGTCAGCTCTTCCTTGACCTGCAACGCCAGTTCGCGTGTCGGGGCAATGGCAAGGGCGACCGGAGCGCCTGCCTGGCCGAGCTTGTCATCTTCGCCCAGCAGTGTCGGGGCGAGGGCCAGACCGAAGGCGACGGTCTTGCCGGAACCGGTCTGGGCAGACACCAGGAGGTCCGCTTCGGGCGGTGCGTCGGTAAGCACGCTTTCCTGGACGGGGGTGAGGCTTTCATAGCCGCGTTTCGCCAGCGCGGCCTGAAGGGCCGGGGCGACGGAAGTCAAATCGGACATAAAGATCTTTCAACTGCTCCGGATCATCTGCATGCCAATCAGCAGTCTACCGGATCGGGCAAATACCACACGTGCCCTTGGATGGCCGCGGCTTATATAGCCATTTGGGCGCGCCGTCCATCCTGTTAGTTTCACACCTGCCCAGGCGATATTGCATAGATTGACCAGGGATATTGCAACCGCGAACAAATTGCCTTGGCAATTATACTGAGGGTATAATGCTGCCTATTTTTTCACCTCTAGGTTATTGAAAAAATTAACCTGCCTCCGCGTTAATCAGATGAGATGTCCAGGTTTGGGGGCTATTGATGCTGAAGTCCATTCGCGCACAAATTGCGCTGCTGGCGATCGTGCCGCTGGTCGCTTACGCGATCGCGAGTTTCATCGCGCTGAACGAGGCCTATACCGAAAGCAAGGTTGCATCGGATATCTATCCGACAAGTGTCGTCGCGGAAAAGGCCGAAGCGGTTTTGCACGAGCTTCAGAAAGAGCGAGGGCGCACGGCCGTAATGCTGGCAACCGACTACGCTTCAGGACCGCGGTCTGCTCTGGACAAGCAGCGGCTTGCAACCGACAAGGCCGTTGCGGACATGACCGCCTTTGTGTCGTCTTTCGAGGTCGCGAATGAAAAGCTCCTCAAGGAAGTCCGGGAGGCCAGCAAGAGTCTCGACCAAATTGCTCGGCACAGGTCTGGCATCGATTCCAGATCCATCGACGGCAAGGGCAACATTGCCTTTTACTCCGGCAAGGTGCACAGCCTGATCAATATTGTTCAGGAGGCCCAGCACGCCAGCGCGGATCATATTTATGCGGAGCAGATGACCCCATTCCTGCTGCTGACCGAAGCGATTGAAGCGGGTGGTCTCGAGCGTGCAATCGGCGGGCAACTGTTCACCATCGTGGCAAAGACCGGCGAAGTCCCACACGAACGTTATCTGGCCTATTTTGACCGTTTGTCGGTCGAGGGGGCGTTTCTCCACGACTTCAAGCGCGTCGCCACCCCGGAAGAACTTGCCACCTACAAAGATCTGGTATCAGGACCGGCCGTCGATCAGGTGACGGAGTGGCGCAAGGTGCTGCGCACGCTGCCGGAAACGAAGGACGGTCAGGGTATTGACGGGTCCGTCTGGTTCGGCAAGGCCACAGAACGTCTCAATCTCATTCGCGACGCGTCGCATGTGATGCTCAAGGCCGCTGAAGCACGAGCCCTTGAAATTGCCGCTGCCGCAGACACGCACCTGAATTATGTATTTGCCGAAACCATCATTGTTATTCTTGTTACTCTTGCGATCTGCATCTGGACGCTGCGCAACGTCAACGGCCTTCTGGGCTCGCTGACGACGAACCTGGTTCGGATTGCGGAAGGCGACACCGACTTCAAGATGCCGCTGGCAGAACGTTCGGATGCGATTGGCGATCTGGCGCGCGCTGGCAAGATCTTCCAGGAAAATGCGCGCGTGCGGGCGTCGCTGGAAGCCGAAGCGGCGAAGGAGCGCGACAAGGAGCGCATGCGCCAGAACCATGTCGAGGACCTGATCAGGAAATTTGAAGAACTGATGGATAGCGTCACAGGCGACGTGAACCAGAAGACCGGCGACATGACCGATATTGCGTCAAGGGTGCGTGCCATTTCGCAGGACGCTTCGGGTGCCGCAACCCAGGCCAAGAACGCATCGGCTTCGTCTTCCAACAATGTTCAGACGGTTGCCGCTGCAGCGGAGGAAATGTCCGCCGCCATCCAGGAAATCATGAGCCAGTCGGAACGGGCCTCGAGCGCAACCGACGAGGCAACGGATGTCGCCAAGCGCACGGATGCAAGCGTCTCCAGCCTGGCCGAGGCGGTCGAAAAAATCGGAACGGTGGTCGAGATGATCCGCGCCATTGCGGAACAGACCAACCTGCTGGCGCTCAACGCAACGATCGAGGCCGCGCGGGCCGGGGAAGCCGGCAAGGGCTTCGCGGTGGTTGCCGCAGAAGTGAAAGAACTGTCGACGCAGACAGCAAAGGCGACCGAGGAAATCTCAAGCCAGATTTCGTCCGTTCAGGGTCTGACCGACGAGGCGGTGGAGTCCATCAGGCGGATCACCGGTTCCATCGAGATGATCAGTGAAGTCACTGGGGCCATCACGGCGGCCGTTGGCGAGCAGAGCGTTGCCACACAGGAGATCTCGCAGAGCATCACCATGGCGGCCAGCGAGACCAGCAATGCCGTCAACAGCGCAGAGACCGTGGACCAGGCGATCCAGGCGACCGCCAGCGAAGCGGAATCGGTTGACCGCATCGCCGGTGAGGTCAAGCAGGTCGCCGATCAGATGGCGCACGGCATTGAGGGCTTCCTGGAAGAAATGACTCGCGACGTCGAGGAACGCCGTCGGGCCAGCCGCAAGCAGGAGATGGGGCAGCGGGTGACGCTGGTGGCCAGTGATGGTCGCTCGTATCAAACGCGCCTGATGAACAGCTCCGAAGGCGGCATTGGTGTCATGAACTTTGAAGGCGCACATGAAGGCCTGCAGCTGACTTATGAAGACCAGTCTGGCAATGCCTATTCGATGGAAATCAAGTGGGTTCGAGACGACATCGTCGGTTTGCAGTTCCTGCATGCCATGGGCGAGAAATCCGCCGCAGCCTGACTGGCTGTCTGCTTGAAACAGTGATGCAAAATTGTATCTAACCGGGAAAGACTTGCGTGCGCGCAACTTTCCCGGTTGGATCTTTTTTGATGCAATGCTTTTCCCAACTACTGGACAGGCTTTCCCTGGAGCCGCGCCGCCTTGCCAAGGAGGCCCTGCTTGTCCGCTATTTTAGAGACACGCCCGATCCTGACCGGGGATACGCCCTGGCAGCTCTGACCGGCGGACTGTCCTTCAAACATGCCAAACCGGCTCTTCTCAGAGGCCTGATCAGTGAGCGGGCAGACCCGCAGCTGTTCGCGCTTTCCTATGATTTTGTCGGCGATCTTTCTGAGACCATCGCGCTCATGTGGCCAAGACAGGAAAGGTCTCTGGCCGCCGCGTCGCCGGATGCACCGGGTCTTGCACAGGTCGTCGAGATGCTTGCCGGGTCTGGAAAGACAGACGTGCCTGGTCTGCTCGCCGGCTGGTTGGATGCGCTTGATGAAACAGGGCGATGGGCCTTGCTCAAGCTTGTGACAGGTGGATTGCGTGTGGGCGTATCGGCGCGTCTGGCGAAGTCTGCCGTGGCACGCTTGGGTGAACTGGAAGTGGACCGGGTCGAGGAGGTCTGGCACGGGCTGAAGGTCCCGTACGAACCCCTGTTCGCCTGGGCCGAGGGAAGGGCCGGCCCGCCCGAGACTGATGATCCGGCGCCATTCCGTCCGGCGATGCTGGCCCACCCGCTTGATGTCGAAAAGGACACACCACAGCTCGCGGCGGCGGACTTTGCAGTTGAATGGAAATGGGACGGCATTCGGGTTCAGGCCGCTGCGGGAAAAACCTCCGATGGCCAGGAGGTCAGGCGCCTTTTCAGCCGGACGGGTGAGGATATCTCCAGAGCCTTTCCGGACATAGTCGACCTGCTGGGCTTCGAAGCATCGATCGATGGAGAGCTGCTGGTGGTGTCGGAGGGCAAGGTCAGGCCGTTTTCCGATCTGCAGAAGCGGCTCAATCGCAAGACGGCCGGCCCGAAACTGTTGCGCGAGTACCCTGCCGCGATCCGTGCCTATGACCTTCTGGCCCTGGAGGGGACGGACCTGCGCGACCGTCCCCTCGCCGACCGTCGCAAGCTGCTTGAAGATTTCGTGCAAGGACTTTCCAATCCCCGAATTGACCTCTCGCCAATGGTGGAGGTGGCCAGCTGGGAGGAGATCACGGCGGCGCGTGCAGCTCCGCAGGATCATCTGGCTGAGGCCGACGCGGAGGCCGTTGAAGGTCTGATGCTGAAACGCTGGGATGCACCCTATGTGCCGGGCCGCCCAAAGGGGCAATGGTTCAAATGGAAGCGCGAGCCGCATCTGGTCGACGCTGTCCTGATGTATGCACAAAGAGGTCACGGCAAACGATCGTCTTTCTATTCCGATTACACGTTCGGTGTCTGGCGAGACGGGGACAACGGGCTCGAACTTGTGCCCGTCGGCAAGGCCTATTTCGGCTTCACCGACGAAGAGCTCAGGGAAATCGACCGGTTCGTGCGCAACAACACGACCAACCGCTTCGGCCCTGTGCGGGAAGTGGCCTACGGTCCCGAGACGGGCCTGGTTCTGGAAGTGGCGTTTGAGGGTCTCAATCGGTCCGGGCGTCACAAATCGGGTGTTGCCATGCGGTTTCCCAGGATCGCACGCCTTCGTTGGGACAAACCGGCTGCCGAGGCGGACCGGCTGGAAACACTGGAAGCCCTGCTGCCGCGTGAAACAGGGTGACGCTCTGGTGACACTTGGCGAAAAAGCCGGGATTGGTCGTGCTTTGGCCATGGAATCATGTCAGGTCTTGAACACCTGAACACAGCCGGTGCCTGCCGGCATCGGAAAGGCGACATGATGACACGTGATACCTTGAAGACGCTGATTGCCGGTGGACTGACCGCGCTGATGCTCAGTGCTGGGGCCGCTGCGCAGGACAACATGTCCCAAGCTGATGCGGAAGCCGTAAGCGAGGGCAGACCGGACCGGTTCTCCCTGGTCGCCGTTGATGACGAGATCCTGCGCGTGGATCGTCAGAATGGCACGGTGTCGATCTGCCAGGAGCGCAATGACGCCTGGCGCTGCAACCCCGTTCCGCTTGCCGAAGAAGCCTACCTTGCGGAGATCAGCGAACTTGCTGGCGAAGTGGACCGCCTGAGTGCCCGGCTTGAACAGCTGGAGAGTGGGGATGGCGGCCCGGACCGGCAACTGCCGCCCGGATCCGCTCTGGACCGCTCCGAACGGGACAAGGATGACACCACGTCGCTCTTGAGCGAAGAGGATGAGGAGCTTGAGAAGGTTCTCACCTTTACCGAAAGCGCAATGCGGCGCTTCTTCGGCATGGTCCGCGACCTGCAGAAGGACCTTGACGGCGAGGGGAACTGAGCCGGAAAAGCGCCTTAGTCGATCAGCATCTTGTTGATGGCCTGATGCGCCTCCGGAGGCAGCTCCACGGCCGCTCTTTTTTCAAGATCCATGGTCAGGGCAATCACGTCGAGCGTTGCCACAAGCCGGCTTGTCCGGCTTTCAAACAGGTGATGACGCATGGCGAATGTCTTTGCGCTGACGCCGGTAAAGCCGGACAGGACAATCATCGTGTCGCCCGATTTCAGCGGGGTGGCCCAGGTGAGCTTCATTTCCACTGCGACCCGGCCAAATCCGTTTTCGGTCAGGTAGGCGTGGGTCATTGGCGTGCGTTGCCAGACATGGGCCACACCGTCGGTGCAGCAGGACAGCGCAAACCGGTCGTCCGCCCGGCCATCCACGCCAACATCCCGCGGCAGGACGGTGCCACGATAGGCAATCTGTGCACCCTTGGCTTCCAGGTTGGCAATTGTTACACGCGGGTTCGCTGGCCCGGCCGGAATGCCGCGTGGCGCTGCCTCGTCGATCATCGACGTCTGAAATGCCTTGAAACGCTGTCTCAGCGTCTTGGCTGAGTTCGCGCTTGGTTCATAGCCATCGAGGGCGGTTGCCGCCAGTTCTCCGGTGGCGCCGTCACGCAGTTCGTGAATCACCGTCAGCATATGGGGGCCGTCAAAGGCAATGCTGGAATGAACGGTGATCAGATCTCCTGTCCGCAGTTCTGCGTGAAAGCGCACATGCCGGACACGGCGGGCGCCGACCAGCGTTTCACTGAGCCCGGATAGCAGTCTGAACTGCCGGTCTGCCTCGTCAAACCGGCTGAAGTAAAACTGGACGTTCAGGTGATCATTTTCGTCGCATTCCCAGCGATTTACAAACGACAATAGGGTGGTTTGGATGGTCATAGTATGGTTTCGCGCACTCAGTGATATTGTTTTTAGGCCCACCAGAGGCAGGTCATTTGTTGCTGTCTTTGCAATGAATAGCAACCGCAAATTCAGACTATGGAAAACGAGTGTATCCGACGAATTGCTCGCAACTGAAGTTTATTATTCAACTGAATTTGCTATCTCACTAATCATGAGTTGTCTTTCAGGGTGCCTTGCAATTCTTTGGCTTGATTTTCGAGAGAACGCTAAGCGCAATTTCAAGAACGGACTTCGTAGAACTGACAGGTTCAAGTCGAGAACTTGCAACCTGGTTGGTTCATGGTCCCTGAATCAGCTCAAAATTTGTTGTCACCATGTTGAAGGTCCTGGCGGATGGGTCGCAAATCGGAGGTCGTTCACGCCTAGTCCGAAAGCATTGTTTGACTTGCGCGTTATCGGTGTTGCAAACATACTTCTCAAAGGCCGCAACAAAAGGGCTCTGCCTGAGAAATCTGGTCTGACTGAGCGCTGGGAGGAACGAGCGCACGGTCTCTCTGAGCAGGGAGAGCGAACTCAAGGCCCTCGAGGGAGGAACAGCAAGGTGTCGGCGACGTCGTATCGGTTCATTATCGCAGATGATCATCCCCTGTTTCGCGGTGCGCTGCGCCAGACGATCGAGACGCAGTACCCGACTGCTGCGATCGAGGAAGCAGGCGCGCTGGAAGACGTGACCGCCAGCCTGGAAAAGGACGGTGACGTCGATCTTATTCTCCTGGACTTGTCGATGCCGGGAATGCGCGGTTTTTCCGGGCTGATGTATCTGCGGGCACAATATGCCGGGGTGCCGGTGGTGGTGGTCTCCGCGAATGAGGACCCGCAGGCGATCCGGCGGGCCGTGGAGTTCGGCGCCTCGGGTTTCATTCCGAAGTCCCACGGTATTGAGGTGATCAGGGAAGCGATTTCCGAGATCATGACCGGCAATATGTGGACGCCGCCCGATGTCGACCTGACGGCGGACGATGGTAGTGGTGACCTCGTGCAACGCCTTGCAACGCTCACCCCGCAACAGGTGCGGGTGTTGATGATGCTGTCCGAAGGCCTGCTGAACAAACAGATTGCATATGAATTGTCGGTGTCAGAGGCGACCGTCAAGGCGCATGTTTCCGCCATTCTCCAGAAGCTGGGCGTGGAAAGCCGCACCCAGGCCGTGATTGCCGCCTCCAAAATCGAGGCAGGTCAGTGGCAGTTGGGCGGCGAGGCTACGGAAGCTGCGAACGCTCCCTAGGGCTGTCCCTGGTCGCCTAAATATGTGCCTGTCTTCGGCACCATCTCCTGAAGAGCACTTGGGCGGCAGGGATTGACCTGCCGTTTTTGTTTGGAAAGACGGACCTGAACCGTCTTCCCTGCGTCGCTCGGACAGCCCGACCGGCTGAATTTCAAGGCTCCTGATTTCTACCAGTTCTTTTACCGGAATTTCAGGGAATGGCGGTAACAATCGTCTTCGTGGGGCTGTGCGCCGCACAGTGCGGGACCCTATTGCGGAGACAAAATGCGGCTCAGCTCCAATTGGACACTGATCCTTGCGACCATTTGCATGGCGTTTTTCAGGCCGGGCAAATCGTTTTCTGCTGTGAGTCGCAGCCAGGGCCCGGAACAGGCTGGCAAGCAAGAAAGCAATCCCACGAAAGCGTTTTTGCTCGCCTTCGGTCACCCGGTCGTCGACGAGCAGGTGGCGCGCAAGGTCCGTGCGGCACAGATTGCCAGCATTGCGCGTCTGACGCCCTTCATCATCTTCGCCAATGTCATCAACACGATTGTCATTGCACTGTCGTTCCGGTCCTTTCTGCCGGTCGAGTATCTTGCTGCCTGGTTGATCGGCATTTGCGGGTTCCTGGCGTTCACGACGCACAAGTGGTTGAAGTCCCGCAAAGAGCCCGTCGAGTTCGTGTCCCGAAACGCGCTCAACAAAGCCGTTTTGCATGCAACGGTTTTCAGCAGCTTCTGGGCGGTGGTGCCAATTGCCGCCTTTGTCTCTGGGAACGCCAATGGGATCTGGATGGCCTCCTGCGTGACGATCGGCATGCTGTGTGGTGGCGGGTTTACGTTGGCCACAGTCCCACAGGCCGCGTTCCGCTGGGTGGGGATCCTCTATCTGGCGTCGCTGGTGTCTCTTGCGATCGGACCGAGCGCTGACATCTTGATGCTGTTTTTGCTGCTGACCAGCTACACGATGGTTGTCATTTGCAGCGTGGCTTCCGCAGGCTGGCTGTTTGCCTCGCATTTTTTGGCAGAAGCGGAACTCGAGCAGCGTGGCGAGCTGATCGCCCTGTTGCTCAACGAATTTGAAGAAAAGGCCAGCGACTGGATCTGGGAAGCCGACAGCGCGGGTCTTCTCCGCAACATTTCTGACCGGTTCCTGCATGCAAGTGGGCGCACGCGGTCGGAGCTTGAAACCAAGCGCATGGTCGATCTGGCCTATTCCCTCGACGAAGCCGAAGCACGCACGGCGCTGGTCAGGCTGGAAAACGCGTTTGACGAGCAAGAGGCGTTTCGGGACATCGTCATAGGCATTGACGTACAGGGCGAGGAGCGCTGGTGGTCCCTGGCCGCGCGACCGGTCATTGATGAACATGGCTCCTATGCGGGCTATCGCGGGGTGGCGTCCGACGTAACTGAAACGCGCAGGGCGAACGCTCTGGTCTCTCACCTTGCCGAACACGATTCTCTGACCGGTATCGGCAACCGAAGCTGGTTCCTCAAACAGGCCGAGATGCGGCTGGAGAGCCAGACCAGTTTCAGTGACGACACGCTGACCCTGTTCCTGATTGATCTGGACAATTTCAAGGTCGTGAACGACACCAGTGGCCACCCGGCAGGTGACGAGTTGCTGCGGCAGGTTGCCAGCAGGTTCAAGGTGATCGGCGGCGAGACGACGGTTCTGGCCCGGTTTGGAGGGGACGAGTTTGCCGCACTTGGCCGGTTCGAGAGCGACGAGGCTGCTCTGGCTTTTGCCAATGATCTGGTCAGCGCCGCTCGCAAGCCGTTCCGGATCGGCCGGCGCGATTTTGCGATCGGCGCAACCGTTGGCTACACGCGGTTCCGCGACAGTCGGGACACGCTGGACGACCTGATGCGCAAGGCCGACATTGCGCTCTACAAGGCCAAGGAAGGTGGCAGGGGACGCGCGCTCGCCTTTGAATATGAAATGGAGCGCGAAGTTCTCGAGCGCCGGGAGCTGGAATCGGATCTGCGTGAGGCATTCGAATATGAAAAACTCAATGTCGATTTCCAGCCGATCGTGAATGCCAGGTCCGGGGAGGTGGTCTCCAGTGAAGTTCTGGTGCGCTGGTTGCACCCGGTCCGTGGCGAGATTCCACCCGATACGTTCATCCCGATTGCCGAACATGCCGGGCTCATCCTGCCGCTGGGCAGTTGGGTCCTGAAGAAGGCGTGTGCTGCGGCAGCTCTTTGTCCCGATCTGGAAAGTGTCGCGGTCAACCTGTCGCCGGTCCAGTTCATGGATCCAAACCTGGTTGATCATGTCTGTGCGGTCCTGGAGGAAACCGGTTTTCCGCCGGAACGCCTCGTCCTGGAAATCACGGAATCGGTCTTCCTGCGTGACTTCGGTTCTGCCGCGGCCAAGCTGGAGAAACTGCGGGATCGCGGCATCAAGATCGCGTTGGACGATTTTGGAACGGGATACTCGTCACTGTCCTACCTGCGGCAATACAAGTTCGACAAGATCAAGATCGACAAGTCCTTCGTGGACGAGATCGGCGAGCGCAGCGACGGCCTTGCGATCATCTCGGCCATTATCGCCCTGGCGCATAATCTTGGACTGGAAGTGACGGCAGAAGGGGTCGAGCGCCAGTTCCAGGTCGATGCCCTGCGTACGCTCGGCTGCGACACGATGCAGGGCTATTATTTTGGGAAACCGGACTCCAATCCGATGAGGATTGCGCAGATCCGCAAGGAAGACTGGGAAGACCGGTCACCCAGCACGGCGCCCAGGAACCCTTCCGACATGCGCTCGGTTTCCTGACGCCCAACCGCTCTGTTCACGAGCTGAAACGGATTGCGCCTATTCTGCAGCCTGTCCCGCCTGGCAGCGCGCCAGGTGGGCACGCAGGGCGGCGGGCTTGAGCGGCTTGTTGAAAAACGCGATGTCCTTGTCGCTGGCTTCGGTGCGCACCGCCCGGCTGCGATCCGCAGTGATCAGGATCGCCGGGGTATGCTGGCCGAATTTCCAGCGAAGTTTCACGATTGCCTCGATGCCGGTGCCGTTGTCGAGATGGTAATCCGCCAGAATGACGTCCGGGGTAAGCCCCGCCTTGTTCAGTTCCAGCGCCGCTTGCGTTTCGTCAGGGGCGGTGATGACGCGGCAATGCCAGTTGGTCAACAGGTGGCGCATGCCGCTCAGGATGTCGGGTTCGTTATCGATGGCCACAACACAAAGACCTTCAAGCTGACCGGAGGGGGGGCAATCTGGTGCACGGGCGCACTGTCGGGTACCGCCGTCGATCGGGGCAACTCGACTGAGAAACAAGAGCCCTTGTTGGCTTCGGAACGCAGCTCGACCGGATGTTTCAGGACGTGGCTGATCCGTTCGACAATCGACAGTCCCAGACCCAGGCCCTTCGCCATGCGCATGCCGTCATCCAGGCGATGAAATTCCTGGAAGATGGCTTTCTGCTTGCTTTTCGGGATGCCCATGCCCGTGTCGTGAACCTCGACCAGAACCCGATTGCCGCGTTGGCGGCAGCCCACCAGGACACGTCCTTCCTGCGTATACTTCAAGGCGTTGGACACCAGGTTCTGCAACAGGCGGCGCAACAGTCTGCGGTCTGTTCTCACCGACACGGATGTCGGAACAATGCGGAGGTCCAGGCCCTTGTCTTCCGCAACAGGCTGAAAGTCCAGTGCAAGTCCGCTGAGCAGCTCGTCAAGTCTGAACACAGTCGGCTCGGGTTTCAGCGCACCCGTGTCGAGCCGGGAAATATCCAGAACGGCGCCAAGAATGTCCTCGACCGATTCCAGCGACATTTCGACGTTGCGCACCAGTTCCCCGTCCTCGGCCTCCCGGAGCTTGTCGACCAGCACGGAGGCATAAAGGCGGGCCGCGTTGAGCGGCTGCAGGATGTCGTGCCCGGCGGCTGCCAGAAACCGCGTCTTGCCGATATTGGCTTCCTCAGCCGCGCGTGTCGCTTCCACAAGACGTTCGTTGACGTGGGTAAGTTCTTCCGTGCGTTCGCGTACCCTGCGTTCCAGCGTCTCGTTGGCTCTGGCAAGCGCCTCTTCCGCCAGGACGCGTTCGGTGATGTCGGTGTAGGTGGTCACGATGCCGCCGTCGGGCATGGGGCTGATGCGCACCTCGAACACGGTGCCGCTTGATTCCAGCTTTTCCTGGAAGGTCTCCTGAAGCAGCACCAGCTTCTCGATCCGGTCGGCAATCAGGGCCTCGACAGGGCCCGCACCAAATTCACCCCGCTCCGCATTGAAGCGCAGGATGGCGTCGAGGGTTGTTCCGACCTGACCGTATTCTGCCGGTAGTCCCAACTGGTCACGGAACTGGCGGTTCCAGCAGATCAGCCTCAGGTCCCGGTCAAACACCCCGATGCCCTGGCGCACCTGGTCCAGGGCGGTCTGCAGGAGATCGCGGTTGTACTGGATCGCCATGGAGGCATCGTCGAGCAGCTTGACCGCGCCTTTGGTCGACGGGTCATGCCGTTTCAGCATCAAGGTCAGCACCAGCCGTGATGACGCCGCACCGATGGCACTGGCAAGCAGCTGTTCGGAAAACCGGAGCAGGTTGGCATCCGCCAAAGTGTTCGGATCCAGCTCCTTGCCCCGTTCGCTGGCGAACCTGAGGAAAGAGCGCTCGGTCCGTTCTTCGCCAAGGTAGCGCGCCACTGTCGCCTGCAGATTGCCTGCAGTGACGGACGTGCGCCAGTACCGGAGGTTGGGGGAAGGCGTGAGTTCGGCCGGCACGAACACGTTCGCCTGCAGCGTTTCCGCCGGCAGCGGCTTGCGCAGGAAGGAAGCGCCGACAAACAGGCAGATATTGACACCCAGGCTCCAGAGTGTGCCGTGAATGAAGGGATCCATGTCGAGGCCGAGCAGGCCTTGCGGGTTCAGAGCCTCGATGCCGAAAGGGCCAGTTGCGAGAAAGCCGTCGGACATGAGGCCCGATTTGGCGAAGGTCGGCAGCAGCAACGTATAGGCCCAGACGAAGAAGCCGCCGCAAAGCCCGGCGATCGCGCCAAGAGACGTTGCCCGCCGCCAGAACAGGGCCCCTATGAAGGCCGGTGCAAATTGCGCAATGGCCGCAAAGGACAGCAGCCCGATCGAGACGAGCGCAGCCGTATTCCCCGCTGCCTTGTAATAGGCATAGGCGAGAAGAAGAATGGCAAAGATCGACAGCCTTCGAATTGTGAGCAGACGGCTGCTCATGTCCTTTCCGGAGGTGTTGACGATCTCCTCTTCGCTGTGCCGCCGAAGAAGCAGGGGCACAACGATGTCATTGGAAATCATGATCGACAGCGCCACGGTGGCAACAATCACCATCGCAGTCGCTGCGGACAATCCGCCGATAAAGGCAAATAATGCAAGCCAGTGCTGGCCTGCATCGAGCGGCAGGGCCAAAACGTAAGTGTCCGGATTGATATCCTGACCGAAGCGCAACATGCCGGCAGCTGCGATCGGGATCACGAACAGGTTGATCAGCACCAGGTAGAGCGGGAACATCCAGGTCGCCCGCCGCAGCTCCGCATCGGAGTTGTTTTCGGTGACGGTGACGTGAAATTGCCGAGGCAGCAGCAGCACGGCAAAGGCGGACAGACAGGACATGACCAGCCAGTTGCCGATATTCATCGGCTGGTCGAAGACTTCGGCAACCTCCGGCGCTTCCGAAATCGAGCGGATCAGGTGCAGCGGTCCGTCGAAAAGGAAGTAGGTAACCCATATACCGACGGCCAGAAAGGCGATCAGTTTGACCACAGCTTCCGCGGCGATTGCCAGCATCAGGCCTTCCTGGTGCTCGGTCGCATCGATGTAGCGTGTTCCGAAGGCCCAGCTGAAGATCGCCATGCCGAGGGCGATCATCAACGTGATGTCGTCAAAGATCGGCGCAAACATGAAGCCGGGTGAAATCAGCGACCCGGCAAGCGTCGTGATCGACAGCGACAGGGCCTTCAGCTGCAGCGCGATATAGGGAATGACACCGATCACCGCGATGATCGTTGCCAGAGCAGCCACCGATTGGCTCTTGCCGTAACGGGCGCCGATGAAATCGGCAATCGAGGTGATGCTTTCCGTCTTTGAAATCTGGATGATCCGCTGCAACAGCGGATAGCCGAGGGCAAACACCAGCAGCGGGCCGATATAGATGGTCAGAAACTCAATGCCGGTTCGGCTGGCATTGCCGACGGAACCGAAAAACGTCCAGGACGTGCAGTAGACCGACAGCGACAGGGCATAGATAAACGGGCGGCCGCGCGAGCGAGGTGACTTGCGCCGGGTCATGCGGTCGCCATAGCTGGCAATCGCGAACAAGCACAGAATATAGGCCGTCGCGGCCAATATCACGAGCCATCCGTGCATCATGGTCTGGTTTACCGTCCTCCCGAGCGGTTGCCCGGTTCCCGTGCCTCGGCTATGGCCTCTGGAACCGAGTCGCGAATTCTTCGTTCGCTATCCGTGCTGATCGGACCACAGCCAGGATGTTCTGTCCATTGGTCATGTGATGGAGATCGCTGCGAAGCACGATCAGGTTCAACGGGTTGTCCCTTCCGGACCGATCACGACTGGTGAAGTCTGTTTCACATTCTTTCATGAAACATCGAGCGTCAAACGGGCTAAGCTGCGCCAAAACAGGACACAGGGGATTTGAGTGTGACCAGCCTGATTGACCGGTTGAGCATGGGTGCGCGCAAGGCGCCGGAAAGCGGAATTGTCGAGATATTCAATGCTGGATGGGGGCGCGAGGACCTGATCCCCCTCTGGGCGGGAGAGGGCGACCTGCCGACGCCGGATTTCATCTCGAGAGCCGCCAAGGAGTCCCTCGACCGGGGTGAGACGTTTTACACCTGGCAGCGCGGAATTCCGCCGCTGCGTGAAGCTCTCGCCGACTATCATCAGCGCCTTTATGGCCGGCCCTTCTTGTCGGAACGCTTTTATGTCACCGGCTCCGGGATGCAGGCAATCCAGCTCGCCGTGCAAGCGGTCTGTGATGCCGGCAGTGACGTCATAGTGCCGACACCGGCCTGGCCGAACATCACTGCAGCGGTCGAAGTGCACGGTGCACGGGCTGTCAGTGTGCCGATGCATGAAGATGAGACCGGCTGGCACTTGAGCGTCGAAGATGTCGAGGCGGCGATCACGCCCCAGACAACGGCGCTTTTTCTGAATTCTCCGTGCAATCCGACGGGCTGGGCAGCGAGCGAAGACCTGCTCAAGGCATTTCTCGAGCTGGCACGCCGCCACAGCCTCTGGATTATCGCCGACGAAATCTACGCTCTGTTCTATTACGGTGATGCCGAGCGGGCGCCGTCTTTCTATGACGTTGCCGAAGACGATGATCAGATCATCTTTGTCAATTCCATGTCCAAGAACTGGGCCATGACCGGTTGGCGGGTTGGCTGGATTTCAGCCCCGCCCGCACTCGGGCAGGTTTTTGAAAATCTCATCCAGTATTCGACCTCTGGCGTGCCGTCCTTTTCGCAATGGGGCGCCGTCGCGGCTTTGACGGAAGGGCAGGAGTTCCTGAAGGAGCAGGTCGCCAGGGCGCGCGCCGGGCGGGACTGCGTCGTCAACGGGCTCAAGGGTCTGAACCGGGTTCGTGTCGTGCCGCCTCAAGGCGCATTTTACCTGTTCTTTTCGGTGGATGGCGTGACGGATACCCGTCGCTTCGCTCTGGATCTCGTTCGCCAGACAGGTGTCGGTCTGGCCCCGGGAACGGCCTTTGGAGAAGGTGGCGCACACTGCCTGCGATTGTGTTATGCGCGCAGCGAGGATCAGCTGAGGGAAGCGGTGCGTCGAATTAGCGCTTGGATACCAGAGATTTAGACATTCAATGGGTTGCTGGCATACGTGAAACCCCTTAAACCTTGAATGGACGTGATTTCCATTTGGGTACCGGGATGGCCCACGACGACGTAATCGACCAGGATGAGGAACATGCCGCGGTAACGGAAGCGCGTCTTGCGAGCGTTTTCGATACGGCGGCAGACGGCATTGTCGTGATCAATGACCGTGGGCAGGTGCTTGCCTTCAACAAGGCCTGCGAGCGCCTGTTCGGATATGAGGCCGCGGATCTCCTTGGGCGCAATGTCAGCCGGATCATGCCTCCCGAATATGCCCGGGCGCATGATCGCTATGTTGACAATTATCTGAAGACCGGGACGAAAAAGATCATCGGTATCGGTCGCGAGGTTCAGGCCCAGCACAAGGACGGGACGATTTTCCCGATCGAATTGTCTGTGGGAGAAGCCGGCACACCGTGCGGACGCCAGTTCATCGGCATCTTGCGGGATTTGCGTCCGCGCAAGCAGATCGAGGACCGGCTGGCCAAGACACAGGCGCAACTGCTGCATATGACGCGGATCAGCGCTCTCGACGAGATGGGAGCGGCCATCGCGCACGAGTTGAACCAGCCGCTGACCGCCGTCCTGCTTTATCTCCAGTCAGTGTCCCGCAAGGCCAGGGCTGAGGCCTCACTGGATCCCCTGATCCTGGAAGTGATCGACAAGGCCGTCCGGGAAGCCGAGCGCGCGGGTGACATTATCCAGCGCATGCGTCAGCTGGTGGAAAAGAAGGCGCCGGAACGGCAAAGCGTGGAGGTGGCACAGCTGGTCGCAACCTGCCTGGAAATGGCGGAGCTCGGGGCTGGCGACAGCGCCCCCGTCATGCAGGCGGATGTCGAGCCGGACTTGCCTCCCCTGAAGGCGGACCCGGTTCAGATCCGGCAGATACTGATCAATCTTCTGCGCAATGCACGCGAGGCGGTGGCCGACCAGGTCGATCGCAAGGTTGTGTTGTCTGTCCGCCGCGCCGCGGACCGGCTGGAGTTCAGGGTGACGGATAATGGTCCAGGGGTCCCGGCGGAAGTCGTCGACGGCTTGTTCCGGGCATTCACCGGGGCAAAACACAAGGGTGTTGGTCTCGGATTGGCCATTTCGCGCTCGATCGCGCAAAATCACGGGGGCGACTTGCGGCATGAGCCGGTGTCTCAGGGAACCGGAGCCTCCTTTCTGCTGACCTTGCCCATTGATCCGCCGGATAACGGGCCGGACGGAGAGCCGGTATCGGCCAGTCTGATTGAAGAGAGAACAGGGAATTGAACCAAATGAAAGCTGACGCGGAGGCCATTTACATCGTTGACGACGACCCTGCGGTTCGTGATGCCCTGTCGGTTCTGTTCAACATGGAAGGCTACGTTGTCGAGACCTTTTCCGATGGCGACGAATTTGTCAGCTCCGCACAGAAGTCCACACCGGCCTGCGTGATGCTCGACGTGCACATGCCGGGACGTTCCGGCATCGAGATTCTCAAGGCGCTCAACGCCGAAAGCTACCCGGCTCCGGTCTTCATCATCTCCGGGCAGGGCGACATTCCCATGGCAGTGGAAGCCATCCGCAACGGTGCCTTTGACTTTATCGAAAAGCCCTTTTCAGCCGAAGCTGTTCTGGAGCGCGTCAAGGAAAGCATTGCCATCAACCGCGCAAGGCAAAATGAAGACGCTGCACCGTCTTTCCAGGGGCCGAGTCGTTGACCCGGCGCGAGCTGGAAGTGCTCAAGGAAATCACGGACGGCGCTTCGAACAAGGAAGCAGGGCGCTCGCTGGGCATCAGTCCGAGAACCGTCGAGGTGCACCGGGCGCGTATCATGGAAAAACTGGGTGCGCGAAATGCTGCAGACCTGGTCCGCATTGTATTGGGTCACCCTACAACCGGCGCATAGCCTCCACGCGGGGTAATTCAACCAGTAAAACCGCCGTGAGCATGCAGTTAAAACGTATTACTGCGTACAGTCTTGGCCGTTCAATTGGCGTATCATGAAAGATGGCGCGACCTGTTGTGGCGCTGTCAGGATTTGTGCGCGTGATCATTCACATTGTGGAAGACGATGAAGCGGTAGCCGATGCGCTGGCAATTGCGCTGGAAGCTCAGGACCATCGTCCGAAAACCTATCAGGACGGTGAAACCTTTCTGGCCGAGGCAATGCCTTCGGCAGAGGACTGGGTCATTGTCGACCTGGGTTTGCCCGGCAAGAGCGGGGCCGATGTCGTGCGTGAATTGCTGGACCGGCCGGAAACGCCGGGCATTGTCGCCATATCCGGCAAGCCCCGCGTCAACTTGTTGCAGCAGATCAGGGATTTGCCGAACCTGACGGTACTCAGAAAACCGCTCTCCATCGACATGCTCACGAAAGCGATTGCCTGAGGTGTGTGAATAGCCTGACGCTTTGTCACGCGACTATTTAGCTCATATGTAATTGTTCTTACGCAGTCGACCGAATTTCTTCATCCCCTGGAGCTCGTTAGAGTTGCCCTGTAAATCGCGAAACGTCGGACGGGACGTCTTCGTGGTGGCTCACTTTCCGGCGCCCGGACGAATTGGCAACGGGAGGTGGCGCGGCTTCGCCGCAACAAATGCCGTGCAATTGGGCACGAAGGAGGGATTATGGCTTATTTCGACGTAGGCACCACCGGCCAGGGCGCGGGTGCAAGACCGCAGGTTACGCCACTCCACAAGCACCGCAAGCAGTCCTTTTCGGATTTCGGGGCGAAGAAGGTTTCACACGATACTCATTCGGTCATCTATTACGAAGGGGACACCGCCAGACGCCTTTATGAATTGGCCAGCGGTTCTGTGATGCTTTTCAAACTGCTGCCGGACGGGCGCCGCCAGGTGGTCGAAGTCCTGCAGCCCGGCGATATTTTCGGTCTTGCCGGTGGCGACGAATATGACTGCACAGCCGAAACGCTGACTGAAGCCGAGATGCATGAAATCGATCTGCGTCAGGTCGAACAATCCACGGAGCTTCAGAGTACGCTGACCAAGTGTCTGACCAACCAGATGCGCGTTCTGCATGAGCACGCCGTGCTTCTCGGCCGGAAGTCCGCCGTTGAACGTGTCGCGAGCTTCCTGATGCATCTTGTGCCGGACCGTGGCGGGCTGGGCTGTGTTGGCCCAGACGTCGAGGAGCAGGACGGTCATGACCTGCAATTGCACATGACCCGTCAGGAAATCGCCGACTACCTGGGTCTGACCATCGAAACTGTCAGCCGCGTCGTTTCCGATCTGAAGCGTCGGAACGTGATCCGTGTCGACAAGGCTGACCGGATCCATATCAACAAGGTTTGCGGTCTGTGTCAGATGACCGGTATGCATTAAACGTCCACGCAGATGTGGAACTGAAAAGGCCGCGAACATCGCGGCCTTTTTCGTTTTGGCTTTGAAATGGCCGAAAAAGGTCTGGAGCCGGGTCGAGGTTTTCTCAGAAACACGCCGACAGGGCGAGTGTTTCATGAGATCCGGAAGGGGCGCTTGAAGCGTAGCGCTTCATCACGGCAGATCTGTCATGCCCACGCGCAGCAGGCGGTCTGGCCGGGCAGGGGCTGATCTGTCCCTTGATCGGCCGTTGCGTGAGGCCGACACCCTCTAAGCGATCCCAAATCAAAGGGAAAATGGTGCGCGAGCACATGCCCGGCGCACTCGAGGGAAACCTAAACCGCTGCGGAGTGACGCGCCTTGCCGCTCGCCTGGCTGTCAGCCAGATAGGCATCAAAGGCTGCCGCCGCGAGACGAACATAGGGCCGTCCGGCTTCGGTCACCTCAAGCCGGGCCGTTTGCTCGTCGTCGCGTTGAACGCGCACCAGCCCGTCCGACGCCAGTTCATCCAGTGCGGCGAGTGCGTCCTGCACGTGCTGAACCGACAGGCCAAAGGCTTGGCAGACCGGTGTCAGATCGCAGGCGTAATTGGTCATGATCTCTTCGATGATGCGCCCGCGCAGGCGATCGTCGGTCGACAGGGCCAGGCCCTTGGAAACGGGCAGCTGACCGGCCATGACCGCCCGGCGCCAGTTGCCGACATCCGGCATGTTCTGGATGAACCCGGAGGACAGTTTGCCGATGGACGATACGCCGAAGCCTATCAACTGGTCGCCCTGATCGGTCGTGTACCCCTGGAAGTTTCTTTTCAGTGAGCCGTCTTCCAGTGCAACGGCCATGCTGTCGTTCGGCTTGGCGAAATGATCCAGACCGACGGCGACATAGCCGGCCTTTGTCAGCTCCGCCCGGGCAAGGTCGGCCAGGTGCAGCCGCTCCGCGGCGTTGGGCAGGGTGCTTTCGTCGATCAGACGCTGATGCTTGCGCATCCAGGGAACATGTGCGTAGCCAAACAGTGCAATCCGGCCGGGGGCCAGTGACAGGGTCTTTTCCACCGTGTCCAGGATCGTGGCAGCGGTTTGACCCGGCAGGCCGTACATCAGGTCAAAATTGAGATCCTCAAGACCGGCGCTGCGCAGATGCGCCACTGCTTGTTCCACGATTTCATAAGGCTGTACACGCCCGATGGCCCTTTGAACATCAGGATCGAAATCCTGAACACCCAGGCTCGCCCGGTTGACCCCGATCAGGGCGAGTGTCTCGGCGAGTTCCGCGCTGACAAGACGCGGGTCGAGTTCAATGGCGTGTTCCACTTTCGGATCAAGATCGAACTGAACCCTGAGCAAGCCCGCCAGATCGATCAGGCTCTGGCGCGGCAGCAGGCTCGGCGTGCCGCCGCCCCAGTGGATGTGCCGTACTGGGCCGGCATTGGCCAGATGCTCACTGACCAGGCTGATTTCCTGGCCGAGCGTCGCTGCATAGGTCTTCAGCGGCGCATCCTGACGGGTTGCCTTGGTGTGACAACCGCAATAGTGGCAAAGCTCCCGGCAATAGGGCACATGCAGGTAAAGCGACAGCGAATCGTCAGGCGAGATGGCGCTCAGCCAATTCGCATAAGTCTTGGCCGTCACGCCGTCATGAAAATGCGGCGCTGTCGGATAGCTGGTGTAGCGCGGTACGTTGCGCATGGCGTGGGAGAGCGGGTCCTTCATCATGGCGCCATCTAAGCGACAGTCCAGTCGCGCCGCCTTGATATTGCTCAAGGCCAGCCGGCCGGTTCGGAAATGGAAGAGGATGACTTACGTGACCCAGATACCTGCGGCTGTCGGCCCGAAACTCGAGGAAAATGGTGCATTGACGCGGTATCGGCTGCATGGGTCGCCGGACAGTGCCAATCTGGTGGTTCGCATGATGCTGGAGGAACTGGGCGAAGCCTATGACTACGTGCCTGTTGACCGGCTGACCTCGCAGCAGAAATCGCCAGCCTACCGCAAACTCAATCCGCAGGGACTGATTCCGGTGCTCGAGGCGCCGGGACAGGATGCACCCCTGTTTGAAACAGGCGCGATCCTGCTTTTCCTGAGTGACCGTCATGCACAACTGGCGCCGGGTGCGGCCTCTCCGGCACGCGGACGCTTTCTCAAATGGCTGTTCTATCTTTCCAATACGCTGCATTCGGATCTGCGCATTTCCTTCAAGGTCAAACGCTATCTGCCCGACCAGAGCAGGCATCAGCTGTTTTCAGACACCTTGATTGAGCGGATCGGCGCCGGGTTTCAGTTCCTGGAGGCGGAACTGGAAACGGGTAGCGGGCCCTTTCTGCTGGGAGAGGACGTTTCCTGCGTCGATCTTTACCTGGCGGCCTGTGTTCGCTGGGCGCAGATTTACGGAAATAGCGGCAAGTGGGACCTTGCCGGAACGCCTTGTCTGCAACAGCTCATGGAGACCCTGGAGGATCGCCCGGCTCTGCGCCTGGCCTGCCAGAAGGAAGGCATCGAGGGGCTGCCCTTCACGAAACCGGTGCCGGTGACCTTGCCGGGTGTCAGAGGATAATATTGATCAGATTGATCATGTTGATCCATGCAATCAATCATGAAGCCTGAAAAATCTTCGCATATAGAACGGGATGTCCGTAGATGATATCCGGTTGTTCATGTCGTTCTCCCACTTCCAAGTTTCGGCTGCGCGCCTCGCCCTGACCCTCCTGATTGCCGCTTGCGGTGGCAGTGTCTTCTACTGGTTGGGGCTTCCTGCTGCGTGGCTGTCCGGTGCGATGGTGTTCGTCGCCGTCTCGACCCTTGCAGGGGCACCGACGCTGCTGCCCAATCGCCTCCGCGACGCCCTGTTTGTTCTGATCGGCATCTCGATGGGTGCGGGTGTCCGGCCGGACGTGGTCGAACGGATCGGCGAATGGCCAATCTCCATGGCGCTGCTGGTTGTTGTTGTTGTCGGCGTTACGGTGGCCGGCTACGCGGTTCTTCATTTCGGGGCGAAGTGGTCGCGGGAAACGGCCTATTTTGGGGCGATTCCCGGTGCTCTCTCGTATGTGATCGCCCTTGCCACGGACCGGGGCGCAGACTTGCCGCGCATTGCCTCCAGCCAGTCGCTGCGCCTGTTTGTGCTGGTTGCCATTTTGCCGTTTGCGGTTGTGTCGACCAACGGCGTTGTCGAAGGCGAGGGCGGGCAGGTTCTGGTCTCGTCCCCGGCAGAAATACTTGTCGGGGTCCCTATCTGCCTGCTGGCCAGTTGGCTGGCCGTCAGGGCCAGGGTGCCGGGGGCTGGATGACGGGCGCTTTTTTCATGAGCGCGGGCCTGAACGCATCCGGTGCACTCACTCTGGCCCTGCCGCAATTTGTCGTGCTTCCCTGTTTTGTCATGATGGGCGCCATGATCGGCTGCCGCTTCGCCAACATGACGTTTCGCGAATTTGTCAGTGTGCTCGGTGCGTCGCTCGCGGCCTTTTGCGCAGCCTTCCTGACGTCGATCGCGGGAGCATTGCTGGTATCGAACCTGGTCGACATTCCCTTCGGACAGGCGCTCCTGGCCTACGCGCCGGGCGGGCTGGAAGTGATGACGATCCTCGCCTTCATGCTCGATCTTGATCCGGCCTTTGTCGCGGCCCACCAGATCGCCCGCTTCACCGGCATGGTCCTGCTTCTGCCGCTGGTAACCGGGCTGGTGCTCGGCCGCCGGCAGGTGTGAGGTCATTTGACCGATCAAAATGACCACGTCACCTAGCTTCAGTGCTCGCTGAAAATCAGGTAGCGGTTCCTTGTCCAAACTGGGGCCGGGATCAGTTTGAAACGAAATGCAGGCTGTTGAAGGTTCTCCGCCAGGCCGCTGTTTTTTCAGCCATCGCAGCCGGATCATTCGATCGAAGTGCCTCGGCGACCAGCCCGGCCAGTTCCGGCATGTCGGCTTCGTTCATCCCCCAGCGGACGAGTTCCGGTGTTCCGAACCTCAGACCGTTCATGTCGCCTTTGACCGGTGCGATCGGCAAGCCGATGCCGCAGGCGAGGAACCCGGCCTGGCGCAGTTTCTTCGAGGCGGTCTGTCCGCCGCCTAAAGCTGCCGCTTCCAGGGCGAACTGATGTGACGCCGTGATGCCCTTGCTGGTGGAAAAGACCGGCAGCCCCTCTGCGGACAAGGCCTCGGCCAGGCGCTTCGACGTTGCCGCCATGGTCTCTGCATAGGCTTTGCCATGGTCGCGCCAGTCCAGGAGCGTGATCGCAAGGGCCGCCGATTTGGCGACGTCGAAATTGGCGGTCAGACCCGGAAAGGCGATCTTGTCGACCTTTGCGGCAAGATCCCTGTCGTTGCTGACGATCAGGCCGCCGGCGGGACCACCCAGGCTTTTATAGGTGCTCATGGTCATCAGGTGCGCACCCTCGGCCAGCGGATCGGCAAAGACACCTCCTGCGATCATGCCACACTGGTGGGCTGCATCGAACAGCACGTGGGCCCCGACCTCGTCGGCAATTGCGCGAATTTCCCGGACTGGATGCGGAAAGAGGTTGAGGCTCATGCCGATGGTGATCAGCTTGGGGCGCACGTCCAGAGCCATGGCACGCAGGCCTTCCAGGTCGATCGTGTAGCCGTCGGCGTCCACCGGAGCCTCGTGAATGGTGAGGCCATAAAGACCGGCGCATCCTGGAGCGTGGTGGGTCACGTGGCCGCCGACCGAGGCCGGCGGGGCGATGATCGCATCTCCAGGCTTTGTGGTGGCCATGAAGGCATAGAGGTTCGCGAGGGCGCCGGAAGCGACCCGGATCTCGGCATAAGTCGCGTTGAAAATCTCGCAGGCGAGATTGGCCGCGATCACTTCGATTTCCTCGATCGCCTCCAGCCCCATTTCGTATTTTTCACCCGGATGGCCCAGCGAGGGCCGTGATCCGAGGCCACTGGCCAGCAAGGCCTCGGCGCGCGGGTTCATGACATTTGTCGCCGGGTTGAGGTTGAAGCAGTCGCGTTCGTGGATCTGCCGGTTTTCCTCCGCAAGCGTTTCGATGCGCCCGGCGAGTGCCGTAGACGAAAGTCCGGAGGTGGCGCTGGTGATGTCTGAAATGCGGGTTCTGACCTCGCTGGCGAGCCAGGGAAGGGTATCGGCAAGTGTCATGTCGTTGCTCCAAGCGTCTCGGAAACCTGTTGCCTGGAGTGTCTTCGTTTGCTTGCTTTTCTGCAAATCAGAATTTAGAAAATAAAGGGCTAGAAAAACTAGGTCTTATCGATGCCGGTATCGCCTCCTGTTCCCAGATTGCCCTCCCTGAACGCCCTCAGGGCCTTTGAGGCTGCCGCGCGACTTGGCGGCTTTGCTCAGGCTGCGGAGGAATTGCAGGTCACGCCCGGTGCTGTCGCCGCGCAGATCAAGTCCCTGGAAGAGGAGGTTGGAGAGGCGCTCTTTGAACGTCATGCCAGAGGGGTGCGGCTGACGGCCCTGGGCGAGCGCAGCCTGCCGTGTTTCGTGACTGCATTTGACACATTGACCGACGCCGTCCGCGCAATGAAACTTGATGCGGCGCCGGGCAGGGTTCATGTCGCCGCGCTGCCCGCGCTGGCGCAGCTCTGGCTGGCGCCGCGACTGCCCTTGCTGCGCGAGCGCATTCCGGGTCTGGGTATATCAGTCACCGCGATGGAGGCTCCGCCCAATCTGAAACGTGTGCCGTTTGACCTCTGTCTCTTTTATGAAGGACGGCCAGCCCGGGGAAAGACGGTGCTTGGCGCTGACGCGCTCGTGCCGGTCTGCACGCCGAAGGTCGCCGAGACACTGCACAAGCCGGAAGACCTCGTCGATGCCGTCTGCCTGACCGATACGGCCTGGGCAGAGGATTGGCGAGTCTGGGCAGCTGCGGCCTGCCCGGAAATCGGCCTGGTGCCGAAAGGTCCGGTTTTTTCCCTCTATGCCCTTGCGGTGGAAGAGGCACTCAACGGCGCCGGGATTCTGATGGCCCATGAGGCTCTGGTTGCTGACCATCTGCAAAGCGGAACGCTTGTGGCACCGTTCAGCATCCGTGTGCCCCTGCCGGATGTCATTTCGATGTGGAGCCTGCCCGGCGGGCAGGGCAGCGGAACTGCTGCGCGCGTCAGCGAAGAGTTGCGCAAGCTGACTGCGTCCTGATGATTTCAGGCGGGATTGTCCTTTGCCCGGTCGGACGAACCGGACTGCACCTTTGCGCCCCGCCACAGGATGAACAGACCTGACCCGACAATGACCGCACATCCGGTCAGCATCTGGGCGTCGATGCCCTCGCCAAACCAGACGACACCCAGAAGGACGCCAAACAGAAGCCTTGTGTAGCGAAACGGCGTGACGGTGGAGACTTCACCTGTCCGCATGGCTTTCATCAGCGCGCTGTAGGCGACAACGCCGAAGGCCACGGCAGCGAGCAGAGCCAGCAGCGTTTCCTGTCCGGGCAGGGCGAATGCCGGCTGTTCCCAGAGCACGAAGGCGAGGCCGGCAATGACAATCGTCAGAAAGCCGTAAAAGCCCAGGACGTTGGTGCTCAGGGTTACGGGCGCGGCACGGCTGGCCAGGTCGCGGCCCGAAAACCCGAGCATGCCGACAACCGCCAGGAGAGAGAGCAGGGAAAAGCTGTCGCCCGCCGGACGCAAAACGATCAGAACACCGACAAGGCCGATGAGGATCGCGGTCCAGCGGCGCCAGCCAACCGTTTCTCCGAAGAACAGCGCAGCGCCGAGCACCACAAAGATCGGCGTAGCCTGAAGGATTGCCGTTGTCGAGGACAGTGGCGTCAGGGCAAGCGCAAGAATGTAGAACAGGCGCCCGACCAGTTCGAAGGCGAAGCGGATCTTCATGACGGGCGACAGCACGTCCCGGTGGAACACGGTCTCCCGCTTGATGGCGGCCAGTGCCCAAAAGGCGACGGCACCGCCAAGCCCGAACAGGATCAGGACTTCGCTCACCGGTAGGCCCGAAGCGGCCTGTTTGACCAGGGCATCTTCCAGGGCGAAGGCGGCCATCGCGGCAATCATCCAGAGGCTGCCGGCGACATTCGAAGACAGCACCGCGGATTTGAGGAAACGAAAAGGCAAGGATCAGGTCCGGATCGGGAAGGGCTGCGAAGAGATGCGCCTGTTTCCGGAACAGGGCCGGAAGGGCGTCAGAGCTGCGTTGCTTAGCACGAATGGTCACCCGTTGCTTTCAGAAAATTACAGCTGCAACAGGCCCTTATGGCACTGCCAGATTGTCGCGCATCCCGGGATTTCTACCAAAGGCGGAGGGGCAAACCCGGTTCCGTTGATATGAATCAACGCGTCTCCCGAAGGATCGTGCGCATGGTCGTGCCATCGTTGGCACCTTGCATGGATTCTAAGGACTGGGGCGCTAAAATGTCACAAAACAAGACCAATATGGTCTCGCTCGAGGAAGGTGGTTTTGCCATCTTTCTCGTGCTGCTTGCATTCGCCTGCATCATCGTTGCAGGCAAGACCTTTGATCAGGTCATGGCATTCCACGCTGGCATCGGGGCGTTGTTCGCCGCGGTCAGTGTCTTCCTGATCTTCAAAAACTACTTCGACGACGGCGGGCAGAAAATCCCGGCGGAAGTCGACGGCAAACCGAACTACAACATGGGGCCGGTCAAGTTCGGCACCATTGCAGCGATGTTCTGGGGGCTTGCGGGTTTCACCGTCGGGCTTGTCATCGCGTTGCAGCTGGCCTGGCCGGCGCTCAATTTCGATCTGCCCTGGACCAATTTCGGACGCCTGCGCCCACTGCACACCTCTGCGGTGATTTTTGCGTTTGGCGGCAACGTCCTGCTGGCAACGTCCATGTATGTCGTGCAGCGGACCTGCCGCGTACGCATGCCGGGCAAGATCCTGCCCTGGTTCGTGATCCTCGGCTACAACGCCTTCATCGTGATTGCCGGCACGGGCTATCTGCTCGGCGCCACGCAGGGCAAGGAATATGCGGAACCGGAATGGTATGCCGATCTGTGGCTGACCATCGTCTGGGTCTTCTACCTGCTCCTGTTCCTCGGCACGCTGTGGAAGCGCAAGGAACCGCACATCTATGTGGCCAACTGGTTCTATCTGGCGTTCATCGTCACGATTGCCATGCTGCACATCACCAACAACCTGACGATCCCGGTCTCGATCTACTCGACCAAGTCCTACATCGTCTGGGCGGGTGTTCAGGATGCGATGGTTCAATGGTGGTACGGCCACAACGCGGTGGGCTTCTTCCTGACCGCCGGCTTCCTGGCCATCATGTACTACTTCATTCCGAAGCAGGCTGATCGTCCGGTCTACTCCTACCGGCTGTCGATCGTGCACTTCTGGGCCCTGATCTTCATCTATATCTGGGCCGGACCGCACCACCTGCACTACACCGCTCTGCCGCAATGGGCCTCCACCCTCGGTGCAACCTTTTCCATCATCCTGTGGATGCCTTCCTGGGGCGGCATGATCAACGGTCTGATGACCCTGTCAGGCGCCTGGGACAAGCTCCGCACCGATCCGGTGCTGCGCATGATGGTGGTTTCGGTCGCCTTCTACGGCATGTCCACCTTCGAAGGCCCGCTGATGAGCCTGCGGTCCGTCAACTCCCTGTCGCACTACACGGACTGGACCATCGGTCACGTTCACTCCGGTGCGCTCGGCTGGGTCGGCTACATCTCCTTCGGCGCGATCTACTGCCTGGTTCCGTGGCTCTGGAACAAGAAGCAGCTCTATTCGCTGAAACTGGTGAACTGGCACTTCTGGCTGTCCACGCTCGGTATCGTTCTCTACATCACAGCGATGTGGGTGTCCGGTATCATGCAGGGCCTGATGTGGCGCGCCTATGACAGCCTCGGCTTCCTGGAATACTCCTTCGTGGAAACCGTGGAGGCGATGCATCCCTTCTACATCATCCGTGCTCTCGGTGGTGCGCTCTTCGTGATCGGCGCCGTGATCATGGCCTACAATCTCTGGATGACCGTCCGTCATGGCGAGGCTGAAGAAGCCGACACCACGCCGGCTGGCTCCCTGGCTCCGGCCGAATAAGGGAGGCTTGATAAATGTCTGCATGGAATAAGCACCAAATCTTCGAAAAGAACTCCTTCGTTCTTCTTGTCGGCATCCTTGTCGCGGTCTCAGTTGGCGGTCTGGTCGAGATTGCACCGCTCTTCTATCTGAAGAGCACGATCGAGAAGACGGAAGGCATGCGGCCCTACACGCCGCTGGAACTCGCCGGCCGGGACATCTACATCCGCGAGGGCTGCTATCTCTGCCACTCGCAGATGATCCGGCCGATGCGGGACGAACTGGAGCGCTACGGTCACTTCTCTCTGGCAGCAGAGTCGATGTATGACCACCCGTTCCAGTGGGGGTCCAAGCGAACAGGCCCGGATCTTGCCCGCGTTGGCGGCAAGTATTCCGACGCCTGGCACACGGAGCACCTGATCGATCCGCGCTCGCTGGTGCCGGCCTCGATCATGCCCGGCTATCCGTTCCTGGCTGAAAACAAGCTGAATGGACGCGATATCCAGGCTGCCCTGACCGTGAACACCATTGTCGGTGTGCCCTACACGGACGAGCAGGTCGAAAACGCGCTCAGCGACCTGATGGCCCAGGCCCGGCCGGACACGGATGCCGCCTACGAGTTCGAGGAACGCTGGCCGACGGCCAAGATCCGCGACTTCGACGGCAATCCGGACGCGGTCACGGAGATGGATGCCCTCGTGGCCTATCTCCAGGTCCTCGGCACCATGGTCGACTTCTCGATCTATGACGACAAGGCAAACGCGAGGTAACGGCGATGAACGAGACGTATACCGCTTTCGCGGGCTTCGCGCAGACCTGGGGCCTGCTCTACTTCATGATCCTGTTTGGCATCGTTCTGGCCTACGCATTGTGGCCGAAGAACAAGAAAAAGTTCGACGACGCTGCCCAGATCCCGTTTCGGGAGGATTGATTGATGGCTGATACACACAACAAGGAAGTCGACCAGGTCTCCGGGGTCGAAACCACCGGCCACGAGTGGGACGGTCTGAAGGAGCTCAACAATCCCCTGCCGAAATGGTGGCTCTATGTCTTCTATGCCACCATCGTCTGGGCCTTGGTCTACTGGGTGCTCTATCCGTCCTGGCCGCTGATCTCCAGCTACACCACCGGTGTTCTGGGCGCCAACCAGCGTCTGGAGGCGATCCAGGCCTATGATGACGGCGTCGCCGGACGGTCCGAGTTTGCCGACAAGATCGTCGCGGCGTCCCTTGAGGACATCGCTGCCGATCAGGAACTGCTGCAGTTTGCGCTGGCAAACGGTCAGGCTGCCTTCGGTGACAACTGCGCACCGTGCCACGGCTCCGGCGGCACGGGGTCGGAAGGCTATCCGAACCTGCAGGACGACACCTGGATCTGGGGCGGCACGCTGGACGACATCCACACCACGCTGCTTTACGGCATCCGTTCGGACTATGACGATGCCCGCATCGGCGAAATGCCGGCCTACGGTCGCGACGAGCTCCTGAGCAAGGACGAGATCAACCAGGTCGCCAACTATGTGGCGTCCCGTGCCGGACTGGAGACGGACGAGGGTGTCGATCTGGCGGCCGGGCAGGTTCTCTATGAGGACAATTGCGCGGCCTGTCACGGCGACAACCTGGAAGGCATCCAGGAAGTCGGCGCTCCGAGCCTAACCTCGGCCAACTACCTCTATGGCAAGTCGCTTGCGGCCATCAAGGCGCAGGTCACCAACCCGCGCAACGGCGTCATGCCCGGCTGGGCAGATCGTCTGGACCCGGCGACCATCAAGTCGCTCACCGTCTATGTCCACTCCTTCGGGGGCGGTCAGTAAGACTGACAGTGTCCGGCGCGATAAAAGCGCCGGAACTGAAGGCCAATTTGATCCGGCGCAAAGTGTGACGCTTTGCGCCGGTTTATTTTGAGCCCATGTCGTCCATGATCGACGGCATCTCGTTTATCAGGATCCCATTGGGGCGGGATCGCGTTACAAAGGACGGAACGGTATGTCTACGGACACCGAAACGCAGGGGGACGCGCACTCAGAGGAGTGGTTTGCTTCCGCCAAAAAGATCTACCCAATGGCAACACACGGCCTGTTCCGCAGGATCAAGTGGACGTTGCTGTTCATCACCCTTGGTATCTACTATTTCCTGCCCTTCATTCGCTTTGACCGCGGCCCGGACGCGCCGAGCCAGGCTGTTCTCATCGATATGGAGGCCAAACGGGCCTATTTCTTCTTCATCGAGATCTGGCCTCAGGAAGTCTATTACCTGACCGGTCTCCTGATCATTGCCGCAGTGGCGCTGTTCCTGATGAACGCCGTCGCCGGGCGAATCTGGTGTGGCTATCTCTGCCCGCAAACGGTCTGGACCGACCTGTTTCTCTGGGTCGAACGCAAGGTCGAAGGCGACCGCCGCGAGCGGATCGCGCTCGACAAGGAACCCTGGACCTTCGGCAAGGTGGGCAAGCGTGCCACCAAACACTTCTTCTGGCTGATGATCGCCTGGTGGACCGGCGGGGCCTGGGTGCTCTATTTCAATGATGCTCCGACGCTGGTCTGGCAGCTTCTGACCTTTCAGGCGCCGATGATTGCCTATATCTGGATCGGTATCCTGACCTCGACGACCTATCTGCTCGCCGGCTTCATGCGTGAACAGGTCTGCATCTATATGTGCCCGTGGCCGCGCATCCAGGCGGCGCTGACCGACGAAAAGGCGCTGAACGTCACCTATCGCTGGGACCGGGGCGAGCCGCGCGGCTCGCTGAAGCAGAACAAGAAACTGGCCGCCGAGGGCATGCCGGCCGGCGACTGCATCGACTGTTACCAGTGTTTCCAGGTCTGTCCGACCGGTGTCGACATCCGCAAGGGCATGCAACTGGACTGCATCCAGTGCGGCCTGTGCATCGATGCCTGCGACAACATCATGACGAAGATCGGCAAGCCGACCGGGCTGATTGCCTATGATACGGACGAGAATATCGAGCGCCGGATCGAGGGCAAGGAACCTGTCTACGAGATCGTCCGCGTGCGTACGGTCGTCTATGCGGCCATCATCGCCCTGGTTGGAGCGATCATGCTGTTCACCCTGCTGAACCGCGATTTTGCCGACATCAGCGTGCTCCATGACCGCAACCCGGTCTTCGTGGAACAGTCCGACGGCACCGTCCGCAACGGTTACACCGTGCGCCTGTCCAACAAACGCCGCCACGAGCGCAGCTTCATGCTGCATGTCGAAGGCATGCCGCCCAACACGCTCGTGGAAGCCGTCGGTGTCGATTCGACCTTTGCCGGCCGGCCGATCATTTCCGTCGGGCCGGACACAACCCGTGAAGTCCGGGTTCTGGTGACGTCACCGCCCTGGGCCGAGATGCCGCATTCCACACCCGTGACCTTCCGCATCACCGAAAGCGTGATGGGCGAGGTGATCACCGCCAAAGACACGTTCAAAGCGCCGGAAAAGCCTTGAGGAGAAACGGATGACAATGGTTCAGTCGAACATGAAGGACCCCAAGGCCATCACCGGCAAGACGGTGCTCGCCTGGCTGCTCTGCTTCTTCGGTGTGGTCTTCACCGCCAATGCGATCTTCATCTATCTCGCGCTCGGGTCTTTCCCGGGCGTGGTGGTGGAAAGTTCCTACGAGGCCGGACAGGCCTATAATCAGGAAATCGCCGCGGCAAAGGCACAGGCGGAACTCAACTGGCAGGTGACAAGCGAGTTCGTGCGCACCGACGGAAACAGTGGCGAATTGATCGTCACCGCCAAGGATGCCGAAGGCACACCGCTTTTCGGCGTGGAACTCAATGCCATGATGCGCAACCCGGTCGATGACAATGCCGATATGAGCGTTGTCTTCAATGCCGATGGTGGCGGCCGCTACATTGGTGAAGTCAGCGATGTGACCGCCGGCAACTGGTCGCTCATTCTGCTGATCAGCCAGGACGGTGAGCGCAAGTTCAAATCCGAAAACCGGATTTTCGTTAAAGAGTGACGGCGTGACGGTTCATCAGCGCGACTGGCAGTCCTTTGTAACGCCTGGAAAAGACGGCGCGGTCCATATGGATCTCGCCGTTGACGGCATCACCTGTGCGGCCTGCATGGGCGAGATCGAACGTGGGCTGAAACGTCTGCCGGGTATCCGGACCGCACGGGTCAATCTGACCAGTCAGCGGCTTGCGGTCGACTGGGTCGAGGATCAGACCGGCGCAGACGAAATCGTTGCCGAGCTCGACCGGCTGGGTTACACGGCGCACCCGTTCGATCCGGCCAGCCAGAAGCAGCGCCAGGACCAGACCGGCAAACAGCTTCTGCGCTGTCTGGCGGTGGCCGGTTTTGCCGGCATGAACATCATGCTGCTGTCGGTCTCCGTCTGGTCGGGCAATGCCACCGACATCACGCCCGAAACGAGAGACTTCTTTCACTGGCTGTCTGCCCTGATCGCCTTGCCGACCGTCGTCTATTCCGGCCGTCCTTTTGTCATCAGCGCTTTCCGGGCGCTGTCGGCCGGCCGGCTCAACATGGACGTGCCGATCGTGATCGGCGTCTTTCTGGCCGTTGCGCTGTCCATCGTGCAAACGCTGCAGCATCATCATCACGCCTATTTTGAATCGGCCGTGATGCTGTTGTTCTTTCTGCTGGTCGGGCGGTATCTCGACCACAACATGAAAGGGCGCACGCGGTCCTTTGCCGAGAACATTGCCGCCCTCAAGGCCGAAGTCGCCGCCCGCATCAATCCGGACGGAAGCGTTCGCGAGGTCCCTCTTTCAAAGGTTGTTTCGGGAGATCTTGTGCTTGTGTCCGGCGGTGAGCGGGTGCCCGTCGACGGTCTGGTTGAAACCGGAACGTCGGAAATCGACCAGAGCCTGGTGACCGGGGAAAGCGTTCTCGTTCCGGTGATCGCCGGCCAGCGGGTCTATGCCGGCACGCTGAACGGGGCAGGGGCCCTGCAGGTACGTGTCGAGGCCGCATCCGGCGCGACGCTGCTCGACGAGGTCAACCGGCTGCTGGAGGCAGCTTCTCAGGCCAAGTCCAGCTATGTGCGCATCGCGGACCGGGCGGCTCAGCTCTATGCGCCGCTGGTCCACGGCGCCGCGGCCCTGACCTTTCTGGGCTGGCTGCTCGCAGGGCTGAGCTGGCAGCCCGCACTCGTGATCTCCATCTCCGTTCTCATCATCACCTGTCCCTGTGCCTTGGGGCTGGCCGTGCCGGCCGTTCAGGTCGTTGCGTCCGGTCAACTGTTCCGCCGCGGGGTGCTGCTCAATTCGGGGGATGCCATCGAACGTCTTGCCGAGATCGACACGATCCTGTTTGACAAGACCGGCACGCTGACGCTTGCCGAACCGGACCTGTGCAGCGATATCGATCCGGATGACACCGATATTGCACTGGCAGGTCGTCTGGCCCTGGCCAGCCGCCATCCGTTGTCAACCGCGCTGGTCAAGGCGACAGGCGCCCTGACGCCACTTCCGGAGGTCACGGAACACTCCGGTGCAGGTCTGGAAACCGTTGTGGACGGAAACCGTCTGCGCCTCGGCAGTCCGGTCTTTTGCGGCGCGTCACCGGAGCAGATCGATAAGGCTCTGCGGGACGCGCCGGGGGCATCGCTTCTTGCCATCGGGCTTGGAGACCGCCCGGTCCGCCTGCTCGCCTTCCGTCAGCGACTGCGCCCGGACGCAAAGTCCGTCATTGCAAGCCTGGAGGCACAGGGCCTTGCGCTCGAAATCCTGTCGGGCGACACGCAGCCCGCCGTTGCTGACTGTGCCGAAACCCTGGGTGTTGCCAACTGGCAGGCGGGTATGAAACCGGCCCAGAAGATCGCGCGCCTGGAGGAGCTTCAGCGACAGGGGCGCAAGGTGCTGATGGTCGGTGACGGCCTCAATGATGCACCGGCGCTTGCCGGTGCGCATGTCTCGCTGTCGCCGGTCTCGGCGGTCCATCTCAGTCAGGCCGCTTCAGATGCGGTCTTCCTGGGTGACAAATTGCAGCCGGTTGCCGATGCGCTCAGCCTGTCGAAACGGGCGCGCGCGGCGATCGAACAGAATCTCTGGATCTCGACGATCTACAATGTCATTGCGGTGCCGATCGCGGTTGCAGGTTTTGTAACGCCGCTCATGGCTGCCGTTGCCATGTCCGCCTCGTCTCTGGCGGTAACGGCAAATGCCCTGAAACTTCGCTGGGGAGAGGGGCGTTCCCAAATGGAGCAGACCGATCACGGTGTTGGCGAAAGCCCGGTGCAAGGTTAACGACAATGGATGTTCTGATTTTCCTGATCCCGATTGCCCTGTTGCTGGGAGCGCTCGGCCTCGGTGCGTTTCTCTGGTCCCTGAAAAGCGGCCAATATGATGATCTGGAAGGCGCCAAGTGGCGCATCCTGGATGATGACGATCTGCCGGGCAAATAGACGGGACCGTGATTGTAACAGGCCTGCGTTCCAACTTGCGACGGTTGGGGGCGGTCCTGCCTTGTCGGCGCCGCATTGGCCATCTAGCGATGCCTCCGCAAAATTGCGAGGATGAGGCATGGAACAGTTCCCCGAGGCTCACAAACCCGGCTACGCGATTTATTCGCGAAAGTCACTGGCCGTCTATGACGCCCTCGTGCTGGGCTTTTCCAACAGCTTCCTCTGGCGCTGTCCAAGCCGGCATCTGGTTGATCTTTATGATCGTCACCTGTCTGCGGATCATCTCGATATCGGCGTCGGGACCGGGTACTTTCTGGACAAGGCTGTGTTTCCGGAGGCCAAGCCCAGGATTACGCTGCTCGACCCGAATGCGGAATGTCTGGAGGCCGCGGCGGAACGGATCAGCCGGTACCAGCCACATAAGGTAAGGGCCGATGCTCTGATCCCGTGGCCGGAGACGCTTGGCACGTTTCAGTCGGTCGGGCTGAATTACGTCTTTCACTGTCTGCCCGGAACCATGTCGGACAAGATGGTTCTGCTGGACCACTTGCAGCCCCATCTGGCTCCCGGCGGCACGGTGTTCGGGTCAACCATCCTGCAGGGCGATGTGCCCCGGTCATGGGCAGCCCGGAAGTTGATGGGCATCTACAACGCCAAGGGTGTTTTCAGCAATGAAAACGACACGCTTGAAGCTCTTGAAGGCGCTCTGCAGGAGCGCTTCGAAGAAGTCGAGATAGACATTGTCGGATGTGTTGCGCTGTTCAGCGCCCGGCTGCCTCGCTCAGCGTAGTGACCCATCGAGACCGGAGGGTCCGAAGCAGTGAAAGGTCAAGACAGGACGTTGGACAACGCCATGCCCGTGGCCAGCAGGACAAGCCCGACACCGGCGAGCAGCAGCAGATTGTCCCGTAACCCGCCACTGGTTTCCGGTTCGGACGTCTGAGGCTCGTGAGGGAGCGGTTTGTCTTCCCCGAAAGGGTCTGGATCCCGGGACATGGTTCTAAACGTCGTGTGCAAAGGCGTCTCTTGGATTTGGTTTTCTGCTTGCCAAGATGACGTTTCAGTCTTGAAAGTCCCGTTAACATCGCTTCCCACAAAAGATTAATTCGCTGCAATATTACCAAGGGATGAAATCGTCTCTTGTATTCCGAAGTTTTTGTGCAGGAAATTGCACCATTCAAGAGTTGTATGATGGTTGCAAGGCGATTTGCAGCGTTCTCACGTCAGCCTGGATCAGGCTAACTCATTGTTCAGACTTTCATGTCAAGATTGAATGCAAACATGGAGGACTAGGTGAGCCTCGATCTTGCCTCGCTGACATTCTTGCTGGTTGAAGACAGTGCCTATATGCGGACGATCCTGCGCACCATGCTGCAGGGCTTCGGCGCGCGCCGCATTGTCGAGGCCGAAGACGGTGCGTCCGGCCTTGAGGCCATGGATCGCGCGAACCCGGATATCCTTATCCTCGATTGGGTCATGCCGATCCTGGACGGAGCCGACATGGTGCGCATGATCCGCAGCCCGAACAATCCCTTTGCCTATATCCCGATCATCATGGTGACGGCTCACACCGAGCGCAGCCGGATCGTGGAGGCACGGCGACTTGGGGTTCACGAACTGCTTTCCAAGCCGATCTCGGCCAAGTCCCTCTACCAGAGGGTCTCCAGCGTGATCCTCCATCCGCGTGACTTCATCAAGACCGCCACGTATTTCGGTCCCGCGCCGCGCGAAATTCGCAATCGTCAGAAAATCTGGCAGGGCGGTCCCGGGCAACCCGGACAGCCGGGCGAAGGTGGCGGCGACGACAACGTCACGGCCATCGGCTAACCGATTTTCAAATTCGAATGGGATCAGGCGGCTGACTGCGCGTTGCTGCGCTGAACGTCATGATAGGTGGAGCCGGATTGCAGGGCAGCATTTTCTGTTTCCGCTGCTTCGGCAAACTGGGCCAGCACATCAAGGTCAACGGTATAGTGGTCCAGCAGGAATTGCGACAGAACATCAATCGGCAAATGCTGATATCCGTCCACAGCCGCCATCAATGATTCAAGAGTGTCCAGCCGTTCCCGCTTTACCATGGTCGTCGTTGAGCCGTTTTGATTTTCCCCTGATTTGCATAGTTAATAATGCGTAAAACCGGTCAACGCAAGGCTGTGTTTTAGGCAGGTTAACGTGTTGGGAAACCGTCCACAGGGATGTGTTTAATCTTCGGGAAAACCTTGGTAAAACCCACGATCAAACCGCATGCTGCTGACGCAGTTCAAAGGATCTTTTTCATGGCGCACCCGATCTTCATCCTGAACGGACCGAATCTCAACCTGCTTGGCAAGCGGGAACCGAAGATTTACGGGTCCCAAACGCTGGACGATGTGGAGCAGATGTGCGCAGAAACCGCGCAGCAGGCCGGCCTTGAAATCGTCTTCAGGCAGAGCAACGCCGAACATCAGCTGATCGACTGGATTCACGAAGCCAGGGAGACGGCGTCAGCCATCATCATCAATCCGGCCGCCTACACACACACATCCATTGCCATTCTGGATGCGCTGAGCGCCTGTACCTGCCCGGTGATCGAGGTGCATATCTCGAATGTTCACCAGCGCGAGAGCTTCCGCCATCATTCCTACGTGTCGCAACGTGCCGAAGCGGTCATCGCCGGCTGCGGAGTTGCAGGCTACGTCTACGCCGTACAGCATGCAGCAAGGCTGAACGGTTCAAGATAGGTCCGGGAGTTTATTCAACTCGACATGAAGGAAGGTCGGCTTCGGCCAGCCAGAGGCAAAGGATCAATAGCCTTTGCCCTTGAAGAACTCTTTCACGACCGTGGTGGCCAGGATCCGGATATCGAGAAAAACGGATTGCCTGCGAATATAGGCGAGGTCGTATTCCAGGCGCATGCGCGCTGCATAGGGATCGCGTGTTTCGCCGCGAAACCCGTTTACCTGGGCCAGTCCGGTAATGCCCGGAAGGACCCGGTGCCGGGTCATGTAGCGGGTGTCGAAATGCTCGTAGGGCATGCCCGCTGCCAGCATTCCCGGAACATGTGGCCGTGGACCGACAAGTGACATGTCGCCCTTGAGAACGTTGATCAACTGCGGCAGCTCGTCGAAATTGCTCTTGCGCAGGAACCCGCCAACTGCGGTCACGCGCGGGTCGTCTTCGACGGTCTGTGCAACACCGGATTTGTCACACAGGTGCATGTGCATGGAGCGGAATTTCAGGACCGTGAACGGCGTGCCGTCGCGGCCATATCGTTGCTGGCGGAAGAAGACCGGCCCACGGCTGGTGGTCTTGATTGCAACCGAGATTGCAACGAAGAGGGGAAACAGCAGGATCAGGCCAGCAAACGCACCGGTCAGGTCCAAGGTCTTCTTGAGGCCGGAATCCACCGCGCGCATGACGCGGCTGCGCCGCCGCGACACGTCGATCGTGTCAGCGTTCGCGCCGCGCCAGACGACGTATTCAGCGAGACTCAAGGTGTCTCGGCTCGGCTCGTCGGCGTCGTATGAAACTGTTTCGTTTGCCAAGTTTTGTCAGCCTCAACCCGATACACTGGGATGTGCAAAATCATCCTATCCGGTGGCGGTTGCGCCCGCTATCACATCGTTAATTAATGGTTAACGAGATCCGGAAAATTGTTGTCTGTTAAGGATTTGGTTACCATGCTGTCGCCGCCGGGGCAATAAACCAAAGACAAATGTGATGTGAAATTTTGGTAATACAGAAAAAGTGAACGCCGGGCTGTTTCTGAACCCGGCGTTCCAAAATTGTCAGTAAAATGATGCCCTGAAAAAATCAGTAGCTGCGGCCGACGCTGGTATATTCGAAGCCGTGGGCAGTCATGTAATCCGACTTGTAGATGTTCCTGAGATCGACCACTTTCGGGGCGTTGACCAGGGATTTGACCCGGTCCAGATCGAGCGCACGGAACTGATCCCATTCGGTGACGATTACAACCACATCTGCGTTTTCGATGGCGTGATAAGGACCATCGCAGAACAGGACGCCGGACATGACCTTTTTGGCTTCTTCCATGCTTGCCGGGTCGTAAGCCCTGATTTTCGCGCCTGCGGATTGCAACTTGGCAACGATATCGATGCTCGGCGCTTCGCGCATGTCGTCGGTGTTCGGTTTGAAGGCGAGGCCAAGGAGGGCGATCGTCTTGCCGTCGACATCGCCGCCCATGAAATCAATGACCTTGTCGGCCATCTTCTTCTTGCGTGCCGTATTCACTTCAATGACGCTGTCGACGATTTTCAGGTCCGACTGGGCGTCAGCGGCAATCTTGGAAAGGGCAAGCGTATCTTTCGGAAAGCAGGAACCGCCATAGCCCGGTCCTGCATGCAGGAACTTGCCGCCGATCCGGTTGTCGAGACCGATACCGCGGGAGACTTCCTGAACATTCGCGCCGACTTTTTCGCACAGATCCGCGATCTCGTTGATGAACGTGATCTTGACCGCCAGAAAGGCGTTGGCAGCATATTTGATCAGTTCGGACGTCCGGCGGCGGGTCACAATGATCGGCGTTTCGTTGAGATAAAGCGGCCGGTAGAGTTCCTGCATCACCTCGACCGCCTTGTCGCTGTCGGTGCCGACCACAACCCGGTCCGGGCGTTTGAAGTCGCTGATGGCGGCGCCTTCCCGCAGGAATTCCGGGTTGGACACGACGGCAAACTGCGCGTCCGGATTGGTCTTGGCAATGATCGCTTCTACTTCGTCTCCGGTGCCGACCGGAACAGTTGACTTGGTGACGATCACCGTGAAGCCGTCAATGAGCCCGGCAATTTCTTCGGCTGCCGCATAGACATAGGAGAGATCCGCGTGACCGTCGCCGCGGCGGGTCGGAGTGCCGACAGCGATGAAGACCGCATCTGCCTGCCTGATTGCCTCGCTCGGATCTGTGGTGAAGAAGAGGCACTCTTCGGCAACGTTCTTGGCAACCAGGTCCTGGAGCCCGGGTTCATAGATCGGGATCTGGCCGTTGTTGAGGGCATCGATCTTGCTCGCGTCCTTGTCGATGCAGGTCACGACGTGACCGAAATCCGCAAAACATGTTCCCGAAACCAGACCGACATAGCCGGTCCCAATCATTGCAACGCGCATTCTAAAATTTCCTGCTTCCGAGCGGTGTCCGGCAGTCGCCGGTCGCCATGAGGCTTTTCAAGTGTGCCCGGATTACATGGCTGGAGTCGAAAAGACCAGACCTGAAGTCGATCCTGCCTTCAATTTGCCGCTGCCGCATCGCGTACCGTTCAAGAATGCCGATTTGGGATCAGCGTATCGATGATGGGGAGGACTGGTAAAATTGCGCAGGAGTAATTGTTAAGACTGTGCAATATAAAACAAAACGATCCAGGCTGTAAGTTCTCGTAAAATTATAAAAGATTCACCTCATGCTGTTCTGGTTGTAAGGTGAAGTGTAGACAGGGACTGATGTTAAAGATCGATGTCATCGGCTTCGCGGATGTCTTGAGCCGCATTTCCATGCTGACAGCCTTGCAGCGTGGTCTCGCCCTGACGCTGCCTCTGATCATGGTCGGGGCGCTGGCCCTGCTGTTCCTGCATCCGCCCTTTCCCGAACTCAAAGCCGTGTTTGCCGACCTGTTCGGACCGCAATTTGCACCTGTGCTGCAGATCCTGGTGTCCTCGACCTTCGGTATTGCTGCGCTGCTGGCGATGTCGGGCTACGCCTATGTCTACACCAACCTGCGCAACACTCGCGGTAAAACCCCGGTCGCGAACCCGGTCCTGAGCGTGATGGTTGTTGTCACCTGCTTCTTTGTGCTCGTAGCGCCAACCGATCAGCCGACGCTCCAGGCCGCCATCTCGCTCAGTTTCGGTTTGCCGGTCGCTCTCCTTGTTGCCATCGGTGCAACAGAGGTGTTCCTGCGCCTTGCGAAGCTGCAGTGGCTGCGGATCAAGTCAAAATCAATCGGTCACGAGGGCATGATCGGCGATGTTTTCACCATCATGCCGGCCGCAGGCCTGACAATCATCGTCTTTGCGGTTCTGAAGGCCGTGCTGCTGAGCCTTGGATCAACGGACGTCGTTGCCGATCTCAACGGCTCGTTCGCTAGGGCGCTGACCTCCGGCGAGGACACGCTCGGTTTCGGGCTGACCTATATCGTCGTGTCGCAGGTCTTCTGGCTGTTCGGCATTCATGGCCCGAACGTTCTGCAATCGGTTCAGGACGCCCAGCTGGCTCCCGCCAGCATCGCCAACAACATCGCGGTGCTGGAAGGCCAGCAACCGGAATTCATCTTCACGTCCCAGTTTTTCGACCTTTTGCACATGGGGGGCTCCGGCGCCACGATTGGTCTCATCGTGGCCATGCTGTTGTTCAGCCGTTCTCCCAGCATGCGGAACTTCGCCCTCCTTGCCGGTCTGCCGGCCCTCTGCAATGTCAATGAACCGCTGCTTTACGGATTGCCGATCGTCCTCAATCCGATTTTCGCGCTGCCGTTCCTGCTGGTTCCGATCATCAATACGATTGTGATGTATCTGGCGATGAGTGCCGATTTCATGCCGCTCACCGGGCATCAGGTTGCCTGGACGACACCCGCCATCATCAATGGCTATGCGGTCACCGGTTCGATCAACGGCGCCCTGACACAAGGGCTTTGTCTTGCGACCAGCATTGCGGTCTATGCGCCATTTGTTCGCCTGTCGGAACGGGTTGCCGCCCTGAAAGGGCAGGCAACCATGAAGGATCTTGTCGCTTTCAGCGAGCAGGGTGACAGCCGAGCCGTGGGCAAACGTCTTTTGTCACGCACCGGTGATCCGGGCCGGATGGCTCTGGCAATCGCCGGAGATCTGGAACTCGCGGTTCGTCAGCGTGGTCAACTGTATTTGGACTACCAGCCGCAGATCTGCCAGAGAAGCGGACAGGCCTTCGCGGCGGAAGCGCTGTTGCGCTGGGACCATCCCGTCTATGGCAGGGTGCCGCCGCCGGTTGTCATTCAGTTGGCCGAAGAGCTTGGCATCATGCCGGAACTTGGTTACCTGGTGCTGGATCTTGCCTGTGCGCAAAGAAAGGACTGGCAGGGCAGCGTTGCGGATGACTTCATGATTGCGGTGAATGTCGCGCCGGCGCAGATCCTGAGCGGGACGCTGGATAAAAACGTGTTTGAACGGCTGGACGCGCACTACCTGCCAACCCATGTCCTCAAGCTCGAAATCACAGAATCCACCCTGCTGATCCCGGACGACGCGGCGCTCGCCTCTCTGGAACGTTTACGCGAGCATGGTGTTCGCATTGCGCTGGACGATTTTGGCATGGGACATACATCCCTGCGGTATCTGAAGGCGCTGCCGCTGGACGAGGTTAAGGTCGACCGCTCCCTGACACAGTTCGGTCAGGGGGAAGTCAGCGAACACATCATAAGTTCCATTCTTGATCTGAGCAGAAGCCTGGCATTCAGCACCGTTCTGGAAGGGGTCGAGACGGAAGATCAGCTCACGCGTTTGCTGCGGCTGGGCTGCACCCACTTTCAGGGCTACCATTTCTGCCGGCCGCAAGCGCCCGACAAGTGCCTGGCCTATGTGCAGGCGCTGGCGGACAAGGCCGAGCAAGTGGCCTAGGGCGGGCTCAGACCGTCAGATATCGCCGAACCTCGGTCTCCGACAGTTCCGCTCCGCTGCCGGACAGGACCACTTCGCCGCGGTCCATCACCGCATAATCATCGGCCAGGTCACGCGCGAATTCGAAATACTGCTCCACCAGCACGATTGCCATGGTCCCCTGGTCGCGCAGCCATGAGATCGCCCGGCCAATATCCTTGATAATCGACGGCTGGATGCCTTCGGTCGGTTCGTCCAGCACCAGAAGCTGAGGACGGGTGACCAGGGCCCGGGCAATCGCGAGCTGCTGCTGCTGTCCGCCCGACAGGTCGCCGCCGCGCCGCGACAGCATGTCCTTCAGAACCGGGAACAGCTCGAAGATCGTTTCCGGCAGGAACCGGTCCTTGCGGCGGATCGGCGCGTAGCCGGTTTCCAGGTTTTCCTTGACCGTAAGCAACGGGAAGATTTCGCGGCCCTGGGGCACGATGGCGATGCCTTTTCGGGCGCGGGCATGGGCCGGCAGGGACGAGATGTCTTCCCCGTTCCAGAGGATCTTTCCCGCACTGATGCCGTGCTGTCCGGCAACCGCACGCAACGTTGAGGTCTTGCCGACCCCGTTGCGGCCCATCACACAGGTCACCTTGCCGATCTCGGCGCTCAGCGACACCTTCTTCAGGGCCTGAGCGGCGCCGTAATGAAGATCGATCTTGTCAACTTGCAGCATTGTTCAGGCCTCGTAGCTTGTGCACAGACAAAGCACTTGATTTGTCATCCCCGCGGAGGCGGGGATCCAGTAATCACGATCTTTGGCGGTTCTTGCTGAAACTGGGATTACTGGATCCCGGTCTTGGCTATCAGCCAAACCGGGATGACAACCGTCGGGATTAGGCATGGTCCTCACCGCCCCAGATAGACTTCAACAACGCGCTCGTCGGCCGAGACATGGTCGAGCGATCCCTCCGCCAGAACGGAGCCTTCGTGAAGAACCGTGACTTTCACACCCAGCGAGCGCACGAAGTCCATGTCGTGCTCGACCACGACCACGGAATGGTCCTTGGCAATGTCCTTGAGAAGATCTGCCGTTTCGGCGGTTTCCGCGTCGGTCATGCCGGCGGCAGGTTCATCGACCAGGAGGAGCTTGGGATCCTGGGCCAGCAACATGCCGATCTCCAGCCATTGTTTCTGGCCGTGGCTCAGGTTCGCCGCCAGATCGTACCGCTTGTCGCCCAGACGGATCAGTTCCAGCAGGCTGTCGATGCGTTTCTTTTCCGCCTGGGCAATGACGTGAAACAGCGTGGCGAACGGTCCGCGCGGTGCCTTCAGCGCCAGTTCCAGGTTGTCCCACACCGTGTGGCTTTCAAAGACCGTCGGTTTCTGGAATTTGCGCCCGATGCCAAGTTCGGCAATCGAGGCCTCGTCTTCGCCTGTCAGGTCGATGGTGCCGTTGAAAAAGACCTCGCCGCTGTCGGGCCGGGTCTTGCCCGTGATGACATCCATCATCGTGGTCTTGCCCGCCCCGTTGGGGCCGATGATGGCGCGCATTTCACCCGGATCGATTGTCAGCGACAATTCGTTCAGCGCCTTGAAGCCATCGAAGGAAACCGAAACGCCATCGAGGTAGAGAAGACTGGTGGAACGGGTCATTCTGTTTACTCCGCTGGCTGGGGTTCGGCCTGGCCCGGCGCCTGATGAGCCGGCTTGGCCGGGGGCACGTTAGCCGTCACGTTGGCTGGGGCGCTCGGCGATTGCGGCGGTCCGGGAGGCTCGTCGGAGCCGGCCTCAAAGGCCGCCGATACCTTGCGCTGGCGAAGCGCCGTCCATCCGGAACTGACCGTCCCGACAAGACCTTTCGGCAGGAACAGCGTAACCACCACGAACAGGCCACCCAGGGCGAACAGCCAGATGTCCGGCAGCGCCGCGGTGAACCACGTCTTGGCGAAGTTGACCAGAATGGCTCCAAGGACGGCGCCGACCAGCGTGCCGCGCCCGCCCACGGCAACCCAGATGACCACCTCGATGGAGTTGGCGGGGGCAAATTCGCCCGGATTGATGATGCCGACCTGGGGCACGTAAAGCGCTCCGGCGATACCAGCCATCATCGCCGACAAGGTCCAGACGAACAGCTTGTAGTGTTCCACGCGATAGCCGAAGAACCGTGTGCGGCTTTCCGCGTCACGGACCGCGACCAGGACCTTGCCCAGCTTGGAGCGCGTGATTGCGCGGCAGACAAGGAAACACAGGACCAGCGCCAGGCCTGAGGCTGCAAACAGGCCGGCGCGGGTCGTGTCGGCTTGAATGTCAAAGCCGAGAATGTCCTTGAAATCGGTCAGGCCGTTGTTGCCGCCAAACCCCATGTCATTGCGGAAGAAGGCGAGCAACAGCGCATAGGTCAGCGCCTGTGTGATGATCGACAGATAGACCCCCGTGACGCGCGAGCGGAAGGCGAACCAGCCGAAGACAAAGGCCAGCACGCCCGGCACCAGGACAACCATCAGGGCCGCAAACCAGAACATGTCGAAGCCGTACCAGTACCAGGGCAGGTCCTGCCAGTTCAGGAAGACCATGAAGTCGGGCAGGAGCGGATCGCCGTAGACCCCGCGCGTGCCGATCTGGCGCATGAGATACATGCCCATGGCATAGCCGCCGAGCGCAAAGAAGGCGGCGTGGCCGAGCGAGAGAATGCCGCAATAGCCCCAGACCAGGTCGACGGCGAGCGCCAGCAGCGCGTAGGTCAGGTATTTGCCCATCAGCGTGACGGCATAGGTCGGCACGTGGAAGGGCGAGGTTTCCGGGACGAGCAGGTTGCCTGCCGGTACCAGCACGATCACGGCGGCCATCAGGGCGAGGAAGATCCCGGCCCGGGCGTCCATGGCACGAAAGAGGAATGACGACATCATGCTTCGACTGCCCGGCCCTTGAGGGCAAACAGGCCCCTCGGACGCTTCTGGATAAAGAGAATGATAAAGACGAGCACGAAGATCTTGCCGAGCACGGCGCCGGCATAGGGCTCGAGGAACTTGTTGACGACACCGAGTGTCATGGCGCCGACCAGCGTGCCCCAGAGATTGCCGACACCGCCGAACACCACGACCATGAAGCTGTCGATGATGTAGCCCTGGCCGAGGTTGGGCGAGACGTTGTCGATCTGGCTGAGCGCCACACCGGCAATGCCGGCAATGCCCGACCCCAGACCGAAGGTCAGCGCGTCCACCCAGGGTGTGCGAATGCCCATGGAGGCGGCCATGCGGCGGTTCTGGGTGACAGCTCTTGTATAAAGGCCGAAGGGCGTCTTTTTCAGCACCAGGATCAATCCGGCGAAGACCAGCATCGCAAAGACGATGATCCACATGCGGTTATAGGTGATGGTCATCTGGCCGAGTTCGAATGCGCCTGACATCCAGTCCGGATTGCCAACCTCGCGGTTGGTCGGACCGAAGATCGAGCGCACCGCCTGCTGCAGAATGAGTGAAATGCCCCAGGTGGCCAGAAGAGTTTCAAGGGGGCGGCCATAGAGCCAGCGAATGACACCGCGCTCGATGGCGACACCGATCGAACCGGAGGCCAGAAAGGCGAGGGGCAGGGCGATGAACAGCGAATACTCGAACAGGCCCGGTGCGGAGGTTCTGATCAGCTCCTGGACCACAAAGGTCGTATAGGCCCCGATCATGACCATTTCGCCATGCGCCATGTTAATGACGCCCATGACCCCGAAGGTAATGGCAAGGCCAATCGCCGCCAGCAGCAGCACGGAACCAAGCGAGAGACCGTACCAGATGTTCTGCGCAGCATCCCAGGCGGCGATCGACTTCTCGATCTTCGCGACAGCCTGACCTGCAGCCGCCTGAACAGGCCCTGTAGATGTGGATTGCGCGGCGATCAGCAGGGAAAGCGCATCGCGGTTGCCCATGTCGGAGAGGGTCGCGACGGCGTTAAGCTTCTGGCTTTCCTCCAGATCCGAATTGAGAACGGCGGCGGCACGTGCCTGTTCCATGACCTGCCGCACGGCGCTGTTTTCTTCGGCGGCAAGGGCCGTGTCGAGCGCTTCGATGCTGTCCGGATCCTTGGCCTTGAAGATGGCTTCAGCGGCCGCCTTGCGAACATCTGGATCCGGCGCCATCAGGGTCAGGGACCCGAGCGCTGCGCGGATCACGCGGCGGAGCTTGTTGTTGACCTTGATCTTCTTGACCTCGCGCCGTCCGGCCTCACCGGCCGCTTCCATCGTCAGCGGATCGGTCAGCTTGAAGACCTTGCCCTGTTTCTCGGCAATGAAGACCTGGTCGTCGGACTTGCGGAAATAGAGATCCCCGCCACTCAGGGCTTCCAGAACGGGCGCAGCTGCCGGGTTTCCGGTCGCGGCGAGGGCGCCGATCTGCTGTTCGGTTTCGGCATATTTGCCCTTGGCAAGTTCATTGACCAGGGGGCGAAGGCTTTCCGGGTCGGACTGGGCCAGGACCGGCGCCGCGAAGGTGCTGGCGATCAGGCAGAAGAAAAGAAGAATTGGTCTCATCAAGGACATCATGTCCACCGCGTTAGGCGTATATTTCCATCGACGTCATCCTGAGGAGCCGCGATGCGGTGTCTCGAAGGATGGCTCACGTGTGTCGGAGGGTGCCGCTGATCCTTCGAGACAGACCTGCCGGTCTTCCTCGGGAGGACGCCACGAATGGCAGGACGGGACTCCAACAAACACCCCGGCACTGAGCCGGGAGAAAAGGGGACGGGCTCACCCAAGCCCGCCCCGTCTCCGTGTCTCCTCCCTTAAGACCCGGAGCCGCCGCACTTGCCAGTGGCGGTGTTGAAGTTGCCGCAGGAGAGTGGTGCCCGCCAATCGGAGATCAGGTCCTTGGAACCTTCCAGATAGTCGGACCAGGCATCACCAACGACGAGACCGGAGGTTTCCCAGACGGTTTCGAACTGGCCGTCTTCCTGGATCTCTCCGATCAGCACCGGCTTGGTGATGTGGTGGTTCGGCATCATGGCGGAATAACCACCGGTGAGGTTCGGTACGGACACGCCGACAATCGCGTCAATCACGGCATCCGGATCGGTGGTGCCGGCTTTCTCGACCGCTTCGACCCACATGTTGAAGCCGATGAAATGTGCTTCCATCGGGTCGTTGGTCACACGCTCGTCGTCACCGATAAAGGCTTGCCAGGTTTCAATGAACTCGGCATTGGCGTCGGTGTCGGCAGACTGGAAGTAGTTCCAGGCAGCAAGGTGGCCGACCAGCGGGGCCGTGTCGAGACCGGCAAGTTCCTCTTCACCCACGGAGAAGGCAACGACCGGGATATCTTCGGCCTTGATGCCGGCATTACCGAGTTCCTTGTAGAACGGCACGTTGGCGTCGCCGTTGATCGTGGAGACAACAGCGGTCTTCTTGCCGGCGGAGCCGAAGGCCTTGATGTCGGAGACGATCGTCTGCCAGTCGGAATGTCCGAACGGCGTGTAGTTGATCATGATGTCTTCTTCAGCGACACCCTTGGACTTCAGATAGGCTTCCAGGATCTTGTTGGTCGTGCGCGGATAGACATAGTCGGTTCCGGCGAGAACCCAGCGCTCGACACCCTCTTCATTCATCAGGTAGTCGACGGCCGGGATGGCCTGCTGATTCGGAGCCGCGCCGGTGTAGAAGACGTTGCGCTGGCTTTCTTCCCCTTCGTACTGGACCGGGTAGAACAGCAGTGAATTCAGTTCTTCAAAGACCGGCAGAACGGATTTGCGCGAGACGGACGTCCAGCAGCCGAAGACGGCATCGACGCCGTTGACTTCAATCAGCTCACGGGCCTTCTCGGCAAAGAGCGGCCAGTCGGATGCCGGGTCGACAACAACGGCTTCGAGCTTCTTGCCAAGCAGGCCGCCCTTCTTGTTCTGCTCTTCGATGAGCATCAGCATGGCGTCTTTCAAAGTGGTCTCGGAAATCGCCATCGTGCCGGAGAGCGAATGCAGGATACCGACCTTGATGGTGTCTTCGTCCGCAGTCGCGCCGCCGATCATGGTGCTGGCCATCAGGCCGGCAAGTGCAAGTTTCGTGAATGTCTTTTTCATGGATGTTCCCCTTCTGTGACGTCACCAGGTCCCACGCCGGTGATTGGCGGCTGGAAGGTTTGCCGCTGTCGGGGAGGATCGTGCGCTCGAACTATCGCACTGCAACATACGTCAATTGACGTAGGTGGGCTCCGGCCGCCCTTTGGCACAGTTTTCGGGCAGTCGGCACGAAATGTGCTCTGAAGAAGGATTGGCGCAAATAACGAGGCAAAAAACGGCGTGTTGGTGTGGGGCAATTGCCAAAATTACAGGCAACTGGTGAAATTTTGGGCTGATTGTGCAGGTGATGCCTCGGCTGATGCAGAACAGGTTTGTCTTCCAAACGCCGTTGACAGGGCGCTGGTGTCATGACCGCTCGCCAGCGCATCCTCCCGGTCCGGCGCCGGTATAACAAGTGGGTCAACAACCAGACACTTGAAGACTATGCCCTGCGCTTCACCGCCAAAAGCGCGCGCCGCTTTTCCTCGCGGGCGATTTCGCAAACGGCCATCGGAGCCATTTCCTTTCTGGCGCTGGAAGCCATTGGCGGGGCAATTACCTTGTCTCACGGAACGGCCAATGCGTTCCTGGCCATCCTGGTCGGCAGCCTGGTGCTGCTTGTCGTGGGATTGCCGATCAGCCGGTATGCCATGCGGTATGGCGTCGATATCGATCTGCTCACACGCGGGGCCGGGTTCGGTTACATCGGCTCGACGGTAACCTCGCTCATCTATGCGAGTTTCACCTTTATCCTTTTTGCGATCGAGGCCTCGATCATGTCGAGTGCCCTGGAATTCGCCTTCGGCGTTCCGCTCTGGCTTGGCTATATCATCAGCGCGGTAGCCGTCATTCCCCTGGTCACGCACGGCATCACCTGGATCAGCCGGTTCCAGCTCGCCACCCAGCCGTTCTGGATCATTCTCAATATCCTGCCCTTCATCTTCATCATCTTCACCGACTGGCAGGCGGTCGGCACATGGCTGAATTTCTCCGGCATCGATCCTGCGACCGGGATGGAAAGGACATCGGGCGGAGGCTGGGACAGCATCAGTCTGATCAGCTTTGGTACCGCCTCGGCGGTGATCCTGGCGCTGATGGCGCAGATCGGCGAGCAGGTCGATTTCCTGCGGTTTCTGCCGGCCCAGGACTTTGCCCGGCGCCGCCATCGGCTGGCCCTGTTCCTGGCGGGGCCCGGCTGGGTTGTGCTTGGGGCGCCGAAGATGATTGCCGGCTCGTTTCTGGCCGTTCTGGTCCTGTCTCACGGCGTGCCTGTCGAACATGCGGACGAGCCGTCGCGCATGTACACCGTTGCCTTCGGCTACATGATCCCGAACGAGACCGTTGTGCTTCTGCTGATGGCTGCCTTTGTCGTGGTTGCCCAGCTCAAGATCAATGTCATGAACGCCTATGCGGGGTCGCTTGCCTGGTCGAACTTCTTTTCCCGCCTGACCCATTCGCATCCGGGACGGGTTGTCTGGCTGGTCTTTAATGTCGGCATCGCGCTGCTATTGATGGAACTCGGCATCTACCGGCTTCTGGAGGAAACCCTCGGGGTTTTCTCGATTATTGCCATGGCCTGGCTGTCCGCCATTTCCGCCGATCTTTTCATCAACAAGCCGCTAGGCCTGTCGCCGCCGGGGATCGAGTTCAAGCGGGCGCATCTTTATGACATCAACCCTGTGGGTACTGGCGCCATGCTGCTGGCGACCGGGGTCGCCCTTGCGGCCCATTTCGGCTTGTTCGGCGAAACTGCAGCCGCCCTGGCAACGTTTCTGGCGATGGCCCTTGCCTTTGTGGCCGCGCCTTTGATTGCCTGGGCAACAAATGGCCGGTTCTATCTCGCCCGCAAGCCGCGCCAGAGCTGGCTGAAAAGGGATCAGATCGCCTGTTCCATATGCGAGAACCCATTCGAGCCCGAGGACATGGCCTATTGCCCGGCCTACCAGGCGCCGATCTGTTCCTTGTGCTGTTCCCTTGACGCGCGTTGCCATGACAGTTGCAAGCCAAAGGCAAGAGCCGCGCACCAGGTCGGAACGGTCGCGGCCCTGTTCCTGCCTGAAGGCGTGCTTGCCTTTCTGCGCACGCGGCTTGGCAGATATGCCCTGGCGTCCGCGGTCTCCATTGCCGCGATCGGAAGCGTGGTCTGGGTCATCTATGCAGAGGCGGCGAGCCGCTTTGGCGATCCGACTGGAATCATTGCCCAGACGGTTGCCTTGATCTTCTTCGTCTTTGCCATTGTGGCAGGCATTGCGTGCTGGTTCCTCGTTCTGGCGCATGACACACGCCGGGTCGCAGAAGAGGAATCCGCGCGCCAAAACGCACTGTTGCAGAAGGAAATCGATGCCCACAGCGTCACCGACGCAGCGCTGCAGAAGGCCAAGGAGGATGCCGAAGCCGCGAACCTTGCCAAGAGCCGCTACGTGGTCGGGCTCAGTCATGAGCTCAGAACGCCGCTCAATGCCGTCATGGGCTATGCTCAGGTGCTGGAGCAGGACGAGACCTTGCCGGCCGCCCGCAAGCCGGCCGTCAGCACCATCCGCCGCAGCGCGGAGCATCTTTCCGGCCTGATTGACGGTCTTCTGGACATCTCCCGCATCGAGGCGGGGCGCCTGCAGGTCTATTCCAACGAGATCAACATTCACGAGTTCCTCGACCAGATCGTGGACATGTTCCGTATGCAGGCAACGGCCAAGGGGCTCGGATTTCTATATGAGCGCGCGCCAAATCTGCCGGTCTTTGTGCGCACCGATGAAAAACGCTTGCGCCAGATCCTGGTCAACCTGTTGTCCAACGCCATCAAGTTCACCGAAGAAGGCGATGTCTCCCTGAAGGTGAACTATCGCTCCCAGGTGGCCAGCTTTATCGTGACCGACAGCGGGCCGGGCGTTGATCTGCAAGACCAGGCCAAGATCTTCGAACCGTTCGGCCGCAGCCGGGCTGCCAACAGCAGGCGGGTGCCAGGTCTCGGGCTCGGTCTCACCATCACCAAGCTTCTGACCGAAACCATGGGTGGCGCGATTGCGCTTGCAAGCGAGCCGGGAGAGGGGGCGTCCTTCGAGGTGCGGCTGATGCTGGCCGGTGTCGATCGGCCTGTGGACACCGCCCGGCTGGAACGGCAGGTCAGGGGGTACGAAGGGGCGCGGCGGACCGTTGCCGTGATCGATGACAACCCCGATCACCGGGCGCTTGTCAGCGACATTCTGAAACCCATTGGCTTCGTGGTCGTGGAAGCGGACAGCGGCAGGGCTTGCCTTGAAACGGTTGCTCCTCTGTCACCCGATCTTTATCTGATCGACATCCTGATGCCGGGCATGAACGGATGGAAGTTGGCAGAGGCGCTCCGCAGCCACGGGGGCAAGGCGCCGATCGTCATGCTGTCGGCCAATATCGGCGATCAGAGCCTACGCCCCGAAGGACCGGTCCACCACTCGGCAACCCTGGCCAAACCTTTTGCGATCGGACAGCTCTACGATCTCCTCCAGAAACATCTGGGCATCACCTGGACAGAGCAGCCGAAGGACCGTGATACAAGGCCTGTCAAACCCGATGCATTGCGGTCGCCCGGCGCGGAGCATATCGCCGACCTGATGTCGCTCGCAGATATTGGTTATGTGGAGGGCATCGAGGCCAAACTGACCGAGTTGGCAGAAACGCCGGAGAACAAGGCGCTCATTCGGGAATTGCAGGAACATCTCACCCGTTTCGACTTCGAGGCGTATCGCAACGTATTGAACGGACTGGAAACCCATGACGGATGAGCGCCGCGAAACGGTTCTGGTGGTGGACGACAGCCCGGAAACCCTGGGCTTTGTCACCGAAGCGCTCAAGAAAACGGGTGTCGCCGTACTGGTTGCGACCAGCGGAGAGGCGGCATTGAAAGTCTGTGAGAAGGTTACTCCAGACACGATCCTGATGGATGCCGTCATGCCGGGTCTTGACGGTTTTGACACCTGCCGCAAGATCAAGGACAGCCAGGCCCTGCAGCACGTGCCCGTGATTTTCATGACCGGGTTGTCCGAGACCGAGCATATCGTCCGGGCGCTTGAGTCTGGCGGTGTCGACTTTCTCACCAAGCCGATCGACGTTGATGAGTTGAAGGCGCGCATCAAGGTGCATCTGAAAAACGCTCGTTCGGTGCAAAGCGCCCATGTGGCGCTCGACGCAGCCGGCCGGCATCTGGTGGCTGTTTCCCGAGAGGGAACCGTGCTTTGGTCAACCCCGCAGATCCATAACCTCTTGGCGCGCACAGGGGCTGCCGAGACCAGTCTTTTCCAACTTGGTCAGGCGCTGGGGGACTGGTTGGACGTTTCTCAGGAAAAGGGAGACCGGCGCAGGAGCTTCATGCTCGGTCTGTCGGAAGAGCTGGCCGTCCAGCTGCATCCGCTGGGACGGGTCGGGCCGGACGAGAACCTGTTCCGTGTGACGGCGGAAGACGAGGCCGGCCAGGTGCAGGCGCTTCAGGACCGATTCGAACTGACACAACGCGAGGCGGAGGTGCTGATCTGGATTTCCAAGGGCAAGTCCAACAAGGATATCGGAGAGATCCTGGGCCTGTCGCCGCGCACCGTGAACAAGCACCTGGAACAGATTTTCGTCAAACTCGGCGTCGAAAACAGGGCTTCCGCCGCTGTCCGCGCCGCCGAGGTGATCTTCGCACTGTGACATTTTTGTAATGGCTTGGAACGATGACCTTCCCTTTGGGAAGGATGTCTCGACAAGATCAATGCCTTGGCCTATGCATGCATTGGTGCGTGGTATTAGCCAAAAGGATAAGATGGGCAACGCCGCGCACAAGCCGCAACAATAAATAAATGCCAGCGGGTTGGCGAAGAGGAGCGTGGCTATGACGAATTACAGGGAGGTGCAGCGGTCGACGCTGCTGCCTGACCAGATCGCCGCTGACATCATGGCGAAAATCACAGAAGGCACATTGCAGCCGGGCGACACCCTGCCGACGGAGCATGCGCTTGCAGGCACGTTCGGGGTCAGCCGCAACGTGGTGCGAGAAGCCATTGCCAGACTGAGGTCAGACGGTGTGGTCGAGTCGCGTCAGGGCCGTGGGGCGGTCGTGAAACCGATCACGGAACGGGAAACCTTTCGCGTCGATATCCAGGCCCTTGGCAAGTCCGGCAATCTGGCAGACCTGTTCGAGTTGCGCGGCCTTCTGGAAATCGAAGCAGCCGGGCTTGCCGCGGTTCGCAGAACGTCGGTCGACCTTGAGGAGATGTGCAAGGCAATTGCGGAACTCGACGGCGGAAGCCGGTTCGATGACCAGCGCCTGGAAGCGGATGCTGCGTTCCACAGGGCGATCGGCAAGGCAACAGCCAATGCCTATCTTTATGGAATTATCTGTTACATTTCCTCGCGTCTCAAGGACACCGCACGCATCACGTCAAACATCTATGAAAAGGATGACCTGGTTCAGGTGACACGTGCGGAGCACCTGAAGATCCTCAAGGCGATCGAAGTTGGCGACCGTTTGGAAGCGCGCCGGGCGATGTCGGCCCATATCAATGCGGCCTCCAAGCGTCTCAATGTACCGGTCAAGCCGACCGGGCACCTTTAGGGCCAGGCGTTATTCATCTGATCGAAATGGCGCAACAGTCGGCAACGGTTGCGGGGAAAAGCCCGAAAAGCGGGCTTCTTGCCCGTTTGAGCTGTTTGACGCAGCAGATCTAAGCCGTCTTGCGTCCCTCCGGGAAAGGGTGAATTTGACCGGAAACGTCGCAGCAAATCTCTGGAAACCGGAGGGTTTCTGTGGCTTTACGCCTCGTAACCGAGCAAATTCATCGCGGCGATTTCACTCAAAGGAATGCGGCCTGACCCTAGAACCAGACTTGTGCGGGATCGGGCAGTGGGATCGCATCCAGCAACATGCGTGTATAGTCCGCCTTGGGATTGTCGAAGAGCTCCGGCGTTGCCGCATGTTCGACGATCTCGCCCTGGTAAAGCACCAGGATCCGGGTGCACAGGCGGCGGATCACCGAGAGGTCGTGGCTGATGAAAGCGAGCGTCAGGCCGAGCTCTTTGACCAGGCCCTCCAGCAGGTTGAGGACCTGCGCCTGGGACGAGACGTCGAGACCGGAGACGATTTCGTCGGCGAGAATGAAATCGGGTCTGAGGGCGATGGCGCGCGCAATGCCAACCCGCTGCCTCTGACCGCCGGAGAGTTCATGCGGATAACGCGTGGCGAAGGAGCGTGGCAGGCCGACCATGTCGAGGGCCTCGTCGACCCGGTTCCGGACACTGTCCATGCCCTGAAGCCTCAGCGGACCGGCGATGATGCCGCCGACCCTGCGACGCGGGTTAAGCGAGGACATCGGGTCCTGGAAGATCATCTGGAAACGGCGCCGCAGCGGACGGAGCCTGTCTTCGCCCAGGTGGGAAATGTCGGTACCCTCAAACTGAATGCTGCCGCCATCCGGTTCGATCAGCCGGATCAGGGCCCGCCCGAGCGTTGATTTTCCGGACCCGGAGCCGCCGACAATGCCAAGCACTTCGCCTTTCGGAATGTCGAAGGTCAGGCCTTTCAGCACGTCCACGCGCGGTGCCGGGCCCAGCAGCGGTTTCCGGGACAGGTCCGGAAAGGACACCTTCAGGTCCCTGAGTTGATAGATCGTGTCGTTCATCGCTGCCCCGCCTCCAGTCGCTTTGCATCAAAGGCGGCTATTTCCGCATCGACGGCGCTGACCACGCTGTCGGGAACCGGGGTGAGTGAGCCGTCCGGGTCGGTGTATTTGGGCGTTGCCGCCAGCAGCGCACGCGAATAGGGGTGGGAGGGGCCAGCAAAGAAGTGTTCGACACCGGTCTCCTCCACCACCTTGCCGGCATAAAGCACGCTCAGTGTCTGCGCGATCTTTGAAACGACGCCGAGATCATGCGTGACAAACAGAAGCGCGGTGCCATGCCGTTGTTGCATGTCCCGGATCAGTTTCAGGATCTGCTTCTGGACCGTGACATCCAGCGCGGTGGTCGGCTCGTCGGCTATGATCAGTTTCGGCTCGGCGGCAAAAGCGGAGGCAATCAACACACGCTGCCGCATGCCGCCGGAAAGCTCGTGCGGGTAGGCCTTCATCACCCTTTCGGGTGCCTCGATGTGAACTTCCTCCAGAAGCTCCAGCGCACGGGCTTCGGCCGCCGGGCGTTTCCATCCCAGAATGTCGACCAACCGGTCGGTGACTTGAGGGCCCACTCTTCGCGACGGATTGAGCGCGGTGAGCGGGTCCTGCGGGATCAGCGCCACACGCGCGCCGATGCGTTGCCGGCGGGTCTTGGGCGAGAGACTTTCCAGATCCTCGCCATCGAGAACGATGCGACCGTCCGTTAGGTGCGCGGCCCTTGGAAGGATCCCAAGCACGGCCTTGCCGATCATGCTCTTGCCGGCGCCGCTCTCGCCGACCAGCGCGCGAACCTCGCCCGCAGAAACATCGAGTGAAACACTGCGAAGCAGCGGAATGCCGTTGGAAAGCCGGACGCTCAGGTCTTGAATGGACAGGAAACTCATCGCAGCACCGGGTCAAAATGTTCCTTCAAGCCCTCGCCGAACTGGGAGAAGCTGAGCACCGTCAGGAACAGGGTGAAGAGCGGAAACACCAGCACCCACCAGGCCTGGTAGATCGAGGCACGCCCCTCGGCGATCATGCCGCCCCAGGTCGGTTGATCGGTGGAAATGGAGAGGTTCACGAAGGAGAGGATCGCCTCGACGATAACGGCGATGCCCATTTCAAGGGTCAGAAGGGCGACGATCGTCGGCAGCACGTTGGGCAGGATCTCCGCAAGCGCGGTTCCGATGCGGGTTCTGCCCGCGACCTGGGCCGACGCCACATAATCCATGGCGCCCTGGCTCATGGCTTCTGCCCGCACGACGCGCGCAAACCGCGTCCAGTCGATCACCACGATTGCGACGATCACGGAGGTCAGGCCGGTGCCGATGACGGCTATGAGGAGGATGGCAAAGAGCACAGGCGGGAAGGCCATCCAGATGTCGATCAGGCGCGAGATCACCAGATCGGCCCAGCCCCGGAAATAGCCGGCAATCAGTCCAAGTGCCGATCCGATCAGGCAGGTCAGCGTGCCGGCCACCAGCGCCACGATCAGGGCCACGCGGGCACCATACAGCATGCGGCTCAGGAGATCGCGGCCCAGGCTGTCCGTGCCCAGCAGATAGGCCGGGTCGGCGCCCTGTTCCCAGACCGGCGGCAGTCGCCCGGCAAAGAGATCCTGGGCCAGCGGGTCATGGGGACTGATCAGGGGGGCGAAGATGGCGGCCAGGACAAGGAGGGTCAGCCAGCCTCCGCTCAGCCAAAGGCGCAGACCGGGCAAACGGCGGACATGTGCTCTGGCGTCAAGCATGGCGCAGCCTCGGATTAAGAGCGGCATAGGTCATGTCGACGACCAGATTGACGAGTGTAAACAGCAGCGCGAACACCAGAACGATGCCCTGGATCAGAGGCAGATCACGATTGATCACCGCATCGATAGCCATGTTGCCGAGCCCTTCATAGGAAAACAGCCGCTCGATGATCACCGTGCCGCCGATCAGGAAGGTGAACTGGACACCGATCAGCGTCAGGGTCGGCAGGATGGCATTTGGCAGCGCGTCCTTCAGGATAATCGAGGTCTCCGAATAGCCCTTGGTGCGCGCCAGGGTGATGTAGTCGTCGTGCATGCATTCTTTCAGGGATTGCTTGAGCAGCTGCAGGATGATGGCGGCAAGCGGGATGGCAAGCGCCAGCGCCGGCATCAGCATGTGACCGATCAGGTCGCCAACCACATCGAAGCGCAGACGCAGGAGGGCCTCGAAGAGGTAGAAGTTTGAGGTGAACTCAAAACCGAGGGAAGGGGAGACCCGCCCGGAAATGTGAAACAGCGGCCAGAGCACGCCGAAGAGCAGGATCAGCGCCAGGCCCCAGAGAAAGTCCGGCAATGACAGAGCGATGCCGCCGGTGACATCAATGCCGCCTTCGATCTTCGTGCCCCGATAAAGCGTTGCCGTCAGTGCGGCGGCGCCGCCCATCAGAACTGCGATCAACAGGGCGAGGATCGACAGCTCCAGCGTGGCCGGCAGGCGTCCGATCACAAGGTCATAAACCGGCTGACGCAGTGTGATCGAGGTGCCGAAGTCCCCCTGAACGACATTGCCGATCCAGATCACAAATTGCTCCAGGATGCTCTTGTCGAGGCCATAGAGGGCTTTCAGACGGTCAATGTCGGCATCGCTTGCGCCAGGCGGCAGCATCATGGCAATCGGGTTGCCGGGAACGACACGAATGACGACAAAGACGATGATGGCGGCCCCCAGAAGGGTGACCAGCGTGGTGGCGAAACGCGTCAGCAACGCGCGCACGATCTGCATGGTGATGTGGCCCGATATCGGATCAAAAAGCCGCCGCAGCGCCCCGGGAAGCTGGAACAGCTGGGCGCTGCGGCGCAGGCGAAGTTAAGAACGCGTCATCAGGTGGGGCAACAGGGCACCAGAGGCATGAGGCGTGACCTTGACCTGATCCGAATGCAGGATCGGCTGCACATACTGGATCAGCGGAATGACCAGCGCGTTGTCCGCGATGAACCGGTCGACCTCCTTCCAGCCGGCAATGCGCTTGTCCTCGTCGGCCTCACCCCAGAGCGGCAGGATCTTCTGCATCAGATCTTCTCCGTCCCAGACCGAATGCGGTGAGGGGCCAAACATGGCAAAACCGGTCGAGGTTGTCGGGTCGCCAATGGCATTGCCCCAATTGTAGAAGGCGGCAGGGGCCAGTGTATCGGCCGCGCGCAGTTCATAGTGCTTGGCGATTTCGTAAACCTCGATCTCGGCCTCGATGCCGACCTTGCGCCAGAGCCCGACGATTGCCTGGATGATTTCATAATCCTTGGGCTTGAAGCCGCGCGTTGTCTGGATCCGGAAGGTGACCGGATTGTCCGGACCGTAGCCGGAGGCCGCCAGCAGCTCCTTGGCCTTGTCCGGGTCATAGGGCACCGTGATCGAGGAATCGAAAGCGGTGTAATCAGGGGTCTGCAGGGTGTCGATGGCGACGCCGTAATTCGACAGGAGCCGTTCGATGATGGTCTTCTTGTCAATGGCATGCGCCATGGCCTTGCGCACATTCGGGTCGTTCATCGGTTCGACATCGTTGATGAAGATCATTCCGATATCCGAGATCGGGGCGGCGGTTCCGACAAGGCCGTCCTGTTCCTTCAGCCGGTCGAATTCCTCATAAGGCATTTCCAGCGTCACATGCGCATTGCCGGACATGACCTCGAAGGTGCGGCTGGAGGCATCTGTGACAAACTTGATGGTCACCGTCTTGAACTCCGGAGCCCCGCCCCAGTACTTCTCATTGGCCTTCAGGCGCACGAAGGCGTTGCGCTCGAACTTGTCCACCATATAGGGACCGGTTCCGACGGGCGCGGCCTCAAAGCCATCCGCACCGACTTCCTCGTAGTACTTCTTCGGCAGCACGTAGCCCGTCAGGAAGCTCATCCACTTGAAGATGGTCGGCTCGTATTCCTTGACGTCGGCGGTGATCCGGTTTCCCTCGACACTGAAATTGCCGATCTTGCCCCAGATGAACTGGATCGGATTGCCGGTGTCTGCATTGCCCGCCCGCTCCAGCGACCAGACGATGTCTTCCGGCGTCAAAGGGTCGCCATTGTGCCAGGTGACACCTTCGCGCACATCCATCCAGATCCTGGATTTGTCCTCGTTCCAGCCCCACTCGGTCAGAATGCCGGAGCCGAAGCTCAGATCCGGGTTCTGATGAATGAACATGTCGAAGACGGACTGGTAGATTCCCTGGATCGTCGGATTGACGGCCGACGGACCGACCGTCGGATCCCAGCTCGGCAGATTGACATTGTAGGCAATCACCAGTTCTTCGATGCCCTGGGCCAGGGCCGGTGTGCCAACAGCGGTCAGGACGCCTGTTGCCGCTGCAGTTTGTAAAAGCGTTCGTCTTGTAAGCTTCATGATGTTGTTCCCCATCGTGTCTCTGGAGCCGGTGCGTTTCTTTTGTCGCTATCCGGCAAGTTTTTGTGCGAGCAGATATCCGGGCCCGGCGCCGGTGCCTGCACCAGGCCAGACGGCGGCTCCGGTATGGAAAAGGTTTCCAACCGGAGTGGTGCCGTCGGCAAAACCGCGAACGGGCCTGAACAGGAAATGCTGGGTCAAGTGATGGCTCCCGCAGATCTGGTCTCCTCCGACCAGGTTGGGATTGTCCGCCTCCAGCATGGCGGGTGTCACGATATGACGGCCGAGGATCCTGGCTCGAGCGCCAGGCGCATAGCGTTCGAGAAGATCAAGGGCACGTTCGGCGAAGGGTTCGGCCGCGCTTTCCCAATCGGTCGCCGTGATCTGGCCAGCTGCATCTCCCTTGATCGTGCCGGGGGCCATGCGGACCTGAAGCCAGAGCACGTGCTTGCCGTCCGGGGCACGGCTTGGATCAATGGCGGTCGGCTGGCCGCAGACGACCACTGGTTCATCAGGCAACAAGCCGGCCTGCGCTTGCGTATAAGTCCGTGCCATCTGGTCCAGATCGGGGGCAAGATGCACATAGGCGAAGGTCTTGAGGTCCTCAGACGCCGTCCAGTCGGGCAGGTCTTCCATCGCGAGGTGGATCATCATGGTGCCCGGCGCATGGATCGAGGTCTTCAGGCCGCTGTCATAGCGTTTGTTTCCGGTCGCGCCGGTGAGCCTGGCAAGGGCCGCCGGCGCAACGTTGGCGATCACGGCCTTTTTTGCCATTACCTGTCGACCGTCGGACAGCTCGACACCAATGGCCTGTCCATTTTCGATCAGAACGCGTGTGATCTCGGCATCACAGGTTATCGAGCCGCCGTTTTTCTCCAACGTTGCGGTCATCGCCCTGGTGATCGTATCTGCGCCGCCTTTGCCAAGGACCATGCCGAAAGCCTGGTTGGCCATGCCCTCCAGGTAGGGGAAGACTGCGCCGCCAGAAATATCGGGTGCAAAGTCAAGATGCATGCCCCAAGCGGCCAGGAGGGCGCGCACCTTGGGAGAGACGAAGGTCTCGCTCAGCCAGTCTCTTGGCGATGCCAGCAGGAAGCGGCCGAGATCCATCACCCCGCCGGTGCCGCTCCGGCGCCACTCTTTGAACAATATATATGCAAATGCACGTTTTTTCGCCGGACCACCCAGGAGGCCGAACAGGCCCTCGGCGCGCGCCGGAAATTCGGCCGTCAGGGAGCGCCATGTTTCGGCATCCAGCGCATTTTCGGCGGCGATACGCTGTGCCGTCTTTTCCAGGTCATTGCTGACGCCGAGCCAGCTGCCATCCGGAAAGACGGAAGAAAAACAATTGGCTACCGGCGCAAATTCAAGTCCGCTCCTACCCAGATCTTCGCCATATTCCTTAAAAAAAGCCGAGCCGGCAAAGAGCGACAGGTTCATGGCGGCCCAGTCGTGACGGAAACCGGGAAGCGTATATTCGCCAGTCTTGACCGCGCCACCTGGTTCTGCCGCGCGCTCGAAAACACCGACCTTCCAGCCGCGAGCCGCCAGGTGGACAGCGCAGGCGAGGCTGTTGTGCCCGCTGCCGATAATGATGCTGTCCAAGGTCTCAGTCACGCTCTTCCCCTCCGCTGACGAAGAAGATAATTGCAAATACAAATAAATCTGTCTAGCATCGAATTGCAACAACGAGCCGACAGGCCGCAGAGGTACAGAGGGAACACATCATGTCTGCAGAGAACGCACTCGGCGGGCTCGGAGCCAAGCTCCTGTCCGGAGAGGTGGAAGTGGTGGATTGCACGGGCGTCCTGGGACCGAGCACGCCGATCATTCAGTTGCCGCCGGATTTCGCCAAGGCGACGCCGAAGGTCGAAATTCACAAGATCAGCGAATATGATTCAGACGGGCCGTTTTTTGCCTGGAACTGGATGGTGCTGGGCGAGCATTCCGGAACCCATTTCGATGCGCCGCATCACTGGATCACCGGCAAGGACTATGACGACGGCTTTACTGACACACTCGATGTACAGCGTCTTGTGGCGCCCGTGAACGTCATCGACTGTTCGCAGGAGAGCCTCGACAATCCGGATTTTCTTCTGACTGCGGACCTGATCAAGGCCTGGGAAGCCGAACATGGCGAGATCGGCGAGGGGGAATGGGTTGTCATGCGCACGGATTGGGACAAACGCGCCCATGACGAGGCGCTGTTCCTGAACACAGATGACACCGGGCCGCACAGTCCCGGTCCGACGCCGGATGCCATCGAATACCTGCTGTCCAAGAAGATTGTCGGTTGGGGCAGCCAATGCATCGGGACTGATGCCGGACAGGCAGGGGGGATGGAGCCTCCTTATCCGGCGCATAATCTTCTGCACCGGGACAACTGCTTTGGACTGGCCTCGCTTGCCAACCTGGACAAGCTGCCGGCCAAGGGGGCAATCCTGATCGCCGCGCCGCTGAAAATCGAACGCGGAACCGGCAGTCCGATCCGCGCCCTGGCACTCGTTCCCAAGGCGTGAGGCAGACACCGTGACCGCTCCGCATGTCATTATCGGTTCGGGCATCAATGCCCTCGTCGCGGCAGCAATGCTGTCGCGCCGGGGCGAGCCCGTTCTTGTGCTGGAGCGGTCCGATCGGCTTGGCGGCTGCATGCGCACGGAAGAAATCACGCTGCCCGGCTATCACCACGATGTCATGGCGGCGACCTTCGTTCTGTTTCTGACGTCGCCGTCCTATGCGGAACTGGCCGAGGATCTTGGCAAACACGGACTGGAATTCTGCCATGGCAATCATCCGACGGCCGTTTTGCGGCCTGGAGGCGAGGTGGCTGTCTTGTCTATGGACCGGAGCCGGAACATTGCCGCCTTTGACGCGCTTTCGGCGGGCGACGGGCTGCAACATGCCGCCGATGTCGGCGGTGTCGAGGCGGATGCCGAGTTTCTCTTTGCCCTGCTCGGAAACCCGCTCTGGTCGGTGAAGATGGCGCGCCTGATGGTCGGTCAGGCCTGGAAGCTGGGTCTGACCGGCCTGAAGGCCTGGTTCGGAACCGCATTGCAGCCGGCAAGAGGCTGGCTGGAAACTGGCTACAAGAGTGAAACCCTGCAGGCCCTTTGGGCGCCCTGGGTTCTGCACACGGGCCTGACACCCGAAAGCACGTATTCCGGACAGATGGGGCGGGTCATTGCCTTTGCCCTGGAGGCCGCCGGCGCGCCCGTTGCCAAAGGTGGATCGGCAAGCGTTCCGCAAGCCTTTCGAAAGCTCATCGAGGCGAAGGGCGGGACCATCCGCACCGGTGCGGATGTCGATCGGATCCTTGTGAAAGACGGCAAGGCGGTCGGTGTCAGGACGGCAGATAGCGAGACCATAAAGGCGCAATCGGTCATCGCTTCGGTCACCCCAACCCAGCTTTATGGACGCCTGCTTGATGATGAGGAGGCTGCCCCCGGCGCTGCCACCTACCGTTATGGGCGCGGCAATTTTCAGCTGCATTATGCGCTGGATGGCGATCCGGACTGGATTACGGCGGGGCTGGAGGACGTTGCCCTGATCCATTTGGCGGATGGCATTGACAGTGTTTCGAAATCCGCGAACGAGGCAGAGCGCGGCCTGCTGCCGGAAACACCGACAATTTGTGTCGGCCAGCCGCATCGGCTCGACCCGACGCGTGTCCCGGAAGGCAAAGCCCTGCTGTGGCTGCAGGTGCCGGATGCGCCACGGGTGATCAAGGGCGACGCTGCAAGCGTAATCCAGACCGCACCAAACTGGACGGAGGCGACACGCGAAGCCTTCGCCGATCGGCTGGAGGACATCTTGCGGCGGCATATCCGGAATTTCGATGAGATCAAACTGGCCCGGCGGGCTTATTCTCCGGCGGATCTCAACGACCTCAACATCAATCTGGTCGGCGGCGATCCCTATGGCGGAGCCTGCAGCATCGACCAGTTTTTCATCTGGCGCCCCTTGGCCCAGTCCGTTAATAGCGCCACCCAAATCCGCAACCTTCACCAGATCGGGGCTTCGACGCATCCCGGTCCGGGGCTTGGCGGCGGATCCGGCTACAATCTGGCAAAGCGGATGGGTGCATGAACGAGGAAGATCGGACGGCAGAGGCGATTGAAGACGAGCGCGTGCCGCGGCTCGGTGAAATCGGACTTGAGAACTTTCCGCCTTATCTGATGAACCGCATCATGGGGCGCTACAATGCTGCCCTGCGCGATGAAATGGCCAAGCTCGGGCTGACCACGCCCAAGATGCGGTCTCTCGCCGTCTTGTCCGTGATCGACGGACTGCTGATCCGGGATCTGTCCGTTTATGCCATCGTGGAGGTGTCGACGCTGAGCCGGGCACTGGATGCGCTGGAACGCGACGGGCTGGTGCGGCGGGTGACAGACAAGGAGGACAGTCGGGCTGTCCGCGTCCATCTGACCGACAAGGGACGCGACACGCATGAGCAGCTCTGGCCGCATCTTGCAAGTGCCTACCAGGCGATGTTCAAGGGCATCGACGAGGCCGAGCAGCGCGCCTTCGTGGCCACCTTGCAGACCATTTTGAAGAACGTGCGCAAGCACCCGATATGACGTGAGTTTCGAGGGAGGAGCCGATGGCCGAAAGGTCGTTCAAGGCCGAGGTTGAGCATCTTCGCAAAGGCACCGGCGACACCTTTACCGGTGAAGGCATACTGGCCATCACCAAGGCGCTTCTGGAAAACGGTGTCGGGTACGTCGGCGGCTATCAGGGCGCACCGATCTCCCATCTGATGGACGTGCTGGCCGATGCCGAGGACCTGATGGGCGAGCTCGGCATCCGCTACGAGGCCAATGCCTCGGAGGCCGCAGCCGCGGCCATGCTGGCGGCCTCCGTGCATTATCCCATTCGTGGTGCGGTCACGTTCAAGGGCTCGGTTGGGGTCAATGTGGCTTCCGACGCGCTGGCCAACCTTGCCTCGTCAGGGGTCAATGGCGGAGCTCTGGTCATCGTGGGCGAGGACTATGGCGAAGGCTCCTCGATCATGCAGGAGCGGTCCTACGCCTTTGCCATGAAATCCCAGTTCTGGCTGCTCGATCCGCGTCCGAACCTGACCTCGATCGTCAAGTCCGTCGGCGACGGATTTGCCCTGTCGGAGGCAAGCAATTCACCGGTGATGCTGATGGTGCGGATCCGGTCCTGTCACGTGACCGGCAGTTTTGAAACAAGCGACAACGTGCCGCCTCCGCTTTCGGTCCGCGATGCTCTGGCCAACCCCATGCGCGATTTCAAGCGGGTGGTCCTGCCGCCCATGTCCTATGCGCATGAACATGACAAGGTCGACAACCGCTGGCCGGCGGCCGAAAAATTCATCCTGGACAACAAGCTCAACGAGCGGTTCGGACCGGACAATGGCAAGGTCGGGATCATCTGCCCGGGCGGCTTCTACAACAGCGTCATCCGTGCCCTGCAGCGGCTCGGTCTCGCCGATATCAGCGGCAACACGTCCGTGCCGCTTTATGTGCTGAACGTAACCTATCCTCTGGTTCAGTCAGACCTGCTTGACTTCTGCACTGGCAAGGACGCCGTCCTGATGGTCGAAGAAGGGCAGCCGGAGTTCATCGAGCAGCAACTCGGAGCCATGCTCTACAAGGCCGGGGGAACAACAAAACTCGAAGGCAAGGGCATCTTTCCGAAAGCCGGCGAATACACCGGCCAGATCATGCTGGACGGTCTCGATGCTTTTGTTCGCAAGCATGCACCGGATCTGTTGCCCGGCAAGGTTCTGGCGCCCAATGCGCCCAAGCCGGAGCTTCCCGATCTCAGCCAGACCGTGCCGATCCGGCCACCCGGCTTTTGCACAGGCTGTCCGGAACGCCCGATTTTCGCCTCGCTGAAGCTGGTGGAGCAGGAAGTCGGTCAGCACCAGATCACCGGCGACATCGGGTGTCATCTCTTCGCCTGCCTGCCGCCATTCGAGATTGGCGGCTCGACCATGGGCTATGGCCTTGGTCCGGCCTCCAACGCGGCTTTTGATGGTGGTGGCGAGAAACGGGCGATCTCGATCCTGGGCGACGGCGGTTTCTGGCACAACGGCCTCAGTTCCTCGATCGGCAACATGGTCTTCAACAAGTCCGACAGCGTTGCCATCATCGTTGACAATTACTATTCGGCAGCAACCGGCGGCCAGGACATTCCCTCCAGCCGGGCGCGCAACAAGTCCAAGTCCACCAACAATCCGATCACCAAGGCGCTGGAAGGCGCGGGTGTCAAATGGATCCGACAGATTGACCGGACCTATGACGTCACGCAGATGCGGGCGACCATCCGCGAAGCGCTGACAACCGACTATGACGGGCCAAAGGTGATCGTGGCGTCTTCGGAGTGCATGCTCAACCGGCAGCGCCGCGAAAAGCCTCTGCGCAACAAGGCGATTGCCGGCGGCACGCGGGTGGAGGTGCCGCGCTTCGGGGTGGATCAGGATGTGTGCACGGGCGATCACGCCTGCATTCGCCTGTCGGGCTGCCCGTCCTTGTCGCTGAAGAAGCTGGACGATCCCTTGCGAGACGATCCCGTCGCGCATATCGACCAGTCCTGTGTCGGCTGTGGCAATTGTGGCGAGGTCGCCGACGCCGCGATCCTCTGCCCCTCCTTTTACGAGGCGAACGTGGTTCACAATCCGGGTGGCTTTGAGAGCTGGTTTGCCGGATTGCGTCAGAAGGTGATTGCCTGGCTGCAGACGCGCCGCGCAGGTCGTCGTCTGACTTTCAGCGCGGAGGAGGTCTGATGTCCCTGGCACTTCCCCTGGAGGGGCAGCCGACCGATCCCGCGCTTGAAGGGATCCTGAAAATCGCGATCCTGGCTGTCGGTGGCCAGGGGGGCGGTGTGCTCACCAACTGGATCGAGGGATTGGCACGCGCTGAAGGTTATCACTGCCAGGCGACCAGCGTCGCCGGGGTGGCGCAAAGGACCGGGGCCACGATCTACTACATCGAAATGGCACCGGGAGACGTGGTCTCACCGGTCTTTTCGCTGGCTCCCTCAGCCGGTGACGTTGACATCACCATCGCGGCGGAAATGATGGAAACGGGCCGCGCGATAATGCGGGGCTTCGTGACGCCGGATCGGACCACGCTGATCGCCTCCACCCATCGCATGCTGGCGGTGTCGGAGAAAACCGTGCCCGGCGATGGCATGGCGTCCTCCGAAGAGGTGAAGGCCGCCGCTGAACTCGCCGCCCAGAAACTGGTCATGGCGGACATGGATGCAGCGGCGCTCAAGGTCGGGTCCGTGATTTCAGCATCGCTCTTCGGTGCGCTTGCCGGATCCGAGGCACTGCCGTTCAGGCGGGAAGCCTTCGAAGAGGCTATTCGCGCCGGTGGCAAGGGCGTTGAGGCCAGCCTGCGTGCCTTCGCGGCCGGCTACGAGCTGGCCAGGAAGGGCGAGCCCGAGCAGCCGGAAGAGAAAACCGCACCGGAACCGCAGATCCTCGAACCGACCGGGCCGGAGAAAAGCCGTGCCGCCTATGCCAGTCTGCAAGCCCGGATTGTTGCGCTTCCCGAACCTGCCCAGGAGATGGCGCGTGCCGGGCTGCAAAAAGTGGTCGATTTTCAGGATGTAGCTTATGGCAGCGAATATCTGGACCGGCTGGAGGCTCTGGTTCGGCAGGATGATGCAGAGCATGGCTTCGAGCTTTCAAGGGAAGCTGCCAAATACATTGCCAATGCGATGGCCTATGACGACGTCATTCGCGTTGCCGACCTGAAAACACGGCCGCAGCGTTTCGAACGCATCAATCAGGAAATGCGGATCGACGATGGCAAGCTGCTGCGTCTGACGGACTATCTTCATCCACGTGCCGAAGAGATCGTTGGCCTGTTGCCGGTCAAGCTGGGCAGTCGGCTGGAGCGCGACCCGGCCTGGATGGCGCGCATCGACCGCTGGTTCAACCGCGGCAGGCGAATGCGCGCCGACGGATTGCGTGGTTTCGCGATGCTGTACATCCTTGGCGGCATGCGCGGTTGGCGCCTCAAGACCCTGCGCCATAAAATGGAGCAGGACCACCTGGAGGACTGGCTCAAGATGGTGTCCGGTTATCTGCCGGACCGCTACGCCATGGCCGTTGAAATTCTGAAATGCCGCCGTCTGATCAAGGGCTATTCCGACACCCATGCCAGAGGTCTTTCAAAGTTCGACAAGGTGCTGGCCGGCGCGCGGATGGTGGAAAGCCGCGAGGATGGGCCGGTATGGGTAGCGCGTTTGCGGGAGGCCGCGTTGAAGGACGAGAAGGGCACCGATCTCGACGGCGCCTTGAAGACCGTGGCGAGTTTTGCAGAAGTAGAGTAAGGCCTTTTCCATCGTCATCCCGGTCAGTGCTTTGCCTGACCGGGGTGCGGTAGAAGGGGAGTTGGTGTGTGTGGCCGATCCTTCGAGACGGGCCGTCGGCCCTCCTCAGGATGAGGTTTCAGTTTGTGGAACAGCCTGCTCAATCCGGCAAATGCAGCTTCACACGAATGAGTGTTGCTCTCTTAAGCAACCGAGGGCTGCTGTTCACTCCAGCCTCATCCTGAGGAGCCGCTTTAGCGGCGTCTCGAAGGATCGGCGCTTTACCCCGGGCTCTTTGAGAGGCAGCCCCGAGGGGGGCTCTGCGGTACCCAAACAGAAAGTTGCGGAGCAACCTCAAACGGCAGCGCTCACCGATGATTTCAGAACCTCGAGCACTTCCCGGCAGGCCTCTTCCGTCGTCTGGACGCCCGGAGACAAGCGCAGTGTGGCGCCGCGCGTGTCGGCGGAAAAGCCGGCCCTGCCAAGATCGTCCAGTGCACGGCCTGCCTCCGCGTCAGCGCCGAGCGAAATCATCAGGCTGCCACCGCGCTCCTGTTCAGCGCGCGGCGTGAGAAGCTTCAGTCCGATGTCGTCAATGCCGGCAATCAGCAGATCCGAAAGACGCCTGTTATGTGCCAGGATGGCATCTGTGTCGGCATCCCTGTGCCACTTGAGCGCCGGGACCGTTGCAGCAGCGGGCAAAATGGCCGGCGTGCCATTGTCGAAGCGCCGGATATCCGGCGCGTAGTCGAAGGCGTCGATGTCCCAGTTGAACGGGTTGTCCTGGCTGAACCAGCCGCGCAGCTCCGGCTTGCACTCCGGGATCAGATCCGGGTGAACATAGAACGCGCCTGCGCCTGGTGTACCGCACATCCATTTCAGGCTGGTCGAGACGGCAAAATCAACCTCGGGCGCCGCGACCGAGAAAGGCAGCAATCCAGCGGCCTGGGTGATGTCGACGCCGATCAGACTGCCCTTGGCGCGTCCATGAGACACGAGATTTTCCAGGTTGACCCGGTGCGAAGTTGTCGAACTGACCCAGGTGATCAGGGCAAAGGCAACGTCACTGTCCCATTCGGCAATCATGTCCTCGTCGGCGACCCAATCCGCCCCCTGGCGCGCCCGAACTGTGACCAGGTCAAAATCGAAGCGATCCTGCAGGCGGGTCAGGAGAAAATGGTTTGACGGAAAGCAGTCTTCCCCCACCAGTACCTTTTGACCCTTGAGCCGATTTTCGGGCAGGGCGGTCAGAAACATGTGCACGCCTTGCGTGACATTCTCGCAGGTCGTGACCGATCCGGACGGTGCGCCAAGCAGCTGTCGCCAAAGATCAATGAACTCTGCGCGCTTGCCCAGAAGATAAGGCCATTGCCGGTCGTTTGAGGCGCTCCACACTGCACCAAGGTCTGTCATTGCTGCAGCGAGATCCGCTTCCTTCTCCGGATACTGGCCAATCGAATGATAGAGGAAATAGCCGTCTTTTCTGGTGCTCATGATCCCCCCGATGGTTCCGCCGCTATTTGGTTGTCACGCCGTTCGAATTCGACGTCATGGGCGTTGTTAAGACTGTTGACCCGTAGGGGATTATTCGTATACAATTTTGACAATAGTTCAAGCTTAAAGGATTTCAGGTTTGCGATTTTTGGCTGAAATTAAAGGTCGAAGCCACGGACTCCTGACTTTTACTGTATACGGTTTTGCGCCTGACTTGATGAAAGCTAGCTGGTTATGACATCCAACAAAGCCGACCCGGCGCCTTCAAGCGGGCAAAGCACCAGCGCTCAGATCCATGACGTTCTGATGGGGCGCATTCAGCGCGGTGAACTGGTGCAGGGCGTGCGTTTGGTCGACACGGCCGTTGCGGCGGAGTTTGGTGTCTCGCGCATGCCTGCCCGGGATGCCCTGATGCGTCTGGCGCATGAGGGCTATCTGGAGCCGACGACGCGCGGGTTTGTCCTTCCGCGGCTCGATCATCAGGAAATTCTCGAGATTTTTGATCTGCGCCGGCTGCTGGAACCCCGTGCGGCGGCTCTGGCGGCGCAGGCGTTCTCGGAAACGGAGCTGGCCGCGCTGGGTGAAACGCTGAACGACGCGCGGTCCGCCATGGCGGTGGGAGACGCGGAGCGGCTGTTTCGCGCCTGTGAGATATTCCGAAACGGCTGGATCGATGCGGTGCCGAACGGTTCCTTGCGCAAGGCCCTGCAGCGCTACATGACCCAGGTCCAGGCTGTGCGCCTGATGACCTTTGCCGATGGCGACAATCACCCGCTGATCGTCGAAGGCAATGCGCGTCTCTACGAGGCTTTCTGCCGCCGGGATGCCGTGGCCGCGTCCGACAGAATTCTACGCTTCGTCTTTGATGGCGAGGCAGCCTATCTCGCCGCCCATGAGGCGGCACAAAAAGACAAAGCCGCTGCACCTGCCAAGGCAGGGTGACAAGGGGATCGAAGGGGGAGAGCGACATGACGGAAACCCGTGCCGAGATACGATTGCCGACCGAAGACCTGGCGAAGGACCTGCCGTTCTTCACCAGGGTTCTGAAGATGCGGCTGGACATGATCTATCCGGCCGACAATCCGGAAATCGCGGTCTTTTCAGGTCACGGCCTGCGTGTTCGGGTCGAAAAAGGAGCGCCGGAAGGTCCGGGGACCTTGCGAATTCTGACCGAAGACCCGGATGGTTTTGCCGATGGAGACCGGTTGCTGGTCGCGCCCAATGGCACGCGTGTTGAAATCGATGAACTGAACCCGCCGTTGGTTCTGCCGGAGACCGAGCACGCCTTTGTGGTGCGCCGGTTGGCGGACCAGGCTCCCTGGGTGATCGGGCGCGCAGGCATGGAATACCGCGATCTGGTGCCGACACGGCTGGGTGGTGCGATGATCGCATCGCATATCCGGGTGCCGGATGGTCCTGTGCCGGACATGGTCCATTTCCACAAGGTTGGGTTTCAGCTGATCTTCTGCGTGCGTGGCTGGGTGGATGTTCTTTACGAAGACCAGGGCGGCATGCGCCGGCTGACGGCCGGGGACTGTTTCATCCAGCCGCCGGAAATCCGCCACCGGGTCATGCATGCGGCGGACGGGATCGAGGTGGTCGAGATCGGCGTTCCGGCGGAGCACATTACCGAAATCGATCACGACATGACCCTGCCGACGCCGCATGAGCGTCCCGACCGGGAATGGCAGGGCCAGAAATTCGTGCATAATCTGGCAAAGGACGGCACGTTCAGGCCGTTTCGCGTACCGGGCTTCGAGGCGCGGGACACGACCATTTGCGACAACACCCAGGGTGTCGCCTCCGTAATGGTGGCGCGGCCGACGGGGGAAGAGGCCCCCTGGACGCGCCATCACGGCGACATTCTGTTCAACTTTGTGCTGGCAGGCGAGATGACCCTTGAGGGCGAGGGCAAAGACCCTTTCCGCCTGACTGCCGGAGACGCCTTTGTGATCCCGCCGAAACTGGCGACCAGATACACGGGCGCAACGACCGACCTTGAGCTGCTGGAAGTCAGTTTGCCGGGCCGGTTCGAGACGGAAATCCTGCAGGAAGAAAGTTTGCCGAGGAGGAATGAGCAAACCGTGCAGGCGTGAACGAGCAAGTGTGTAAGAGGGGATGACAGCATGAACAGACTGATGACTTTCGTGGCAGCCGCTGCCCTGATGGGGGCCGGTACTGCGGCTCAGGCCGATGACACCAAGATCGGCATCCTGATGGACATTACCGGACCGATTGCCAACTTCATTCCGCCGCTCCAGAACGCGGCCAACCTCGCGGTCAAGCATGTCAACGACCAGGGTGGCCTGCTGGGTGGCAACGCTGTCGCGGTTTATGGCGACACCACCGGCACCGCCCAGGGTGCGGTGGATGCCGCGCAGAAACTCGTCAACATCGAGAACGTACCTATTGTCATGGGCTCCTTGATGTCGGGCACCACGATTGCAGCGGCTGAAGCGGCGATCATTCCGGCCGGCGTCGCCCAGATCTCGCCGACGGCAACGTCACCGGCCATGACCGACCTGCAAGACGATGGCCTGGTCTTCCGCATTGTGCCCTCCGACAATTATCAGGGGGAAATCCTGGCCAAGATGGTTCTGGAAGAAGGCCTGAACAATGTCGCGCTCACCTATGTCAACAACGACTATGGCGTCGGCATCGGCCAGACCTTCCAGGCCGCCTATGAAGCCGCGGGCGGCAAGATCACCGCAGCCAACAAACACGAGGAAAAGAAGGACTCCTATCGCTCGGAACTGGCAAGTCTCGCCAAGGGAGAGCCGGAAGCACTCGTGGTGATCGCCTATGCCGGCGATAGTGGCGGCAAGATCGTGCGCCAGGCGATTGAAGGCGGGCTATTCACCAAGTTCGTCGGCACCGACGGTCTGCGGGATGAGCTCCTGATTGAAAATGTCGGAGCGGACGCGTTGAAGACCTCTTTCTTCTCCTCGCCGACGTCACCGGCGGAAAATCCGGCCCAGAAGACCCTGCATGATGCCTTCAACGCCGAATATGGCGAAGGCGCGGACAAGGCGTTTGTCGACCAGACCTATGATGCAACCTTCCTGGCGTTGCTGGCGATTGAAAAGGCCGGCTCCACCGATCGTGCGGCCATGGCTCAGGCCCTGCGGGATGTTGCCATGGCACCGGGTGAAAAGGTTGGTCCGGGTGAATGGGAAAAGGCCGTCGCGCTGATCAAGGCCGGCAAGGACATCGACTATGACGGTGCCAGCGGTGCTGCCGAGTTCGACGCCAATGGCGATGTCGGCGGTTACATAGGCAAGTTCGTCGTCGATGGCGATGGCTACAAGCAGATCGCGATTGTCGAATAACTCGTGATCCAGCTGGACAAGATCTGCGTCGATTTCGGCGGTTTGCGGGCGGTTGACCAGGCAAGCTTCGACATCGGCGCAGGCCGCATCACCGGTCTGATCGGGCCCAATGGTGCGGGCAAGACAACGGCCTTCAACGTCATTGCCGGGGCGATCCGGCCCAGTTCCGGCCGGGTGCTGCTGGAAGGGCACGACATCACGCGGCTGAAACCCCACGAGCGGGCAGCGGCGGGCCTCGCGCGCACGTTCCAGATCCCGCATGAATTCGACCGGCTCTCGGTGCTTGAAAACCTGATGGCAGCGGCGGCCGCGCCCGAGGGGGAAAATGTCTTCAATGTCGTTTTCCGGCGCGGCCGTTTTGCCGCCGAGGAGCGGGCGGTCTATGACCGGGCGCGCGAAACGATCAAGCTCCTGGAACTGGAACATGTCATTGACGAGCAGGCCGGCAACCTGTCGGGCGGGCAGAAGAAACTCGTCGAGCTTGGCCGGGCCCTGATGCGTGATCCCAAGATCATCCTGCTGGATGAAATCGGCGCCGGCATCAACCGGACGCTGCTGGGCAAACTGGCGGACAAGATCCTGATGCTGAACCGGGAGCGGGGGCTCACCTTCTGCCTGATCGAACACGATCTCGACTATGTCTCGAAGCTTTGCGACCACGTTCTGGTCATGGCCCAGGGCACCCTGTTGACCGAGGGAACGGTGGAAGACGTGCGCAACGACGAGCGCGTGATCGAAGCCTATTTCGGCGGCGGCAAATACGAGGTCCAGATATGACGGAGCAGCTGACGGTTATGGGGGTGACCGCCGGCTACGGTGGCCCTCCGATCATCGAGGACATTTCTCTGGCGGTCGAGCCTGGCGAGATTGCCGTCATTCTGGGGCCGAACGGGGCAGGCAAGTCGACCTTGCTGAAGACAATCTTTGCGCTGACAGAACTCTCTGCAGGGTCGATCCGTCTTGGAGACAGGGACCTCACCGGTGCCAAAACCTCGGCGCTTGTGCCGCTGGGCGTTTCAGCGGTGCCCCAATCCAAAAACGTGTTTGCGACCATGTCGGTTGCCGAGAACCTGGATGTCGGGACCTATGCCGCGCCGCCGAAAGACAAGGGAGCGACACTCGACAAGGTGCTGACCCTGTTTCCGGACCTGAGGGACAAGCTCAAACAGCCTGCTGGGGAACTCTCGGGCGGTCAGCGCCAGATGGTCGCCATGGGCCGCGCCCTCATGTGCGAGCCCAAGCTGGTCCTTCTGGACGAACCCACGGCGGGTCTTTCCCCCGCTTATCTGGAGCGGATCTTCGATCTGCTGCTCGACATTCGCAAAACCGGGATCACGATCTTGATGGTGGAACAGAACGCGCGCCAGGCGCTTCAGATTGCCGATCATGGCCATATTCTGGTCGGGGGGCGCAATCACGTCAGCGGAACCGGACAGGAGCTTTTGGCTGACGAAAATGTCCGCCGTCTCTTTCTTGGAGGCGCGGCGTGATCGAGTTCATCAATTTCTATCTGTTTCCGGCGCTCACCATAGGCAGCATCTACGCGCTGGGCGCCGTCGGCATCTCGATGATTTTCGGGATCCTGCGCTTTGCCCATTTTGCCCATGGCGATCTGATGACGCTCGGCACCTACGGGATCCTGGCGGCCGCGGCCGTCATGCCGGTCAATCCGCTGTTGCTGATCCCCTTTGGTATGGCCCTGACGATTGTCTCCGCGCTTTTTGTCGACCGCTATTTCTACCAGCCGCTCAGGTCCCTGCCGACGATCTACACGGTGATTTCCTCCTTTGGCATTGCGCTTGTGTTCCGGTCCGTCATCCAGCTTGTCTGGGGCTCTGAAAACCAGGTGTTTTCATCCGGCGTGAAGCCGCCACTGGTCTTGTTCGACACGATAAGGGTGTCCGTGTTGCATCTGCAGGCAATTGTGGCGACAGCGGTCATTGCCGTGCTGCTGCATTTTTTCCTGACCATGACCCGCACCGGACGGTCCATGCGCGCGGTGGCCGATGATCCCGAACTGGCTGAAGTCTCGGGCCTGGATACGGCAAAGGTGGTGCGCTGGACCTGGATCATCGGTGCGGCCCTGGCGGCGGTTGCTGGCGCGTTTGCCGCATTGAACACCAGTGCGCATCCCAATCTCGGCTGGAACCTGCTTCTGCCGATGTTTGCCGCGGCGATCCTGGGCGGGATCGGCAAGCCCATGGGGGCAATGGCCGGCGGCTTCATCATCGGTCTGGCCGAGGAGCTTTCCTCCTATCACTGGATCGGGGACGAGGCGCTGATCTCGCCGTCCTACAAAACCGCCGTGGCCTTCATCTGCATGATCGCGCTTCTGATCTTTAGGCCACAGGGCCTCTTCAAGGGGAGGCTGCTCTGATGGAACTGACCGGTCTCTTCTTCTATCTCGTCAGTCTGCTGATCCTGGGCGGGATCTACGCCCTGTTGTGTCTTGCGCTTAACATCCAGTGGGGCATGGGCGGTTTGTTCAATGCCGGGATTGCGGGTTTTTATGGCGTCGGCGCTTATTCCTCCGCCATCCTGACGACAGCCGCTTCGTCCAAGCATCTTGGCGGGTTCAGTCTGCCTGTGCCGATCGGTCTTCTGGGGGCGGCCGTCATTGCCGGTCTGGCGGGCTGGGCTGTTGCCAGGATCTGCGTCCGGCTCAAGAGCGATTACCTGGCCATGGCGTCCATCGGCATTGCCGAGATCCTGCGGCTGGTCATCGTCAACGAGGACTGGCTCACCAATGGAAGTCTGGGGCTCTCCAGAATTCCGCGCCCCTTCGGCGATCTGGCAACGGGCCGCATGAGCGACGTTGTGTTTCTCGGGTTCGTCTGGGTGGTGGTGTTGCTGGTGTATTTGGCCTCCAGCCGGCTTTACGACAGTCCCTGGGGGCGCAGCCTCAGGGCCATCCGGGACAATGAAACGTCGGCCGCTGCCGCCGGCAAGAATGTCGAGAAATTCCGGATCCAGACCTTCGTGATCGGTTGCGCGGTGATGGGGATCGCCGGCGGCCTGTCGGCGCATTACTTCCGCTTCCTGTCGCCGACCGCAACCGATCCGCTGCTGGTTACGTTCCTCGTCTGGGTAATGCTGATGGCCGGTGGCTCCGGCAACAACCGGGGCGCCATCCTGGGGGCGCTCAGCATCTGGACGCTCTGGTCGGTCACCGAGATCTTCACCAACCGTCTGCCGCCGGAATGGGCAACGCGCAGCTCCTTCATTCGCATGCTGCTGGTCGGTTTGTTGCTGCAAGTGGTGCTGCAGAAATTCCGCGCCGGGCTGTTGCCGGAGAAATCACCGCCGGTGAAGTTCCGGAAAGAGGAGACGGGGTCGGGCGGTTAGATGTCCCTTGGGGTCACTCTCGTCGACAAAGTCAATGTCACGAGGTGCACCCTGAGGCGTCAGTGTGCAGGGGATGTGGCGCACACCCTCCTTGTCATCCCGGCTGGAGCGAAGCGCAAGGCCGGGACCTAGTATCCGCTTGGCTGTGTTTAGCGGATTGCATTATCGACACGGCGTACTGGGTCCCGGTCTTGGCGATGCCAAACCGGTATGACAAGAAGAGAGGATCAGGCGAAGGGTATTGTTCAATTTTAACGAACAAATAGACAAATATTATCGATCTTATCATAATTAAGATAAACAATATCTTGGTCTCACAGGAGGCGGTCATCGGGATCGCCTGACAGATGAGGACAAAATCCAATGGCTAATCTCGATGTAACTGCTGGTGCACAAGGCACCGACGGTGCGCTGAACAAGTCCCTTGAAGGTCTTGCTCCGCTTGCCGCGCGCTTTCTGATCGCACCGCTTTTCCTGCTTTCCGGTCTCAACAAGCTGGGCTCCGCCGAGGCAACCATTGCCTGGATCGATGCAGCCGGCTTGCCTTTTGCAACACTCGGCTACATCGCGGCCGTGGTTGTGGAGATCTTCGGCAGCCTTGCGCTGATTGCCGGCTTCAAGACCCGTTACGTGGCAGCCATCATGGCGCTGTTCACGGTGGCTGCCGCGCTGGCCTTCCACAATCAGCTCGGCGATCAGAACCAGTTCATTCACTTCTTCAAGAACATTGCAATCGCGGGCGGTCTCCTGCAGATCGTTGCGTTCGGAGCCGGCCGGTTCAGCCTGGACGCCCTGCGCAAATAAACCGGCTCGATAAAGTCCGGCACAATCCGGATGCTGCACGGCTCCCGTTCTTGACGGGAGCCGTGCGCGTTTCTGGCGCAGAAAATCCCGGGCAAGGGCGGCTGCTTCAAAGAAAATGCTGCGACGCAACAAAAAGATTGCATAAAAAATAGCCCTGCGCATAATTGCGGCATGAGCGGCGGGCTTTCGATTCTGGTCATTGATGACAACAAGATCCGGGCATCCATCATTGAAGAGGGATTGCGCGATGCCGGGCATGACCAGGTTATTCTCGTGCACCAGATGGACGGCCTGGTGCGCCAGATCGCGGACATCAATCCGGACGTCATTGTCATTGATCTTGAAAACCCCAATCGGGACCGGCTGGAGCACATGTTCCAGGTCTCGCGCGCGGTGCAAAGACCGATTGCCATGTTTGTCGACAAGGCAGACAGTCAGTCGATCGAAGCGGCCGTCGATGCGGGGGTATCGGCCTATATTGTCGACGGGTTGAAGCGCGAACGGGTCAAGCCGATCCTCGATATGGCAATCAGCCGTTTCCGGGCCTTTTCAAAGCTGACCAAGGATCTGGAAGAGGCGCGCTCCGAGCTTGCCGACCGCAAGACCATCGATCGCGCCAAGGGCATTCTCATGAAATCCAAGGGGCTGACCGAGCAGGAGGCTTACGATCTTCTGCGGCGGACAGCCATGAACCAGAGCCGAAAGATCATCGACGTGGCCCAAAGCCTGGTGATTGCAAGCGGACTGCTGGGAGACTAGGCGATGCCACACCAACAACCCGGTCGGGGAGGAGCGGCCAGTATGGAGACCGGAGGAAAATGGAAACGCATCTGACACCCGTCATTGCCGGGTTCATTCCGCTCCTCGACTGCGCCGTGCTGGCAGTCGCCAGGGAGAAGGGTTTTGCGGAACAGGAGGGCATTGACCTGAAGCTGATCCGCGAAACCTCCTGGGCCAACATTCGCGATCGGATCGCCGTTGGGCATTTCGACGTTGCACACATGCTGGCGCCCATGCCGATCGCCGCAACGCTCAACCTGACCAGCCTGGCCGTTCCGATGCTCGCACCGATGGTGCTCGGCCTCGGCGGCAATGCGATCACGGTTTCCAAGACGCTTTGGGGGGAAATGCGGGAACGCGGTGCGGACCAGAATGGAGGCCCGGCGTCGACAGGTCAGGCTCTTGCGTCCGTCGTCACCCGCAGACTTGAGGCAACTGACCCACCCTTGCGTTTCGGCGTCGTGCACCCCTTCTCAGGCCATGCCTATGAGCTTCGCTACTGGCTTGCGGCAGCAGGGATCGACCCGGACGGGCATGTCGAGATTTCCGTTCTGGCCCCGCAGCTCATGGCCGACGCACTGGCGGCGGGGCAGCTGGACGGCTATTGCGTCGGCGAACCCTGGAACACCGCTGCCGTTCTGGCCGGAACCGGGCGCATAGTCACCTACAAACAGGCAATCTGGCCGGACAGTCCCGAGAAGGTCCTTGGCGTGACGCGGAAATGGGCGGCAGCTCACCCGGTCACGTTGTCGGCCATGATGCGCGCTCTTGCCCGCGCTGCCGACTGGTGCGCGGATCCCGCCAATCGAAGCACGCTCGCAGAGATCCTCGCCGGTCCGGATTATCTGGCCTGCCCTGAAGAGCTGTGCCTGCCGGCGCTGAGTGGCGAGATCAGGCTCGGAGATGGGGTGACCAGGTCGATCCCGGACTTCCTGGTCTTCTCCGGCGGCGTGAAAGGAGCGCCTGCACCCGCGCAAGGCGTCTGGTTCTACCGGCAGATGGCGCGCTGGAACCAGGCCAGTCATACGGCGGAAGACGAAGCGGAAGTCAGCGCACTTTTTTCGCCGCAAGCCTATCTGGAAGCGCTGCAGATCGAAGCGGCACCGGAAGACCGGTCACCGCAGCTCTTTGACAGGCCGAAGCGGTGAGCACCGGGAAAGAGACTGCCGCCCATTGCATCGCAAAGCGCGCGCTGCATTGCACAAAAAAAGATCACTTGCCTCAAAGCTGGGCCAACGAAACAGGCAGTCATGATCCGGCTCCTTTTAAAGTAAAAACAACAAGTGATTGAAAAATAGAAGAAAACGACAGTGAGGCGAGACTGGCACGCTTCATGCTAAGTAGACTTCGAGGCCGACGCTGGCCTAACACATATCGCGCCCACGGACGGGCGCCCAGGCAAAGCCGCCGTTCTGATCTGCATTCTCTCCTCCTATGCGCAGATCAAGACGGCGGTTTTTTTTGTTTTCAGCCAGCGTCCGCACAAGGACGTGGAAAAAGAGGGAACGGACGTGACACAGGCAAAGATTTTTCAGATGACGCGCCGGGCGGCACTGGGTGCCTTGATGGCCGCCACGGCCATGGTTCCGGCAACATCCGCCTTCGCGGAAATGCTCGACGTGGAAAAGGATGAACTGACTTTCGGCTTCATCAAACTGACCGACATGGCACCGCTCGCTGTCGCCTATGAGCTCGGCTATTTCGAAGAGGAAGGGCTCTTTGTCACCCTGGAGCCCCAGGCCAACTGGAAAGTGCTGCTTGATCGCGTGATCACAGGCGAACTGGACGGCGCTCACATGCTTGCCGGTCAGCCGCTCGCCGCAACCATCGGCTTCGGCACCAAGGCGCATATCGTGACGCCGTTCTCCATGGACCTGAACGGCAATGGCATCACCGTTTCCAATGAGATCTGGGAGATGATGAAGCCAAACATCCCGACCATGGAAGACGGCCGTCCGCAGCATCCGATCTCGGCAGCTGCCCTGAAGCCTGTGGTCGACAAGTTCATCGACGAAGGCAAGCCGTTCAACATGGGCATGGTGTTTCCGGTCTCGACCCACAATTACGAGCTGCGCTACTGGCTGGCCTCCGGTGACATTCACCCGGGCTTTTATTCCGAGACCGACATTTCCGGTCAGATCCAGGGCGAAGCGCTGCTCTCCGTGACCCCGCCGCCGCAAATGCCGGCAACGCTCGAAGCCGGCACGATCTACGGCTACTGCGTTGGCGAACCCTGGAACCAGCAGGCTGTGTTCAAGGGCATCGGCGTTCCGGTCATCACCGACTACGAGATCTGGAAGAACAACCCGGAAAAGGTCTTCGGCCTGACCAAGGAATTCACCGAGGAAAACCCGAACACCACGCTGGCCATCACGAAGGCCCTGATCCGTGCGGCCAAGTGGCTGGATGAAAACGACAATGCCAACCGTATGGAAGCGGTCGAGATCCTGGCCCGGTCCGAATATGTTGGCGCCGACGCGGAAGTGATCGCCAATTCCATGACCGGTACCTTCGAGTATGAGAAAGGCGACAAGCGGGACGTTCCGGACTTCAACGTCTTCTACCGTTACTTTGCGACCTATCCCTACTATTCCGATGCCGTCTGGTACCTGACCCAGATGCGCCGCTGGGGGCAGATCCCGGAGCACAAGCCGGACAGCTGGTATGACGAAGTCGCCAAGTCCGTCTATCTGCCGGAAACCTATCTGAAAGCCGCGCGCCTGCTGGTCGAGGAAGGTCATGTCGCCGAAGAGGATTTCCCGTGGGACTCAGACGGCTACCGTGCGCCGACGCCTGCAGCCGACATCATCGACGGCATTCCCTATGACGGCAAACAGCCGAACGCCTATATCGACAGCCTTCCGATCGGCCTGAAAGGCAAGCAGATCGTTGACGGCAACGAGGTCGTGGGGGGCTGATCCCAGCCCTTTGGAGCGGCGGTTCGCAGCGCCGCCGCTCCCTTTTTTCAAAAGATCAAGACAAGACTTAAGGGACCATTCCCATGGCCAACGCCGATACCGCCGGCTCTGCGGACCTTGCACGGGCCGCCCGGAAAGAAAAACTCTTCACCTGGATCAACAAGACCGGCGGTTGGCTGGACGCCCTCGGCTTCTCCTGGCTGGTGCCGTTGATGAAGATCGCCGCGGGCGACAGCCCGAAAGAGCAGTTGGGTGAACTGAAGCGCGTGCTGCTGATCCCTCTGCTCGGCATCATCGCCTTTCTGGTTCTTTGGGGAGCCCTCGCACCGCAGGTGCAGACGTCGCTTGGCGCGGTGCCCGGACCGGCGCAGGTCTGGAGCCAGACCATCAACCTTTGGGAAGACCATGTCCGCGAGCGCGAAAAGGCGACCGCCTTTTACGAGCGCCAGGATGCCCGCAACGCCAAATATGAAGCTGAGGGCAAGACCGACAAGATCAAGCACCGGACCTATACCGGCAAGCCGACTTATATCGACCAGATCGGCACCTCGCTCAAGACCGTCGGCCTGGGCTTCTTGATCGCAACCATAATTGCCGTCCCGCTTGGTATTGCCTCCGGTCTCTCCCGGTCCTTCAACGGCGCCATCAATCCTCTGATCCAGATCTTCAAGCCGGTGTCGCCGCTCGCCTGGTTGCCGATCGTGACCATGATCGTCTCGGCGACTTACGCCAACCCCTATGACTGGCTCTCCAAGTCGCTGCTGATCTCCGCCGTCACCGTGACGCTCTGCTCCATGTGGCCGACGCTGATCAACACCGCGCTCGGTGTCGCCTCGGTCGACAAGGATCTGATGAATGTCGGCCGCGTCCTGCAGCTGCCGACCTGGAAGACAATCACCAAGCTTGTGCTGCCGTCCTCGCTGCCCCTGATCTTCACCGGCCTGCGTCTGTCGCTGGGCGTGGGCTGGATGGTGCTGATCGCGGCTGAAATGCTCGCGCAGAACCCGGGTCTCGGCAAATTCGTTTGGGACGAGTTCCAGAACGGTTCCTCGCAGTCGCTCGCCAAGATCATGGTCGCGGTTCTGACCATCGGCCTTATCGGCTTCATGCTGGACCGGCTGATGTTCGCCTTGCAGCGCGCCTTCACATTCAGCGCGAACCGCTAAGGAGAGCCAAATGTCCTTTCTGGAAATTTCCGGTGTCTCCAAGTCCTATGGCGAAGGTGCTGAACGGACCGACGTCCTGGATGACATCAACCTGAAAGTAGACGAGGGCGAGTTCATCGCCATCGTCGGCTTCTCGGGAACCGGCAAGACCACTTTGATCTCTCTGCTTGCCGGTCTGATCGAGCCGGACACGGGTGGTGTGATCTTCAAGGGCAAGGAAATCGACGGCCCGAGCCCGGATCGCGGTGTCGTGTTCCAGTCCTATTCGTTGATGCCCTGGCTTTCGGTCACCGGCAATGTGGCGCTCGCCGTAGACAGTGTCTTCAAGAAAAAGTCCGCCAAAGAGCGCAAGGCGATCTGTGACAAGTATATCGAGATGGTCGGTCTCGGTCACGCTCGCGATCGCAAACCGGCAGAGCTTTCCGGGGGCATGCGCCAGCGGGTGGCGGTGGCCCGGGCGCTTGCCATGCAGCCGGAACTGCTGCTGCTCGATGAGCCGCTGTCAGCGCTTGACGCCCTGACGCGGGCAAAGCTGCAGGACGAGTTCGCAGCGATCTGCGAGCAGGAAAAGAAGACCATTCTCCTGATCACCAACGATGTCGACGAGGCCATCCTCCTGGCCGACCGGATCATTCCCTTGAAGCCCGGCGCAAAGGCAACGCTCGGTCCGGAATTCAAGGTACCGTTCAAACGGCCTCGGGACCGCGGCGAGCTCAACCACAACGACGCGTTCATCAAGCTTCGGGCCGACATTACCGAATACCTGATGGAAGTCGGTGCGGAACGCGGTGCCGATCTGGAGCGGGACATCATCCTGCCCAACATCGTGCCGATCACCCAGCGGGTGAAAGGCGACGACACGCTTCCGGCCGCGTATGAGCGTGCGGCGGAAACCCATAACGACAGCCGCTTCCTGGAGTTTTCACGGCTCAAGAAAGTCTATCCCACACCAAAGGGACCGCTGACGGTGGTCGACGGCTTCGAGCTGAAGATGAAGAAGGGGGAGTTCATCACCCTGATCGGCCATTCCGGATGCGGCAAGTCCACGGTGCTGTCGATGGTCGCCGGTCTGAACCCGATCACGGAAGGCGCCATTGTCCTGGACGGTACACACGTGACCCAGGCTGGCCCCGACCGTGCCGTGGTGTTCCAGGCTCCGAGCCTGATGCCCTGGCTGACGGCTTACGAGAATGTCGCCCTTGGGGTCGACAAGGTCTATCCGGATGCCTCCAAGGCAGAGAAGCGGGATGTCATTGAATACTACCTGTCGAAGGTTGGCCTGGCAGATGCCATGCAGAAAGCGGCCGTGGATCTGTCGAACGGCATGAAGCAGCGGGTCGGCATTGCCCGTGCCTTCGCGCTTTCTCCGAAACTGCTGCTGCTCGATGAACCGTTCGGCATGCTGGACAGCCTGACCCGGTGGGAGCTGCAGGACGTCTTGATGGACGTCTGGAAACGAACTCAGGTGACGGCGATCTGCGTTACCCATGACGTCGACGAGGCGATCCTGCTCGCCGACCGCGTCGTCATGATGTCGAACGGGCCGAACGCCCGCATCGGCAATATCATGGAAGTGGACCTGCCGCGGCCGCGCTCGCGCAAGGAACTGCTCGCCCACCCGGATTACTACGCCTACCGCGAAGAGCTTCTGGACTTCCTGGAAGCCTATGAGGGCGGGGCTGATCCGAGCGAAGACCAGTTGAAATCCATCCAGGAAAAACGCGCCGCCCGCCTGGCCCGTCAACGGGCTGCGGTCGAGGCTGCCGAATAGGCCAGGGGAGGGAAATCATGACAAGAAAGAAACTCGTCGTTGTCGGCAACGGCATGGCCCCGGGGCGGATGCTCGAATACCTGTTCGACAAGGACAAGGATGCCTACGACGTCACCATCTTCAACGCCGAACCGCGTGTGAACTACAACCGGCTGATGCTGTCGCCGGTTCTCTCCGGTGAAAAGACCTACGAAGACATCATCACTCATGGGGATGACTGGTACGCCGAAAACGGCGTCACGCTTCACAAGTCGGCGCGTGTTGCCGAGATCGACCGGGCCGGGAAGACGGTCACCTCGGAGACGGGCATCACCGCACCTTATGACAAGCTCGTCGTAGCGACAGGCTCCAATCCCTTCATCATTCCGTTGCCTGGCAAGGATCTTGCGGGCGTTCTGACCTATCGCGATCTCGACGATGTCGACAAGATGCTGGACGCTGCCAAGCTGGGCGGGCGCGCCGTTGTCATCGGGGGTGGCCTTCTGGGTCTGGAAGCTGCCGCCGGTCTCAAGATGCAGGGCATGGACGTCACTGTCCTGCACCTGATGCCAACCCTGATGGAACGCCAGCTCGACCCCGCTGCCGGCTTTCTCCTGGAAGAGGAGTTCAAGCGCCGGGGCATCGATGTTCTGACCAAGGCCAACAGTCACGAAATCGTCGATGACGGCACCGGCAGGGTCAAGGCGATCCGGCTGGATGACGGCACGGAGATCGAAGCCAGCATCATTGTCATGGCGGTTGGAATTCGTCCGTCGGCGGATCTCGCCAAAGCCGTGGAGCTGGAGACAAATCGCGGCATTCTCGTCGGCGACGACATGCGCACCAGCGACCCGGATATTTTTGCCCTCGGTGAATGCGTCGAACACCGCGGCCAGTGCTACGGCCTCGTCGCTCCACTCTACGAAATGGCGGAAGTGATCGCTGATAACCTGTTGGAGGGAAGCGCCGCATACACCGGGTCTGTGACAGCGACCAAGCTGAAGGTCACCGGTGTCGATCTTTATTCGGCCGGTGACTTTGCCGAGGGCGAGGACCGTGAGGAAATCGTCCTGCGCGATGCCACTGCGGGCGTCTACAAGCGGCTGGTCCTGAAGGACAACAGGATCATCGGAGCGGTGCTTTACGGCGAAACCTCCGATGGACCATGGTTCTTCGACCTTTTGAAAAAACAATCGGATGTCTCGGAAATGCGCGAGACACTGATCTTCGGCCAGGCCTATCAGGGGGGCGCCCCCCTGGACCCTACGGCGGCCGTTGCAGCCTTGCCGGATGATGCGGAAATCTGCGGCTGCAACGGCGTATGCAAGGGAACGATCGTCAACGCGATCAATGAGAAAGGCCTGACCGCGCTCGATGATGTGCGTTCGCACACCAAGGCATCGGCATCCTGCGGCACTTGTACCGGGCTTGTCGAACAGCTCATGCAGGTGACGCTTGGCGATGCCTATAATCCGGCGGCAGTGACGCCGATGTGCGGCTGTACCGATCTTGGCCACAGCGAGGTGCGGCGCCTGATCAAGTCCAAGGGTCTCAAGACCATTCCTGTCGTCATGCAGGAACTGGAATGGAAATCCTCCGGCGGTTGTGCCAAGTGCCGCCCGGCGCTGAACTATTATCTCGTCTCCGACTGGCCGGATGAATATGCCGATGACTACCAGTCGCGGTTCATCAACGAACGTGTTCACGCCAACATCCAGAAAGATGGCACCTATTCGGTGGTCCCGCGCATGTGGGGTGGCATGACGTCATCGAAGGAGTTGCGGGCAATTGCCGATGTGGTCGACAAGTTCAACATTCCCGCGGTGAAATGCACCGGCGGCCAGCGCATCGACATGCTTGGCATCAAGAAGGAGGACCTGCCCGCGGTCTGGGAAGATCTCGGCAAGGCCGGGTTCGTCTCCGGTCAGGCCTACGCAAAGGGGCTCAGGACGGTCAAGACCTGTGTCGGTTCGGACTGGTGCCGCTTCGGCACGCAGGATTCCACCGGTCTCGGGATCCGGATCGAGAAATTCATGTGGGGGTCCTGGACACCGGCAAAGCTCAAACTGGCTGTCTCCGGTTGCCCGCGCAATTGCGCGGAAGCCACCTGCAAGGACATCGGAGTTGTGTGTGTCGACAGTGGATTTGAAATCCACTTCGCAGGTGCCGCCGGTCTCGACATCAAGGGCACGGAAGTGCTCGGGCTGGTCAAAACGGAGGACGAGGCGCTCGAGCACATCGTTGCGCTCACCCAGATGTACCGCGAACAGGGACACTATCTGGAGCGCATCTACAAATGGGCCAAGCGTATCGGCTATGACGAGATCCGCAGTCAGATCCTGGACGATGCGGAACGCAGGAAAGCCTATTTTGACCGCTTCGTCTTTTCCCAGAAATTCGCCCAGGTTGATCCATGGTCCGAGCGGGTCTCCGGCAAGGACAAGCACGAATTCAAGCCGATGGCTGTTCTGACCCGGGAGGCTGCCGAATGAACGCGGAAACCAGAAACTGGGTCGCCATCGGCGACCTTGCCGATATCCCGCGCGAGGGCGCGCGGGTGGTCAAGACCGATGCGGGCTGCATCGCCGTCTTCCGGACCGTAGACGACGACGTCTTTGCACTGGACGACCGCTGCCCGCACAAGGGCGGACCACTGAGCCAGGGCATCGTGCACGGCACGTCCGTGACTTGCCCGTTGCACAACTGGGTCTTTGATCTGGCCACCGGCCTGGCACGTGGTGCCGATGAGGGGGCGGTGCCTGTCACTGCAGCCAGGGTCGAGGAGGGCAAGGTGCTGCTTGCCGCCGACGATCTGGCCCGCCGCATGGCGCGCTGACACCAGACACAACCATCCATAAAATCGAGGAAAGCCCAAGGAGTCCCGGCGCATGACCGCACAAGAACCGGAAAGAACGGTCAAGACAACCTGCCCCTATTGCGGGGTCGGGTGCGGTGTGCTGGCTACAGTCAAACAGGATGGATCTGTGTCCATTGCCGGTGACCCGGATCACCCGGCCAATTTCGGCCGGCTCTGTTCCAAGGGATCGGCTCTTGGAGAAACCCTGTCGCTTGATGACAGGCTCTTTCAACCGGAAGTCGGCGGAAGGGAAACCAGCTGGGAGACGGCGCTCGACCTGGTGGCGGAAAAATTCACGGACGCAATCCGTGAACACGGTCCGGACAGTGTTGCCTTTTATGTCTCCGGGCAGATCCTGACCGAGGACTATTACGTTGCCAACAAGCTGATGAAGGGGTTCATCGGCTCGGCCAATATCGATACCAATTCCAGGCTGTGCATGGCCTCTTCCGTTGCCGGTCACCGGCGCGCCTTCGGCAGCGATACGGTGCCGGGCACCTATGAGGATCTGGAGAGCAGCGACCTCCTGGTGCTGGTGGGTTCGAACCTCGCCTGGTGCCATCCGGTGCTGTTCCAGCGGGTCGAGGCAGCCAGGGCGGCCAACCCCAATATGCGTGTTGTGGTGATCGATCCGCGTGAGACGGCGACCTGCGCACTGGCGGACCTGCACCTCGCGCTCAAGCCGGATACGGATGTTGCGCTCTTTAATGGCCTTCTGGCATTTCTGGCGGAATCCGACACGCTCGACCACGGTTACATCGCCGCGCATACCAATGGGTTCCGGCAGGCGCTGGAGGCTGCCGGACCTTGCGAAATCAACCGGATCGCGGAAGAAACCGGTCTGTCGCCAGCGGTTTTGGCGACCTTTTACACAATGGTGGCTCGCACGGAAAAGACCGTCACAGTCTACAGCCAGGGCGTCAATCAGTCAGTGGTGGGCACCGACAAGGTCAATGCGATCATCAACACCCACCTGGCCACCGGTCGCATCGGGCGGCCGGGTATGGGACCGTTCTCCGCGACCGGACAGCCGAACGCGATGGGCGGGCGTGAGGTCGGCGGTCTGGCGAACATGCTTGCCGCCCATATGGCGCTGGAAAACCCGGATCACCGGGCCCTGGTCCAGTCCTTCTGGAAAAGCCCGGAGATCGCGGACAAGGCCGGGCTCAAGGCGGTCGATCTTTTCCGGGCTGTTGGCGAGGGCAAGATCAAGGCGCTCTGGATCATGGCCACCAACCCGGTTGACAGTCTGCCGGATGCGGATGCGGTTGCAGCGGCGCTGAAAACCTGCCCGTTCGTCGTCGTCTCCGACGTGACCCGTGCCGCCGACACGGTTGCTTATGCCGATGTGCTGCTGCCGTCTGCAGCCTGGGGCGAAAAGGATGGCACGGTCACCAACTCCGAGCGCCGGATTTCACGTCAACGCGGCTTTTTGGACTTGCCTGGAGAAGCGAGGCCAGACTGGTGGCAGCTTAGCCAGGTGGGGCAGCGCATGGGCTTTGCCGAGGCCTTTGCCTATTCGGGGCCGGATGCGATCTTCCGGGAACATGCCGCACTGTCTGGCTTTGAGAACAAGGGCCGCCGTGATTTTGACATCGGCCGGCTGAAAGACCTGTCTCAGGAGGCATTTGACGCGCTGGATCCGATCCAGTGGCCACAGGCGCAAGGTGAAGCACCGGCGGCCGAAACCCGCTTCTTTGCAAAGGGCGGTTTTTTCACGCACGACGGCAAGGCGGCGTTCATTGCCGTCAGGCAGGGAGCGGTGCGAAAGACCGAGCGCCGCTATCCGTTTGTGCTCAACACCGGCCGCATTCGCGACCAGTGGCACACCATGACGCGCACGGGCAAGACGGGTCGGTTGTTGTCCCATATCGCAGAGCCTTATGTGGAACTGCATCCAGAAGATGCCCGGCGGGCCGGCATTGCAGCGGCGGATCTGGTGGACGTGACCAGCCCGCACGGATCGGCATTGGTGCGGGCCCAAATATCCGAGCGCGCGCAGCCGGGGTCCGTTTTCGTACCCATCCATTGGACTGATCAGGTGTCCTCAAGGGCCCGGATCGACACGGTGGTTGCACCGGAAACCGATCCGGTCTCCGGCCAGCCGGGGTCCAAATTCACACCGGTCGCGCTGAAGAAGCGCGTATTTGCCTGGCATGGCTTTGCGGTGCTGCAGGAAAAGCCGGATCAGCTCGAGTGTGACTATTGGGCCATTGCGCCGACACGGGGCGGCTGGCGCGTTGAAATGGCCGGCGCGGACGACCGCGACCATGTTGCCTTCGCGGCTCGGTACCTGACATCCGATGTCGACCTCTTGAGGTTTGAAGACCCGGGCAAAGGGTTGCTGCGTATCGCGGGGTGGAAAGACGCAACCTTCAAGGGCGCCTTCTTTTTCGGACCGGATCCGGTTGCCGTGTCGCGGCCATGGGCGTGTGGGCTGCTGACCGAACAGATTGCGACGGAAACCCGGTTCAAGGTTCTGGCCGGCGGTCCGCCGGTCGGCAGCCCGGACAAGGGCGCAATCGTGTGTTCCTGTTTCCAGGTTGGCGTCAACGAAATCCAGGCGGCCATTGGCGGAGGGGCTGCAACGGTCCAGGCCGTTGGAACCTGCCTGAAGGCCGGCACCAATTGCGGCTCCTGCCGCTCCGAGATCCAGTCCCTCCTCGATGCCAGCAGCAAGGACATCGCCGACGATGCCAAGATCGCACAAGCCGGTTGAAAAACGCACGCGTCGCAGACCGCCGCGTGTTGAAGCGCTCGCAAGTCTGCCTCTGTTCTTCCGCCTGGACGGCCGCAAGGTTGTTCTGGCCGGCGGCACGGAAGCAGCAGGCTGGAAGGCGGAACTATTGGCAGCGTCCGGCGCGAGCGTTCACATCTTTGCCGAAGAACTGGACGAAGGTTTCGCTGCACTCCTTGAAAAGGGAGGGGCAGGCGGGACCTTCATCCACCACAGGCAGCCCTGGAGTGCGACCAGTTTCGAAGGGGCAACTTTGGCGATAGCCGACGCCGGTAGCGAGGGCGAAGCCCAGGCCTTCTATTGCGCGGCCCGCGCCGCTGGCGTTCCGGTCAATGTCATTGACACCCCGCGCTTCTGCGAATTCCAGTTCGGCTCCATCGTCAATCGCTCGCCCGTTGTGATCGGCATCTCCACCAACGGCGTCGCTCCGATCCTCGGTCAGGCCATCCGCCGCCGCATCGAGGCGCTCTTGCCGCGCTCGCTTCAGGCCTGGGCCGCCTTTGCCGGCTTGGTGCGTGGCCGCGTGCTGGAGACCCTCAAGGCCGGTGCGGAACGTCGCCGGTTCTGGGAACGGTTCACGGATCTGGCCTTTTCGGGAAAGACGGCACCAAAAGACCCCCTGGGATGCGATGTCGGATCCTTGTTTCAGGAAGCGGCCGAAACGGGGAGGGGACGTGTTTCCGTGGTGGGCACAGGCGACGGAGACGCGGAACTTCTGACACTGAAAGCCGTCCGGGCCCTGCAATCGGCCGACGTGATCTTTTTTGACGCGTGTGTCGAGGACGATGTCCTGGAACTCGCCCGCCGGGAGGCGAAGAGGGTGGTCATCAAAAAGCAGCTTGGCGCCCCGCGCGGACAAGATGCCAAAATCATTGAGGACATGAGCGCGCTGGTCGAGGACGGCAAGCACGTGGTGCTGCTCAAGTCCGGTAACCTGTCAGCAACCCGGGAATTGCGCGTGTTGCTTGCGCGCGGCCTGTCGGTCTCTCAAATTCCGGGTGTTGAGAGGGGCCTGGCCGAATTCGCACCCTTTTCATCATTTGCGACCGGCAAACCTGAGACAACGGCTACGCTCTTGCACCATTTGTCTCCGCCGTCCGTCAAACGACCCGTTCGGGAGGAATCAGCGCGTCGGTGACACCCTGTCCAACGTCTCCTCCAGCGAAAGCGTTGCGAGTTCCTCGCCTTGCCGGCCGCGCCGGATATCTGCCTGTCTGACGACATCCGGAAAACGCATGTCGATGTCTTCTTCCAGTTTGGCGACGGTGGTCAGAAAATCCTTGAGCGCCAGCAGCGACGCTGTGTCGTCCAGGGCTTCCGCTCCGGCCCGCAGCAACGTGTCGCGCTGGCTGACGCGCATCGCCAGGCTGCGCAAATCGCCGTCCTCGCCAAGCCAGCAGGCAACTTTCCAGAACTCCAGCGGCACGTGGCGGCGGTATTCGTTGTCCGGCAGGCCGGCATAGACCGGATCGTCGACGGAGAAGATGGGACCGCCGAACACAGTGATCCGCTTCTTGTCGTCATGGGCGGCGCGCAGGATGGCGTTTTCCAGGGCGGCCCAAAGACGCTTTTCCTCCCCCGGAGACCAGTCGGAGGAATCGCGATTATGCGCATTGAACTTGGACGTCTGCGGCGCAACATTGGGCCAGGCGTGGCTGTCGGCGTCAGCGGCCAGTCCCTGTTCCAGCGTGCCCCAGACCGGGTCGAGCCTGCGCACGATATGCCCGCGCGAGAAATCGATCCTTGCGGCAAAACCCTGGTCCTCGCCAGGAGCCAGCCGGTTGTTGTTCCGCCGGTCGTAAAAAGGGGCGCCGGTCTGAAATTCCCGGCCAATCCTGTCGTCGTAGAACCAGCTGGAGGCCTCGGCGGCTTCGGCAAGCCTGGCGCTGATCGCCTGGGGCCTGTCGGCGTATAGATATCTTTCTCCCGTTTTTCGGGTCAGGCCGAACACGGATTCGCCGTCGATGTTGCAGGCCGTCAGCATGGCCATCTTGCGCGCCTTGTGCATGACGACCGAAAAATGCGTATAGGCAAGCTCGTGGCTCGGCCGGCAGCGGCGCTGAAACTGTGGGAAGAGGTCCACGGCGACACCGTCCCGGATTTCGGGCAGAGGAATAACCACACCGGGCAGGAAATTTTGGTCGTAGCCCTCCGACGCGGCCAGCGCGCTCATGTCGCGCGCTTCCGGGCCAAAGGGCCTGCCAGTGCCGGTACTGGTGTCGGTGGAAGCCCTGGACTGGTGTTCGGGCGGGGCGATGTGCGCCGGAGTGGCCGGCGCATGACCGGCGCCGCCGACGCCGACCGTGATTTCCACCGGGAACTGCCAGGTGACCGTGCCGTCCGCATTCACACGCTGGTGGGGTGCGGCGACCGGCTCCGTGTCCTTGCGGGACCGTGTTGTCTCATAGGGGCGGGCGGAATTGCCCCTGTCGAGCGCGTTGATGACGAGCTCGCGTCTCGGAACGGCCAAACCGTCCTGCTGCTCGGTGATGTCCTTGACGATCCGGCTGATCCGGATGCCCTCATTGACGGAATCCGGGGCAAAACCTGTCGGATGCGCGCCTGGGTCCTTGACCGCGCCCCAGTGGTGAAGGGCGATCACCTGCCACAGATTGTTGAACACCGGCGAGCCGGAGGAACCGGGTTCGGTGTCGGCGAGATAATGCAGGGCGGTCTCGTAGCGGGCGGCGATCAGGTTGTCCTGCAGCACGACCTCCTTGGGCCGCCCGTCCGGATGCTGGATGATATTGGCGAATTCGCCGATCGCATGTTTGTTGGCTGAGGCCGACAGCGCGTTGTAGCCGAAGTCCTGCAGCTGGCGTGGGCCGGACACACGCTCGCCGACGGCGACGATGACATAGTCGAGAAGATCGACGTCGCTGGCGATGAACAACCGGTCGGCATCCAGGCGGTAGACGGTTTGCGGCCGTGTCCGCCCGCTCGGATCAACTTCCAGCTCGAACTCGATTTCAGCCGCATTGGCGTGGTCCGGGCTGGGCAGCACATGGAAATTGGTGATGAAGAGATCCGGGGAGATCAGGAACCCTGTTCCGGTTCTGGAGCCGCCGAACAGCGACACGCGGGCAACCGATCGTGCGGCCATGGCACCCGCCTCCAGAAAGGCCACGGGCACAAAATTGCTCCGCGGTCCCTGCCGCGCTTCGGCGCCCGACGGCCGGTTGCTGATGCTGGCTTCCCGCCTGAGGGACGCAGCGCGCCGCCGGCTGGTGTTCGGTTCGCTGGTCAGCGGGTCGCCGTCGAGCGAGGCCAGCGTGGTTTCCCGTTCGCTTTCCGTCGCGCTGATCCTGCGCCGCGCAGCCTGTTCCAGCCGCTCGTCCAGTGCCTCGAAATCGACCATGTGCTTCTCCCGTTTGCCTGACCAGGACTTGTGCAACGGCAACTGCACAACCCTAGCCTCAGGTGGCGGAGGTCACAACCGTTCCGGAAGCCTTTCTGGCCGGAAAACGCCGCGTAAAGCCAGGGAGGCCGTTTTTCGCGAGCTCCGGCTCGCGGCATCACAGGCAGCCGATTGGCAAAGCTTTGCCGAGCGCGGGGGGCCACATTGGGAGAGGTGGTGTTTTCTGAGATGTCGGTGGTTTGGAATGGTGCTGCCGGAGAGATTTGAACTCTCGACCTCTCCCTTACCAAGGGAGTGCTCTACCCCTGAGCTACGGCAGCCTATGCGTCGCTGGTGGACGCTTTCCAGGTCCGGGCCGGAGCGTTGAAAACGCCGGGCGTTTGGGACGCGGAAGCTGGCCCCGATCAGCGGCGCCGACCGGAATGAGGGGGCTTTTGCCATAAGAGCCCTGGGGACGCAAGCGGAGTTTTGCATTTTTTTCAAGACGTGCCGGATGGCGAAGAAAGCGGCTGCAGGGATTGCAGGAAAGTGGCCAAAAGCCGGTCCTGCCGGCTGGAGAGACCCCTGTGGATATTAATCAAGGGGCCAAGGGCGGGCCGCCTGCGCGAGAAATCTGTCTCCTGCCTTGAAAGACGGAGAGGGCGGGGCGCTCGGACGTCTCTTTAATTGGCGCGCGCGAGCCAATTCCGGGCGCCGGCGCGGGCTTTGCAAGCCTGTGCCCGGTTGGTAAGAAGAGGAAACCGGCAAGATGGACAAGGGCGCCATGAGCGAAAAAGAGTTGAAAGACCAGGCTGTTGCCGAAGGTGAAGAGGCTGAGGGGACACCTGCGAACCAAAAGGCGGATAAGGCGGCGGTCAAATCGAAGGACGAGCGGCTGGCAGAAGCGCTGAGAGCCAACCTGCGTCGTCGCAAATCCGCTGCAAAGGCGCGCAAGGACGGATGATGCGTGCTTGTGTGCGCCGGTTGCCCGGTGGCCGGCCGCGAAATTGCCCGAAAGCGGGCGCGTCGCTGCCTTGCATGGGCCATAAGTTGCGTGTAGACCGCTGGCTCTGGTTGAGCACTTTCTAGGGATGACCGCGCGGGGCGCGCGGGCTGGTTCGGGGAAAAACATGGACAGTATCAAGGTCGTTGGCGGTACGGAGCTGAACGGAACCATCCCGATTTCGGGCGCAAAAAACGCGGCGCTGCCGCTGATGATCGCCTCGCTCCTCACGGATGAAACCCTGACGCTGTCGAATGTGCCGCGCCTGCGCGACGTTGCCCAGCTGATGCAGATCCTGTCCAATCACGGCGTCGACTATTCGGTCAATGGCAAGCGCAGCGGCCAGGATGAACTGGCCGGTCAGACGCTCAATCTGACCGCACGCGAGATTGTCGACACGACCGCGCCCTATGAACTTGTTTCCAAGATGCGTGCCAGTTTCTGGGTCATCGGCCCGCTGGTGGCCCGTTGCCACGAGGCGCGCGTGTCGCTGCCCGGCGGCTGTGCCATCGGCACGCGTCCGGTCGATTTCTTCATTGACGGCCTGACCGCGCTTGGCGCGGAGATCGAGATCGACGGCGGCTATGTGGTCGTTCGGGCGCCGGGTGGCCTGAAAGGCGGCCGCGTGGAGTTTCCGAAGGTCTCCGTCGGCGCGACCCACACCATCATGATGGCGGCAACGCTGGCGGCGGGCGAGACGGAAATCGTCAACGCGGCCCGCGAGCCGGAAGTCGTCGATCTGGCCAAGTGCCTGAAGGCCATGGGCGCGCGCATTGAAGGTGAGGGCACCGAAACCATTCGTATCCAGGGCGTGCCGCGCCTTCACGGCGCCCATCACGCCGTGGTGGCGGACCGGATCGAGACCGGCACCTATGCCATGGCTGTTGCCATGACAGGTGGCGACGTGCTGCTTCAGGGCGCCCGCACCGATCTTCTGGATGCCGCATTGGATACCCTGCGCCAGACCGGAGCGGACATCACCCAGACACCGGACGGGATCAAGGTCTACCGGAACGGCAATGGCATCCAGCCGGTGGACGTCACCACCGAACCGTTCCCGGGGTTCCCGACAGATCTTCAGGCGCAGTTCATGGCGCTGATGACCAAGGCGGGCGGCACCAGCCGGATCACCGAGACGATCTTCGAAAACCGGTTCATGCATGTCCAGGAACTGGCGCGCCTGGGCGCCCAGATCCATATTGACGGCCGCACGGCAACCATCGACGGTGTCTCGACCTTGCGCGGCGCGCCGGTGATGGCCACCGACCTGCGCGCATCCGTCTCGCTGGTGATTGCCGGCCTGGCGGCGGAAGGTGAAACCACGGTCAGCCGCGTTTACCACCTCGACCGCGGTTTTGAACGCCTGGAAGACAAGCTCACCCGCTGCGGCGCACAGATCGAGCGCATTTCCGGCTGATCGCGGGAAGTGCTCTAGTCGCCCGCCAATTTCCGTTCGATCACCCGTCCGCGTGAGGCAAAGGACGGCCCGGGGCCGCCGCTGCCGCTGGTCATGATCGCTTCCGCGATCGGGCTGAGGGCGGGCGTTTCGGACGTCCATTCCAAGAGGAAATTGGCGCCGACCCCGCCACTTGTATCGTTGATCGGAATGAGTGCGGTGCTCGATTGCAGCGGCGCAAGGGTGACAGGGGCCTCCAGGAGCGCGCGCAGCAACTTGCCATCCTCGCCGTGATAATCCACGCGGGTCAGCGTGATTTCCGTGTCCGGATCGACATTGTGAACCGCCAGCGTGGCCGCCAGAAGGTCCGACCGGTTGGGATGGGAAAAAACGCGCGAATAGGCGGGCACATAGATTGTCTCGCCAAGGACCTTTTCCGTGAAGTCCTGCGCCGGGGCCGTGGCAGGGGCGAAAAGGCCGGCAACGAGAACAAGGCCGGACAGCAGTTTCTTCATGTCGCTCTCGCCAGTGCTGGCATTATCTTGATCATTGGGGCAGTTTCTTGGATGACACGGTGGATTGCAAGATCAGCGGCGCTGGTGCCGGTCGTGTCATCGGGGATCTCACAATTCAGGAGCGGACGATCATGGGTGCACAGACAATCCGGTTCCTGATCCAGGTCTCCTTCGCGATGGCCGGCATGGTGGCGGTTGTCTTCGTGCAGGCGCCCTATGGTCCGACGCTGGCTCTGTTTCTGCTGGTCTTCGGCCTCTGGCTCGGACGGCGCGTCTTCATGCGCATCGCGACACTCGACGAGGTCAAGAAGGACCTGCGCCAGCGGGTCGATGAGGGGCCATAGTTGGCAGCATGCCGGGTCTGACAGGATTGCACATTGCCAAAGTGCCAATTCCCCATTAGGTCATCCCACTTGGGGGCGGGGCGAAAATCGCCTATATGCCTTCTGCCACAGAACGATTGACCGGATCAGAACAAGACCAAATGGACCAGCTGAAACTCGCCGCCCTTGATCTGGAGGATCTTCAGGTTCTCTCCGCCCACCTTCAGGACGCCGTCTTGACGGTCGCCGACATCCGCTACCTGCCCAAGGAGCAGAAGGCGGTGTTCGTGCTGAACCGCTTTGTCTGGGACAAGGAAGCCGACAAGCGGTCGAAGGAACATGAGCGCCGCCGGTCTGCACTTGCCTTTGCGCAGGTCACGGCGATGAAAGCGCAGAACATCAACCAGCGGGCCAAGGGCGCCGTGCTGGAGCTGCTGGCCGTGACATTCGAAGCTGGTGAAGAACCGTCCGGCAAGATCCTGCTGGCCTTTGCCGGCGGGGCCAGCCTGGAACTCGACGTGGAATGCATCGAGGCCCAGCTGTCGGATCTGGGCGCCGCCTGGTCGACACCGAACCTGCCACAGCACGATCTCAGCTGAACAACTAAACTGGAAATTGACCGGTGCCGGGCACCTGAGCAAATGGAGTGACGCGTGGTTCTACGCCTGAATAGCAGCGATACCGGGTTTGAGGACCAGTTCAAGGCGCTTCTGGCCGGCAAGCGGGAAGTCTCCGAAGACGTCGACCAGATCGTTCGGGACATTCTGGACCGCGTGCGCACGGAAGGCGATCGCGCGGTTCTGGACTATACCGCCAGGTTTGATCGCCTTGAGGCCGGGTCCATGGCGGAACTCAAGGTATCCGAAGCCGAGATCGAGGCGGCCCTGAGCCAGGTGCCGGCCGAGACGCTTGACGCGCTCCAGCTCGCCCATGACCGCATCAAGTCGCATCACGCGCGCCAGATGCCGAAGGACGACCGCTACACCGATGCCATCGGCGTTGAGCTTGGTTCGCTCTGGACGGCTGTCGAGGCCGTCGGTGTCTATGTGCCGGGCGGCCTGGCCAGCTATCCAAGTTCGGTCCTGATGAATGTGGTTCCGGCGCAGGTCGCCGGCGTGGAACGTATCGTCATGGTCGTGCCGAGCCCGGACGGTGTGCTCAACCCGCTGGTTCTGGCGGCTGCAAGAGTGTCCGGCGTTTCGGAAATCTATCGCATCGGCGGCGCCCAGGCGGTTGCCGCGCTGGCCTATGGCACGGAAACGATCGCACCGGTCGCCAAGATCGTCGGGCCGGGCAACGCCTTTGTCGCGGCGGCCAAACGCCGGGTGTTCGGCACGGTTGGCATCGACATGATCGCCGGCCCCTCCGAGGTGCTGATCCTGGCCGATGGCGAAAACAATCCGGACTGGCTGGCGGCCGATCTTCTGGCCCAGGCTGAACATGACACCGCCGCCCAGTCGATCCTGATCACTGACAGTGCCGAGCTGGCAGACGAGGTGGAAAAGGCGGTCGAGGCGCAGCTGAAGACCTTGCCGCGCGAAGAGGTCGCGCGCGCCAGCTGGCAGGATTTCGGTGCCATCATCCAGGTGGATGACCTGGAAGGAGCCATGCCGCTCGCCAACCGGATCGCACCGGAGCACCTGGAACTGGCTGTTGCCGATCCCGAAGCGCTCCTGAAAAAGGTCCGCAATGCCGGGGCGGTTTTCCTGGGGCACTATACGCCGGAGGCGATTGGCGATTATGTCGGCGGGTCCAACCACGTTCTGCCGACGGCGCGCTCGGCCCGGTTCTCGTCCGGCCTGTCCGTGTTGGAATTCGTAAAACGCACCTCGATTTTGAAATGCAATCCTGACAATCTGCGACAGCTTGGCCCCGCGGCCATCGCACTTGGAGAATCGGAGGGGTTGTCGGCGCATGCCCGCTCTGTTTCCATCAGGCTGAACTTGTAGGCAGGCAGAACAAAGAGGCTTCATCAGGATGAGCGAACCGCAATCCGATCCACAGCAGACCGGCAGCCGGCTGGTGGACGTGGTCCTGGATGAAGCCTCCATTGCCCGCTCGACGCCTGAAGTCGAGCACGACCGTGCTGTTGCGATCTATGACCTGATTGAGGAAAACACGTTCCAGCCGGTGGGGCATCCCACCGCGAATTATGTGCTCAATCTCTCGGTGGTCGAGAAAAAGCTCGTCTTGCGGATTCGCACCGAGGATGACGGCGAGGTGGTCACGCATGTCCTGTCCCTGTCGCCCCTGCGCAAGATCGTCAAGGATTACGATCTGATCTGCGAAAGCTATTACGAGGCGATCCGGCACGCGACACCGAGCCAGATCGAGGCGATCGACATGGGCCGCCGCGGCGTCCACAACGAGGGCTCCGCGATCCTGATGGAGCGGCTTTCCGGCAAAATCGAGGTCGACATGCAGACCGCACGGCGTCTGTTTACCCTCGTCTACGCGTTGCACTGGAAGGGCTGATGACCGGGCCGGGCCTGCGTCCGACTGCGGTTCTTTTTGCGTGCGGGATGAATTCCGTACGCTCTCCCATGGCCGAGGCCCTGACGGAAAAACTCTTTCCCGGCCAGATCTATGTGCGCTCGGCGGGCGTACGCTCCGGCAAGATCGACCCGTTCGTGGATGCCATCATGGCAGAGATCGGCATCGACATGAGCCGGCATCAGCCCAAGACGTTTGAAGATCTAGACGAATCCGGTTTTGACCTGGTCTTGACGCTGGCGCCTGAGGCCCACCACAAGGCCCTGGACATGACACGCACCGACGCTGTCGAGGTGGAGTACTGGCCGACCATGGACCCGACACTGGCGACCGGCAGCCGGGACCAGATTCTTTCCGAATACAGAGCGGTGCGCGACCAGCTGATGATGCGCATCAAGAAGCGGCTCGACTGGGCACCGCCGCCGAGTGGATAACGTGGTCTCGGTTTTTCTGATTGCGAAGATTTTGACCACTAACTATTCAAGCCAGCCTTACCAGCGAGTTGAATCGTTGATAATAAGATCTGATTGTTTCATGAAAAAAATTCTATGAGGAAATAATATGCTACGAAGAGTTTTTGTTTTTCTGTGTCTTTCATTGCCGACTCTGTTTTCAACTGACTTTGCCCACGCGGGAAAGTTGGAAAGATTTTCTTTGAAAGACGGAATGCCAACCGAACTGAATGAACTGGAAACACTTTTAATGGATACGAGCCTGTTACTCAGTCAGTTTTCAATGGAAGGGCACAATTTCTATTTCGGTTTGGAGTTCGCATCAGCTGACGACGACAAGAACTATGAAACTTTTGAGGATGCGGAAAAGGCTTTATCTCGCCGCCTTGAGGCATATAAGTTTCGTGAAAGTGACAGAGAGTTTTCCCGGCGCAAGTTTCAAGGGATCATGACCATCGCGATGACTGCTTGCAGCAAAGAAATGTTTGAACAAAAACTTCCCAAGAGCACGTTTGCGATGATTGAGAATTTTGTAAAAAAGGCGAACTTGCTCAATGAGCGCACAAATGGGCTGGTGCTGATGCTGGACGCCCTCACTGCTGCAGGTGTGTATTCTCAGGATTGTCTGGAAGCATTTGTATCATTTGAAAAAGCTCAGTGAATTGAACGTTGCTCCCGAGACTTGTGCGGCACATATGAAGATGGATTACGAGATCTCGTCGCCTGTCACAACCGATCGGCTTTTGCTGCGGCCGTTTCGGGAAACCGACGCCGCCGCCGTTCATGCCTATCAGTCGTTGCCGGAGGTCGCGCGGTATCAGTTCTGGGAGCCGCGCAGCCTGGACGAGATCCGCTTGAAGCTCGCAGAGTGGGTGACGCTCTATCGGCTGAACGGGGAGGGGACATTGGAACTTGCCGTGGAGATCCGCGAGAGCAGGGATCTGATTGGCGATGTCATGCTGCAGGTGACCGATGCGGCAGCCCGCCAGGGAATGATCGGTTTCTCCATGCACCCGGCCCACCAGGGAAAGGGATATGCGACGGAGGCTGTCGGTGCATTGCTGCACATCGGATTTGCCGATCTTGATCTGCATCGAATCTTTGGCCGTTGCGATGCCCGCAATGACCCGTCCTGGCGCCTGATGGAACGGCTCGGCATGCGCAGGGAGGCGCATTTCCGGGAACATGCGCTTTTCAAGGGGGGCTGGGACGAGGAGTTTTACTATGCTTTGCTGCAGGAAGAATGGCGGCACCAGGCCGTCTCGCAGGAAAAATGAACGGTCGATTGTACTTTCTCAGCCCGTGTTTCGCACCCTGAGACCTTTCTTTGCACAGGAGCCGAAAGAAAGGTTCACTTTTTCCCCCTAATCCGCTAGGTTCCGCGGCACCCGCGGGCAGGGCCCGCTCTATTCAGGATATCAAATGGCCAAAGAAGAAGCTCTGGAGTTTCCGGGCGTCGTGACAGAACTGTTGCCGAATGCGACGTTCCGCGTAAAACTTGAAAATGACCACGAAATCATCGCGCACACCGCCGGGCGCATGCGCAAGAACCGGATCCGCGTCCTGGCGGGTGACAAGGTTCTGGTCGAAATGACCCCGTACGATCTCACCAAGGGTCGGATCACCTACCGCTTCAAGTAAGCGGCCTATCCGGTGACGGCTGCAAGGCGCGCGCAGATGAGCACTACCCCACAGTTGATCCTGGCTTCCGCCTCGCCGCGGCGACTGGCGCTGTTGCAGCAGATCGGTCTTGAACCGGATCATCTCCTGCCGGCCGACATCGACGAAACGCCGAAAAAACACGAAACGCCGCGCAGCTTGGCGCTGCGCCTGGCACGGGCCAAGGCGGAAGCAGTGCGCCAGTCGGCGGACGCCTCCGACCAGTTGCGCGACAGTGTTGTGCTGGCCGCCGACACGGTGGTGGCAGTCGGTCGCAGAGCCTTGCCGAAGGCGGAGCTGACCGACCAGGCGCTGATGTGCCTGTCGCTTCTGTCCGGGCGCGGACACCGCGTCTTTACCGGTGTTGCCGTGGCCGAGGCCAACGGCAAGGTTCGGTCCAAGCTCGTGGAGACGCGGGTGCGCTTCAAACGGCTCTCCCGCAAGGATATGGACGACTATATCGCTTCCGGCGAATGGCGCGGCAAGGCCGGTGGGTATGCGATCCAGGGACTGGCCGGCAGCTTCGTCGTCAAGCTTGTCGGCTCCTATCCGGCTGTAGTCGGACTGCCGCTGGTGGAAACCGCCAACCTCCTGGGCGCCGCCGGCTACCCGGTCCATCAGGGTTGGGCAACAGCGGCCGCCTGACCGGCAGGTGAGATGGCGCGGCAAGAACGGAGATACCCTTGGCAGACAGCGAGAAACCCGAACGGCGCATGCGCCCCTGTCCGATCTGTTCCAAACTGTCGACACCGGCGGCCTATCCCTTCTGTTCCGACCGCTGCGCCAAGATCGATCTCAATCGCTGGTTTTCCGAAGGCTATACCATTCCGGTCGTGGAAACCGACGATATCGATGAAAGCAATTTTCCGGAGGAGTGATCCTGCGGAGGAACTGATCTGTTGAACAACAGATTTGCTGGCTAACAAGACGCTTCTCAAACCGTGAACTTTGTAAGAACTCCCTGGTCAGGATGCCGGGTGAGACCCTGTCTCTGTGGCCTGGTCGAAGCCGTGGAAAGCGGCTGGATCACCTCTGATCGGGCCTCAGGGCTCAAAAGATGATCTTCAGGTCGGCAGAAATGCGCGAATTTTGAGCGGCTCTGCAAAAATATTTATCCAGCAAAATTTTTTTCAGTTTCACCCCCTCCAGCTCTTGCGGCTGTCACAAAACTGCACCAAGATCTTCCTATACCGGCGGCCCGAGCACCATCGAACCCGGTTGTGTCCATCGCAAAGGACACGCCCCTTTGGTGGTTGCTCCGGTCAATAACAACACCGGGAGCCGGTCTCGGGTGCGTATCCCGGGACGGCAACACCAACCTATCCAAGGGCGAGGGTCCGATGAAAAAACACATTCTGAGCGCCGCAGTGCTGTCCGTTACCACGGCGCTGTCAACGGCGGCCTATGCCGATTATTCGCTGACCGTTCTGCATTTGAACGACCTGCATTCGCGCATTGAATCGATCAACAAGTATGACAGCACCTGCAATGCCGAGTCTGAAGCGGAAGGCAAGTGTTTTGGCGGTGTTGCCCGGATCAAGTCCAAGCTGGACGAGCGGCGCGCGGCGCTGGATGGCGACGGCAAGAACGTTCTTGTGGTTGATGCAGGTGACCAGTTTCAGGGGTCGCTGTTCTACACCACCTACAAGGGCGATGCCGCCGTTGAGTTCCTGAACGGCATGGACATCGATGTCATGGCCGTCGGCAACCATGAATTTGACGACGGCCCGGAAGGCCTTGCCAATTTCATCGAGAAAGCCGAATTCCCGATCCTGTCCGGCAATATTGACGTCAACGGAGAGCCGACGCTCAAGGGCAAGGTGCCTGGCGTTCTGATCGTTGAAAAAGGCGGCGAAAAGATCGGCATCGTCTCCGCACTGGCCGAAGACACCGTCGATACGTCTTCCCCGGGTGAAGGTGTGCGTTTCATTCAGGCCGAAGATTATCTGAAAGGCGCGGTCGAAAGCCTTGAGGCGGCCGGCGTAAACAAGATCATCGCCGTGACCCACATGGGCCTGCCGCGCGACATGGAAATTGCGGCTGCCGTGCCGGGCATCGACCTGATCGTCGGTGGTCACTCCCACACCTTGCTGTCCAACACGCAGGAGCGTGCCAAGGGGCCATATCCGGTTCTGGTCAAGAACCCGGACGGCCAGGACGTGCCGATCGTACAGGCCTATGCCTATGGCAAGTTCCTGGGCGAGATCAATGTGACCTGGGATGACGACGGCAACGTGATCAAGGCCGAAGGCGAGCCGATCCTGCTGGACGCGTCCGTGACCCCGGACGAGGAGGTTCTGGCTCGTGTTGCCGAACTGGCCGCTCCGATCGAAGAGCTCAAGGCAAAGGTCATCGGCTCCTCTGAAGCCGCTATCGATGGTGATCGTGGGTCCTGCCGGTCCGGCGAGTGCCAGATGGGCAACCTTGTCGCCGACGCCATGCTTGACCGCGTCAGGGACCAGGGTGTTCAGATCGCCATCCAGAATGGCGGTGGCCTGCGTGCTTCCATCGATGCGGGCGAAGTCACCATGGGCGAAGTCCTGACGGTCCTGCCGTTCCAGAACACGCTGGCGACATTCCAGCTGAAAGGCTCGGACGTCATTGCAGCCCTTGAGAACGGTGTCTCCCAGGTCGAGGAAGGCAAGGGTCGTTTCCCGCAGGTTGCCGGTCTGAAATTCTCCTGGACCCGCAAGAAGGCTGCTAACGAAGGCCGCGTCCTCGTCGTGGAGGTCCAGGAAGACGGTGAGTGGGTGCCGATCGACGAAAACAAGACCTACGGCGTTGTCTCCAACAACTACATGCGTGGCGGTGGTGACGGCTACAAGGTTTTTGCCGAAAACGGCATGAATGCCTATGACTACGGTCCAGGCCTGGAAGTTGTTGTGGCGGACTTCATTGCTGCCAAAGACGGCTACAAGCCCTTTACCGACGGCCGGATTACCGAGCAATAAGCTCTTACACGCCATTTAAGCTGCGAGGCGCGCCGGCAACGGCGCGCCTTTTTGTTGTAAAGGGCATCGATCATGGTTGCCCCAGCGGCATTGCCCTAGAGGTAAATGAATTTTAAGATAGGAGCTTGTTTCGGCGTGTGCTCACTCCGTGGGCATTCGACAGTTATTTCAGTGGTGTGCGTACTCCGCTTTTCAGAAGCAGGAGATGAGTTTTTTTGAACAGGGTCACTCAATGGGCAGGGCGAGAGTGCGCGGCGTTCTTCAGGAGCGTGGCTGTTGTCGTGTGCCTTGGCCTGACACTTCCGATGATGATGACTACTGCCTCGTCTGCGCAGGAAATCGCTTCGGACGCGACCGGTTCACAGACGCCTGAAGCCCTGGCGGCACGTCAGGCGGCTCTTCTGCAAGTGATGTTGGCCTCCCCGGACGATCTCGATGCCGCATTCGAATATGCAATGGTCTCGTCGCTGCTGGGCGACTACGAAGCAGCCATCGCCACGCTTGAGCGCATGCTGATCTATGCGCCCGGATTGCCTCGGGTGCAGCTGGAGCTGGGTGTCCTTTACTTTCGGCTGGGATCGACGGAGACCGCACGTTACTATTTTCAGGAGACACTGAACGCCACGAATGTGCCGCCCGAAGTGGAAGCGCGTGTTAGCCTCTATCTGACCACACTCGACAAGCAGGAAGACCCGGCAAGTTTTCGGGCTGCGGTGGTAACCGGCATACGCTATCAGAGCAACGCCAATGCGGCGCCCGGCAGCCGCCGGGTCGATCTCAACGGCGGTACGTTCCTGCTCGATGACACCGCGACGGGAACCGCCGATACCAATGCCTTTCTCGCCGGGCGTGTCAAAGCCACCTACGACCTCGGCACGCAGGGAGACCTGCTAGAGACCGAGTTCCTTTTCTACGGTGCCCGTTATGCGGACATCGTTCGGCTGGACACCGCGCTTGCCGAACTGACCCTCGGGCCGTCGCTTAATCTTGAACGGTTCGATATCGACGACACGCGCCTGGGCCTTTACGCGATTGCGGCCGGCATTCGTCTCAATCATGCAAACTACAACGGGGCGCTTGGCGTTGGCGCGCGCCTGGTGTCCCAGGTAACGCCCACTGTTCTGGTGGACACCAAAATCGATTGGCGCCGCAGGTGGTACAACGACACAGCCGAGTTTCCGACAGTGTCGAACCGCGCCGGGTCCTATCTGCGTCTCGCGGCGACCGTCTCCCGGAAGGTCTCGCCGACGGTCACGCTGCGTGCCCTGGTGCTTGCCGATTTTGAAGAGACCAAGGAAGCCTGGACACAGAGCTGGGAAGCCGGTGGCGGTGTCGGGGCAACGGTTCGTTTTGCCTCGCCGGTTAAACAGCTCCGGCAGCCCTGGTCATTGGATCTGGAGGCCGGATTTATCTACCGCTCCTACGAAGCTCCGGACCCGTTTGTGGATCCGGCAAGGGCGCAGGAAGACCGTGAAGGCTGGGTCCGAACCGGCTTGTCGGTGCCGTTCCGTCCGGATCTGGCCCTCGGAGTGAACGGGGAATTCCGCCGTCAGTATTCCAACTATGACCTGGCAACCTACTCCAACGCGTCGGCGCTTTTGTCGCTGACAAAGTCCTTCTAGGAGAGACAGATGCACTTGACCAAGCTGACAGGCCGTATGTTGCTCTCTCCAGGCTCTCTGTTTTCAATGTTGCTGTTGAGTGGTTGGGCAGTGGGTCTGCCGGCGCACGCCAACGATGTTGGGGTTGCTGCTGCCGTAAACACGGATGCCTTCGGCACACCGCCGGGCGGGGCGCGCAGCACAAAGGTGCTGGGTGACAATGTCATCTACAATGAGCGGATCGAAACCAGCGGCACCGGATTGGTTCAGGTTCTGTTGGTCGACGGTTCGACGTTCACCGTGGGTGCCAATTCAGACCTTGTGATCGATGAATTCGTCTATGACCCGAATGCCGGCAGTGGCAAGTTGGTTGCGACCTTCGGCAAGGGTGTTGCCCGCTTCGTCGGGGGCAAGCTCAGCAAGAAGCGGGGCGGTGTCACGGTCAAAACGCCTGTCGGGACGATCGGCATTCGGGGAGGGATCGCCAATCTCAACCTGACGTCCAGTCCGCCTGTTTTCTCACTGATTTTCGGCAAGGACCTTACCTTCACCGGCCCGGACGGCCGGAAGTCCCGCATTCACAAGGCGGGTTACTCGATGGAAGTGGGGGCGGGCGGAACGCGCATCCGTCGCAGCACAGCCGCCGATTTCGGCTCCGTCCAGACGGCGCTGACCAACAGATCCCAGAATGGAGGCACGCTGCGCAAGCCCACCGACAGACAGATTGTCGGCTCGGGTCTGTCCGGCATCATCGCGGGATTGCAGAGCGTGACGACCTTGCCGCGCTCCAAACCGCTCACGCAAATCGCAAACGCCGTTCAGGAATGCGTCGACACGCAGCTCCAGGTCCAGGTGCTGACCCAGGACACCACGACCCAGGATCTGAAGACCGAACAGGCGCAGTCAGGGACGACGGATCAGGCTCGGGTCCTGCGCGCGGGCACGACCTTCAATGGCACGACCGCGCTCAATCTCGCGCCGGGCACACTGGGTGTTGTCGGCGGCGCGTCCGGTTTCGACCAGGTCGTCACGTTCACCCGGCAGCCTGATACGCAGACCAGTACCTACCGGTTGTGGACGGGAACAGCCGATGGGACCAACATCTATGTTTTTGATCCGGATGACACGGTGAACGAGTATTTCACGCAGTCGATCAATGCAGACGGGGATATTGTCGAGGCCTACAATACCGGCTTCATCCCCGATGCGCCCTCAATTGACGGCACAATTGTCCAGAACGCGCGCGGTCAGCGGATTACCGGTGAGGGGTTCGGCTATTTTGTCCATTTCATCGCGACCCAGCCCGGCACGGACCCGACCTTCAACTATGGCGGCACCGATTATTTCTATGGCCTTTATGGCGAAGCCACCAATTTCGACACGTTTGACAGCACAGACACTGAAAAAGTCAGGTCCTACACGCTGCACGGAGACGTTCTGACCGCCTTTCAGCTGGCATCGGTGGGCGAAACCGACACGTTGCAGGCCGCAACCTCGAATGCCCTTTTCCTGAACCCCTCCATTGCCGAGGATCTTGGGACAGGCTTCTTGTCGAATGTGAAAAGCAGCGGTCTGAAGGTTCTGGAAAGCAGTTCGGGCACACTGGACGGCGCCCGCTACGTCGCCGCGTCGATGTATCTGTCGACGGGGGACAGCAGTCAGGCTTCCTTTGTGTCTGTCTCGCTGGGTGACATTGGCAACGAAAACGGCACTCTGGTTTTGAGTGGTGAGCGGCGCGGAGGCCACCGGACGGCGGCGGCAAACTCTGCGGCCCTTTATGGGGGGCAGGTGGAAAGCCTCGAGGGCGGAACCGGCGGTACGATCTTTGGAAACAATGCCAGTTACATGTTGCTTGGTCCGGGCAATCTGGAGGACGGCGGAACCTTCACCGACGGCTATGTCTCGGTGCCGACCGGGATCACCTCCACCGACCAGATGAGCGGCACGATGCATGTTGCCGAACTGTCGAGCGAGACCGAGCTTTCCACGCTGGACCGTACAAGCCGGACGCTGACGGGCTATGCCGCCGGTGCCCTGGAATCCAGCTTCAACTATGGGTCGCCATTCGTCGGGCCGCTGGTTTTTGGCACATCCACAGTCGGTGATTTCGAGATCAGTTTTGACGGCCAGAACGGCTCTCTTTATGCCACCATGACGCTCGACGATGTCAATGATAGCGACAGCGAGGTCAACAAGTATACGTTTGCCTTTGGCGAACAGTCCGGTTCCGGACAGTCCGTTTTCGTTGACACGGACACATTTGCCGCCATCGAGACCACCAATGGTGCCGGGACATCCGTGACCAACAGCACCGGTGACACGATTGCGGTCAAGCAGGGCACCACGCCCAGCAGCTATCTGATTTCGAGCACATTGGTAAACGACGCCGACGCGCCACTTTTCGCCGGCAAGACCAAGTGCACCTGTGATTTTCTGGAATGGGGCTATTGGGGTTCGAAGGTCGAGACCAGCGACAGCAGTTTCGCCGCCGATCGGTTTGACACATTCCAGATCGGGACCTGGGTGGCCGGGCAGGTGACCAACTCTGCCGATCTGCCGAGCACGGGCACGGCAACCTATGCCGGTCATGCCGTTGGCAACGTGGTCAATGGCACATCGCAGTATCTGGCGGCCGGCGATTTCAGCATGTCTCTCGACTTTTCAACCCGAAACGGAACGGCAACGATCGCCAATTTCGACGACAGGACGATGAGTGCCACGGTCTCCGAACAGAGCATCGCAGACGGCAACCTGTTTTCCGGCCCGCTGTCGGGCCCATCCGGTTTGAACGGAGAGCTGCAGACGTCTGTCGTCAGCGGACCGAACGGCAACGACCAGGGTGTCATCGGTGATTTCCACGCGGTTCAGGGAACCTGGTCGGCTTCCGGCATTGTCGCCGGAGAAAAGCAATAGTGCCAAGGGGAGGCCGGTCGCATCACGCCGGAGAAAAGGTTTGTTTTTCAGGAGGTTGAGGCGATCTCGGGTTATCAACAGCTGTGGTGGGTTTGAAATGCAAAAAACTTTGCCGGGGTGCTGGACAAGGTCAGATCCAGCCTCTATAAGGACCGGGCTTTCGGCGAAAGGGCCAGCCCCGACGCCTCGAACAGCAAGCCCAGATAGCTCAGTTGGTAGAGCAGCGGATTGAAAATCCGCGTGTCGGTGGTTCGATTCCGCCTCTGGGCACCACTCTTCTTCTTGAAAATCTTCCTGACAACATGAAGCGCCGGTACTTCTTGTGCCCTGGCTTCAGCGATGAGCTTTTTTCGGTTCCAGGGCGAGCTGCACCTTTGGATTATTGGGTACCGGATTTGTATTGCAAAACACCTGCATTTAACTTGTCGTCGAGCCAACGATGATCGTTGTTCAGGTCATTCACGTTCAATGGAGTAAATCGGCTCGCGGAGCCCCGCTGGCACGCGCTCGCAACAGTGTACCCGAGCGCTTGCCGCTGGATAACGAGGTTTCAGGGGAGCAGGAAGCCTTCGTCCTGAATTATCAGGCTTTTTCCGAAACCAACGCGTTTGCAGCACCTGTCGAAGTTTTCACCTGTGATCACGAGGCTGACCAGCCTGTCGCCTATGAAGCATGCCTCTTGCGGCCTCACGCGCTGAGTATTCCGATGCCTCATTCGACGCTGAGCCAAAAGGCGGCTTGCTTTTCACAATGCGAAGTCTTGGGTTTTTCCTTGTCGGAAGAGACCAGTCTCGTTGTGGAGGACAAAACCGGAAGGATCACTCGTCCTACGGAAGTTCCGACATGCTTGGAGGTGTTTTGTGGGGAGTGGGGCCAAATCGGATACAACAGACGCTTCAGTGTCGACGCCGGTACACTTTATGAAAAAGTGGTTTTGAATGTCGCCTTCCTTGAAAAGGCGGATTCTCTCGTCTTCTTGAGATCACCACCGAAGCAAAGGCGAACGAGCTATGAACGCCTCCTGTAGTGGAAGGCGAAGGCCTACGACGGTCCTTTTTCCAAAAAAAACGCTGCCGATCCAGTTGGAAGGGTCGGCAGCGTTTTCGTTTGTTGCTCTCTTGATAGAGACGCTCACACCCGGTTTTTAGGCAAAGAGCTCGTCCCTGACCTCCACGGCACCAAGCTGTTCATCAAGGACCGTGAAGTTGAAGATGTCGCCGTCGAAGTGATTTCCGGTCCAGCCGATCTCGCCTGACGGGCTGCCCCAGCCATTGGCACCGATCATCAGGAACTCCTCGTTGCCAAGCCAGTCAGACCGGAACTCCTCGTCGCTGGCGACCTCAATGCCGTCCATGAACAGGAAGATGCCGTCGTCGCCGAAAGTGAAGGCAAAATCGTGTTCTGTACCGGCTTCGACAACGTCCCTGGCCTTCAGCCAGATCTCGCTGGTTTCGGTCTGGAACCGGACCTTCACTTCACCCCACTCCGTAACCCACGCCGTCAGATGACCTCCGGTGCCGTTTCCGCTCGCGTCCTTGGAGAAGAGCGCATCGTAACCGGTGATCGTGTCGGCGTTGAACGAGAAGGCTATCGTACCCTCCGCAATTTCAAGCGCGTCCGAGTGCTGGATGGCGAGCTCGCTTTGGCGTGTGCCATCGAGTTCGATCGCACCTGCAATCGCAAACACCGGCGTGACACCTGCAGGCAGGTTCAGATCGCTCACAGACGGAATGTCTTCCGGTGGAGCGATATCTCCCCGGTCTTCCCCCATCTCGATCGGCCTGAGGGCTTCCTCGAGGTCGGCGATGGAGCGAACAATGCCATAGGCTGGCTTGGCCGATGTGGAGATGTCGTTCTGGGTGACGAGATCGCCATAGACCGTGATGGTGCCGAGATCGTCGTTGTTGTGGGCACCGCCCCCGGAGCCCTGGTCGGAATAAAGGGCAATTACCGTGTGATCGACCACGCCGTCGCCATTGCTGTCGCCATAGGTGATGGACCGGATCTTGGTGGTGTGTCCCTCGATGACGATACGGTCGCCTTCCTCCCGGTTGAAATCGGTGATGACGTCATTGCCGATCATGTCGACCCAGTGGTCGTGGATGTTGGCGTTCTCGCCAGCCACCCCGTGCCAGCGGATGGAGCCGTCGTCCTGGGTGTGCTCCTCGATGAAGCGTTCCTTGGCATTGATCAGCGTCTGGAAGTAGAAGACGTCCCCGCCCGAGCCGCCGGTCAGCACATCGTCCGCGGGGATCGGCTGGTCGGGGTAGAGCTTGCCGTTGGTCAGCTCATTGTCAGGATCGCCTTCGTCGCGGTCCGGGTCATAGGCGACCGGTCCCTCGCGTCCGTCGGAGCGGGAGATCAGGAGGTCGTTGCCGTCCCCGCCATTGAGGAGGTCCTCGCCATGGCCGCCGTCGAGCACATCATTGCCGTCGCCGCCATTGAGCTCGTCATTGCCATAGCCGCCCTGGAGAACGTCATTGCCGCCATTGCCGTTGACGATGTCGTCGCCGAGCCCGGCATTGATGGCGTCGGCCTCGTCCGTGCCGTCGAAGGTCTCGTCGGCATCGGTGCCTTCAGTATATGTGGCGCCGGTGGTCAGCTCGCCGTCATGGTTGAAGCCATAGGCCATGGCGAGGGCCTTGGCCTCGTCGGAGCCATGATGCAGCTGCTGGAAGGCCGGCATCAGGTCGTCCTGGGCCAGCGCCTCAAGAGCAGAGGTCTGGAAAGCCGGATCGACTTCGCCGGCCAGCGCCGCCATGTCTTCGCCGGCAATCTGCTCGTCGAAGACCATGACATTGGAGATGGTGCCATCGAACTGCTGGGACGCGGTGTGGGCATCGTCGGAGCGCCAGGCGCCGGAGGCCCCGACCACCAGAGACCGCTCGTTCATGTCCAGGCCCTGCTTGAACTCCGGCTCTGCCGCCACGAGTTCCCCGTTCAGGTACACCATCAGGCCATCTTCGCCGAAGGTGACGGCAAGGTGGTAGTCGGTGTTGGCCTCAAGGTTCAGGTCCTTGATCTTCAGATACTCGGTTTTGCTGTCAGACTGCTGACGAACGAGAATGGTGCCGTTGTAGACCCAGGCAGTCAGATGACCGCCGTTGTCATAGCCACTGCCATCCTTGGAGAACAGCGCCCGGCTGCCTTCCACGGTATCGGCATTGAAGGTGAGGGCGATGGTACCATCGGCAAGATCCAGGCTGTCCGGATTGCCTGCCTCCAGGTAGTCCCCGCGTTCTCCGGAGAACTCGTTGTCGCCGGCAATGGCAAAGACAGGTGTCATGCCATCGGGCAGGGGCAGGTCGTCGACATCGGGCAGATTGGCCGGTGGAGCGACGTCACCGCGGTCTTCACCCATCTCGATCGGCTTGAGGGCTTCCTCGAGGTCGGCGATGGAGCGTACAATGCCATAGGCTGGCTTGGCCGATGTGGAGATGTCGTTCTGTGTGACGAGATCGCCATAGACCGTGATGGTGCCGAGATCGTCGTTGTTGTGGGCACCGCCGCCGGAGCCCTGGTCGGAATAAAGGGAGATCACGGTGTGATCGACCACGCCGTCGCCGTTCGAGTCCCCATAGGTGATGGAGCGGATCTTGGTGGTGTGGCCCTCGATGACGATACGGTCGCCTTCGTCCCGGTTGAAGTCGGTGATGACATCATTGCCGATCATGTCGACCCAGTGGTCGTGGATGTTGGCGTTCTCGCCGGCGACCCCGTGCCAACGGATGGAACCGTCATCCTGGGTGTGCTCCTCGATGAAGCGTTCCTTGGCATTGATCAGCGTCTGGAAGTAGAAGACGTCGCCGCCCGAACCGCCGGTTAGGACATCGTCCGCGGGGATCGGCTGATCGGGATAGAGCTTGCCGTTGGTGAGCTCGTTATCCGGATCGCCTTCGTCGCGGTCCGGGTCATAGGCGACCGGCCCCTCGCGTCCGTCGGAGCGGGAGATCAGCAGATCGTTGCCGGCCCCGCCATTGAGGATGTCCTCGCCATGGCCACCGTCAAGCACGTCATTGCCGTCACCGCCATTGAGCTCGTCATTGCCATAGCCACCCTGCAGGACATCGTTGCCGCCATTGCCGTTGACGATGTCATCGCCAAGGCCGGCATTGATGGCGTCGGCCCCGTCCGTGCCGTCGAGTGTCTCGTCGGCGTCGGTGCCTTCAGTATATGTGGCACCGGTGGTCAGTTCGCCGTCATGGTTGAAGCCGAAGGCCATTGCGAGGGCCTTGGCCTCGTCGGAGCCGTGATGCAGCTGCTGGAAGGCCGGCATCAGATCGTCCTGGGCGAGGGCCTCCAGGGCAGCCGTTGCAAAGGCCGGATCGACTTCTCCGGCCAGCGCCGCCATGTCTTCACCTGCAATCTGCTCGTCAAAGACCATGACATCGGAGATGGTGCCATCAAATTGCTGCCCGGCCGTTTGCGTGTCGGTCTTGCGCCAGGCGCCCGACGCTCCCACGACAAGGGCGCGCTCATTCATGTCGAGGCCCTGTTTGAACTCGGGCTCGGCAGCCACAAGGGCACCGTTCAGATAGACCATCAGCCCGTCTTCACCGAAGGTCACCGCAAGGTGGTAGGTGGTATTTGCGGCGATCTCGACATTCTGCACCTTGAGGTACTCTGACTTGTCGTCGGATTGCTGGCGGATATAGAGCTTGTTGTTGCACAGATAGGCGGTGATATGGCCGCCATCTTCATAGCCGCTGCCATCCTTTGAAAAGAGTGCCTGCGAGCCGGTGACCTTGTCCGCATTGAAGGTAAGGGCAATCGTGCCATCAGTCAGGTCGAGTGCATCCGGATTGCCCGCCTGAAGGTAATCTCCCCAGTCTCCTGAGAACTCGTTGTCGCCTGCGATGGCAAAGACAGGTGTCATGCCATCGGGCAGGGGCAGGTCATCAATGCCTGGTCCATCCGGCAACGCTGGTTCTTCTGTTCGCGCCTCGCCCATCTCGATGGGTTGCAATGCCTCTTCGAGATCCGCAATCGACCTGACGATGCCATAGGCTGGCTTGGCCGATGTGGAGATGTCGTTCTGTGTGACGAGATCGCCATAGACCGTGATGGTGCCGAGATCATCGTTGTTGTGGGCACCGCCCCCGGAGCCCTGATCGGAATAAAGGGCAATTACCGTGTGATCGACCACGCCGTCGCCATTGCTGTCGCCATAGGTGATGGACCGGATCTTGGTGGTGTGTCCCTCGATGACGATACGGTCGCCTTCGTCCCGGTTGAAGTCGGTGATGACATCATTGCCGATCATGTCGACCCAGTGGTCGTGGATGTTGGCATTCTCGCCTGCCACCCCGTGCCAGCGGATGGAGCCGTCATCGTTGGTATGTTCCTCGATGAAGCGTTCCTTGGCGTTGATCAGCGTCTGGAAGTAGAAGATGTCACCGCCCGAGCCGCCGGTCAGGACATCGTCCGCCGGTATCGGCTGATCGGGATAGAGCTTGCCGTTTGTGAGCTCATTGTAAGGATCGCCTTCATCGCGGTCGGCATCATAGGCAACCGGTCCTTCGCGTCCGTCGGACTGGGAGATCAGCAGATCGTTGCCTGCTCCGCCATTGAGTATGTCCTCGCCATGGCCGCCATCGAGCACGTCATTGCCGTCACCGCCATTGAGCTCGTCATTGCCATAACCGCCCTGCAGGACGTCGTTGCCGCCATTGCCGTTGACGATGTCATCGCCGAGCCCGGCATTGATGGCGTCGGCCTCGTCCGTGCCGTCGATGGTCTCGCCGGCGTCGGTGCCTTCAGTATATGTGACGCCGGTTGTCAGCTCGCCGTCATGGTTGAAGCCATAGGCCATGGCGAGGGCCTTTGCCTCATCTGACCCATGATGGAGCTGCTGGAAGGCGGGCATCAGGGCGTCCTGGGCCAGGGCCTCAAGGGCAGCCGTTGCAAAGGCCGGATCGACTTCGCCGGCCAGCGCCGCCATGTCTTCGCCGGCAATCTGCTCGTCGAAGACCATGACGTCAGAGATGGTGCCGTCGAACTGCTGATGCGCCGTGTGACCGTCGCTGGAGCGCCAGGCTCCCGAAGCGCCGACAAGGAAGGCGCGCTCGTTCATCTCCAGGCCTTGTTTGAATTCGGGCTCGGCGGCCAAGAGCTGGCCATTGACATAGACCATCAGACCGTCGTCGCCGAAGGTCACTGCGAGATGATAGTCGGTGTCTTGAGAGATCTTGAGATCGCTGACCTTCAGATATTCGGTGCTGTCGTCGGACTGTTGCCGGATATAGAGGTAGCCATCCTTGAGCCAGACGGTCAGATGACCGCCATCGTCATAGCCGGATCCGTCCTTTGAGAAGAGCGCCTGCTGTCCCCAGACATGATCAGCATTGAAGGTGAGCGCTATGGTGCCGTTGGTCAGGTCAAGCGCATCGGGATTACCGGCATCAAGATAGTCCCCACGTTCTCCGGAGAACTCGTTGTCGCCGGCAATGGCAAAGACAGGTGTCATGCCATCGGGCAGGGGCAGATCGTCGACATCGGGCAGATCGGCCGGTGGAGCGATATCTCCCCGGTCTTCGCCCATTTCGATGGGTTGCAGTGCCTCTTCCAGATCCGCAATCGACCGAACGATGCCATAGGCGGGTTTTGCGGATGTGGAGATGTCGTTCTGGGTGACGAGATCGCCATAGACGGTGATGGTGCCGAGATCATCGTTGTTGTGGGCACCACCCCCGGAGCCCTGGTCGGAATAAAGGGCAATCACGGTGTGATCGACCACGCCATCGCCGTTCGAGTCCCCATAGGTGATGGAGCGGATCTTGGTTGTGTGTCCCTCGATGACGATACGGTCGCCTTCGTCCCGGTTGAAGTCTGTGATGACATCATTGCCGATCATGTCGACCCAGTGGTCGTGGATGTTGGCGTTCTCACCCGCCACCCCGTGCCAGCGGATGGAGCCGTCGTCCTGGGTGTGCTCCTCGATGAAGCGTTCCTTGGCATTGATCAGCGTCTGGAAGTAGAAGACATCGCCGCCCGAACCACCGGTCAGGACATCGTCCGCCGGGATCGGCTGATCGGGATAGAGCTTGCCGTTGGTAAGCTCGTTATAGGGGTCACCTTCATCGCGGTCGGCATCATAGGCGACCGGTCCCTCGCGTCCGTCGGAGCGGGAGATCAGGAGATCGTTGCCGTCCCCGCCATTGAGGAGGTCCTCGCCATGGCCGCCGTCGAGCACGTCATTGCCGTCGCCGCCATTGAGCTCGTCATTGCCATAGCCACCCTGCAGGACGTCATTGCCGCCATTGCCGTTGACGGTGTCATCGCCAAGGCCGGCATTGATGGCGTCGGCCTCGCCCGTGCCGTCGAGTGTCTCGTCGGCGTCGGTGCCTTCAGTATATGTGGCACCGGTGGTCAGTTCGCCGTCATGGTTGAAGCCGTAGGCCATGGCGAGGGCCTTGGCCTCGTCGGAGCCGTGATGCAGCTGCTGGAAGGCCGGCATCAGGTCGTCCTGGGCGAGGGCGGCGAGGGCAGCGTCTTCAAAGGCCGGATCGACTTCGCCAGCCAGCGCCGCCATGTCTTCGCCGGCAATCTGCTCGTCGAAGATCATGACATCGGAGATGGTGCCGTCGAACTGCTGGGACGCGGTGTGACCGTCGCTGGAGCGCCAGGCTCCCGAAGCGCCGACAAGGAAGGCGCGCTCGTTCATCTCCAGGCCTTGCTTGAATTCGGGCTCGGCGGCCAAGAGCTGGCCATTGACATAGACCATCAGACCGTCGTCGCCGAAGGTCACTGCGAGATGATAGTCGGTGTCTTGAGAGATCTTGAGATCGCTGACCTTCAGATATTCGGTGCTGTCGTCGGACTGTTGCCGGATATAGAGGTAGCCATCCTTGAGCCAGACGGTCAGATGACCGCCATCGTCATAGCCGGATCCGTCCTTTGAGAAGAGCGCCTGCTGCCCCCAGACATGATCAGCATTGAAGGTGAGCGCTATGGTGCCGTTGGTCAGGTCAAGCGCATCGGGATTACCGGCATCAAGATAGTCCCCACGTTCTCCGGAGAACTCGTTGTCGCCGGCAATGGCAAAGACAGGTGTCATGCCATCGGGCAGGGGCAGGTCGTCGACATCGGGAAGATCGGCCGGCGGCGCGACGTCTCCCCGGTCTTCACCCATCTCGATCGGCTTGAGGGCTTCTTCGAGATCCGCAATCGACCTGACGATGCCATAGGCGGGCTTGGCCGATGTGGAGATGTCGTTCTGGGTGACGAGATCGCCATAGACCGTGATGGTTCCCAGGTCATCATTGTTGTGGGCACCGCCCCCTGATCCCTGGTCGGAATAAAGGGAGATCACGGTGTGATCGACTACACCATCGCCGTTCGAATCCCCATAGGTGATGGAGCGGATCTTTGTGGTGTGCCCCTCGATGACGATACGGTCGCCTTCGTCCCGGTTGAAGTCTGTGATGACATCATTGCCGATCATGTCGACCCAGTGGTCGTGGATGTTGGCGTTCTCGCCAGCCACCCCGTGCCAGCGGATGGAGCCGTCATCGTTGGTATGTTCCTCGATGAAGCGTTCCTTGGCATTGATGAGCGTCTGGAAGTAGAAGACGTCGCCGCCCGAACCGCCGGTCAGGACATCGTCTGCCGGGATCGGCTGATCGGGATAGAGCTTGCCGTTGGTCAGCTCGTTATCCGGATCGCCTTCGTCGCGGTCCGGGTCATAGGCGACCGGTCCCTCGCGTCCGTCCGAGCGGGAGATCAGCAGATCGTTGCCGGCCCCGCCATCGAGGAGGTCCTCGCCATGGCCACCGTCAAGCACGTCATTGCCGTCGCCACCATTGAGCTCGTCATTGCCATAGCCGCCCTGGAGGACGTCATTGCCGCCATTGCCGTTGACGATGTCGTCGCCGAGCCCGGCATTGATGGCGTCGGCCTCGTCCGTGCCGTCGATGGTCTCGTCGGCATCGGTGCCTTCAGTATATGTGGCGCCGGTGGTCAGCTCGCCGTCATGGTTGAAGCCATAGGCCATGGCGAGGGCCTTGGCCTCGTCGGAGCCATGATGCAGCTGCTGGAAGGCCGGCATCAGGTCGTCCTGGGCCAGCGCCTCAAGAGCAGAGGTCTGGAAAGCCGGATCGACTTCGCCGGCCAGCGCCGCCATGTCTTCGCCGGCAATCTGCTCGTCGAAGACCATGACATTGGAGATGGTGCCATCGAACTGCTGGGACGCGGTGTGGGCATCGTCGGAGCGCCAGGCGCCGGAGGCCCCGACCACCAGAGACCGCTCGTTCATGTCCAGGCCCTGCTTGAACTCGGGCTCTGCCGCCACGAGTTCCCCGTTCAGGTACACCAGCAGGCCATCTTCGCCGAAGGTGACGGCAAGGTGGTAGTCGGTGTTGGCCTCAAGGTTCAGGTCCTTGATCTTCAGATACTCGGTTTTGCTGTCAGACTGCTGACGAACGAGAATGGTGCCGTTGTAGACCCAGGCAGTCAGATGACCGCCGTTGTCATAGCCACTGCCATCCTTGGAGAACAGCGCCCGGCTGCCTTCCACGGTATCGGCATTGAAGGTGAGGGCGATGGTACCATCGGCAAGATCCAGGCTGTCCGGATTGCCTGCCTCCAGGTAGTCCCCGCGTTCACCAGAGAACTCGTTGTCGCCGGCAATGGCAAAGACAGGTGTCATGCCATCGGGCAGGGGCAGGTCGTCGACATCGGGCAGATCGGCCGGTGGAGCGACGTCACCGCGGTCTTCACCCATCTCGATCGGCTTGAGGGCTTCCTCGAGGTCGGCGATGGAGCGTACAATGCCATAGGCTGGCTTGGCCGATGTGGAGATGTCGTTCTGTGTGACGAGATCGCCATAGACCGTGATGGTGCCGAGATCGTCGTTGTTGTGGGCACCGCCGCCGGAGCCCTGGTCGGAATAAAGGGAGATCACGGTGTGATCGACCACGCCGTCGCCGTTCGAGTCCCCATAGGTGATGGAGCGGATCTTGGTGGTGTGGCCCTCGATGACGATACGGTCGCCTTCGTCCCGGTTGAAGTCGGTGATGACATCATTGCCGATCATGTCGACCCAGTGGTCGTGGATGTTGGCGTTCTCACCCGCCACCCCGTGCCAGCGGATGGAGCCGTCGTCCTGGGTGTGCTCCTCGATGAAGCGTTCCTTGGCATTGATCAGCGTCTGGAAGTAGAAGACATCGCCGCCCGAACCACCGGTCAGGACATCGTCCGCCGGGATCGGCTGATCGGGATAGAGCTTGCCGTTGGTAAGCTCGTTATAGGGGTCACCTTCATCGCGGTCGGCATCATAGGCGACCGGTCCCTCGCGTCCGTCGGAGCGGGAGATCAGGAGATCGTTGCCGTCCCCGCCATTGAGGAGGTCCTCGCCATGGCCGCCGTCGAGCACGTCATTGCCGTCGCCGCCATTGAGCTCGTCATTGCCATAGCCACCCTGCAGGACGTCATTGCCGCCATTGCCGTTGACGATGTCATCGCCAAGGCCGGCATTGATGGCGTCAGCCCCTTCGGTTCCCTCGATGGTCTCGCCGGCATCGGTGCCTTCCTGATAGGCCGCACCGGTGGTCAGTTCACCGTCATGGTTGAAGCCGAAGGCCATTGCGAGGGCCTTGGCCTCGTCGGAGCCGTGATGCAGCTGCTGGAAGGCCGGCATCAGATCGTCCTGGGCGAGGGCGGCGAGGGCAGCGTCTTCAAAGGCCGGATCGACTTCCCCGGCAAGGGCCGCCATATCTTCGCCTGCAATCTGCTCGTCGAAGACCATGACATTGGAGATGGTACCGTCGAACTGCTGGGACGCAGTATGGGCGTCATCGCTTCGCCAGGCGCCGGACGCGCCGACCACCAGGGAGCGCTCGTTCATGTCGAGGCCCTGCTTGAACTCGGGCTCGGCCGCAACAAGCACACCGTTCAGGTACACCATTAGGCCATCGTCGCCGAAGGAAACGGCAAGGTGGTAGGTGGTGTTCTCCGTCAGGGAGAGATCCTGTACCTTGAGATATTCGGTCTTGCTATCCGACTGCTGACGAACGAGCAGGCGTCCGTTCTGAACCCAGACGGTTAGGTGTCCGCCATCGTCATAGCCGGAGCCGTCCTTCGAGAACAGCGCGCGTGTTCCTTCCACGGTATCGGCATTGAAAGTGAGGGCGATGGTACCATCGGCCAGATCCAGGCTGTCCGGATTGCCCGCCTCCAGGTAGTCCCCGCGTTCTCCGGAGAACTCATTGTCGCCTGCGATTGCAAAGACCGGCGTCATGCCAGCGGGCAGGGGCAGGTCATCGACAGCGGGCAGATCGGCTGGTGGCGCGACGTCTCCCCGGTCTTCACCCATCTCGATGGGTTGCAATGCCTCTTCGAGATCCGCGATGGAGCGCACGATGCCATAGGCTGGCTTGGCCGATGTGGAGATGTCGTTCTGGGTGACAAGATCGCCATAGACCGTGATGGTGCCGAGATCGTCGTTGTTGTGGGCACCGCCTCCGGAGCCCTGGTCGGAATAAAGGGCAATTACCGTGTGATCGACCACGCCGTCGCCATTGCTGTCGCCATAGGTGATTGAGCGGATCTTGGTGGTGTGGCCTTCGATGACGATACGGTCGCCTTCGTCCCGGTTGAAGTCTGTGATGACATCATTGCCGATCATGTCGACCCAGTGGTCGTGGATGTTGGCGTTCTCGCCAGCCACCCCGTGCCAGCGGATGGAGCCGTCATCGTTGGTATGTTCCTCGATGAAGCGTTCCTTGGCATTGATGAGCGTCTGGAAGTAGAAGACGTCGCCGCCCGAACCGCCGGTCAGGACATCGTCTGCCGGGATCGGCTGATCGGGATAGAGCTTGCCGTTGGTCAGCTCGTTATCCGGATCGCCTTCGTCGCGGTCCGGGTCATAGGCGACCGGTCCCTCGCGTCCGTCGGAGCGGGAGATCAGCAGATCGTTGCCGGCCCCGCCATTGAGGAGGTCCTCGCCATGGCCACCGTCAAGCACGTCATTGCCGTCGCCACCATTGAGCTCGTCATTGCCATAGCCGCCTTGGAGGACGTCGTTGCCGCCATTGCCGTTGACGGTGTCATCGCCAAGGCCGGCATTGATGGCGTCGGCCCCGTCCGTGCCGTCGAGTGTCTCGTCGGCGTCGGTGCCTTCAGTATATGTGGCACCGGTGGTCAGTTCGCCGTCATGGTTGAAGCCGTAGGCCATGGCCAGGGCCTTTGCCTCGTCGGAGCCGTGATGCAGCTGCTGGAAGGCCGGCATCAGGTCGTCCTGGGCGAGGGCCTCCAGGGCAGCCGTTGCAAAGGCCGGATCGACTTCGCCGGCCAACGCCGCCATGTCTTCGCCGGCAATCTGCTCGTCGAAGACCATGACATCGGAGATGGTGCCGTCGAACTGTTGATGCGCCGTGTGACCGTCGCTGGAGCGCCAGGCTCCCGAAGCGCCCACCAGGAAGGCGCGCTCGTTCATGTCGATACCCTGCTTGAATTCGGGCTCGGCTGCCAAGAGTTGACCGTTGACATAGACCATCAGGCCGTTTTCGCCGAAAGTGACGGCGAGGTGATAGTCGGTATTGGCGGTCAGATAGAGGTCGGGAACCTTTAGGTACTCGGTGCTGTCGTCTGACTGCTGACGAACGAGAAGGCGACCGTTCTGAACCCAGACGGTCAGGTGACCGCCATCGTCGTAACCTGAGCCGTCCTTGGAAAACAGCGCACGCGTTCCATCAACAGTGTCTGCATTGAAGGTGAGCGCCACGGTGCCGTTGGTCAGGTCAAGCGCATCTGGATTGCCCGCGTCGAGATAATCGCCTTTCTCGCCGGAAAACTCAGTATCGCCTTCAATGGAAAAGACAGGAGAAAGGGTGCTGGACGCAGCAGTCGATTGCATGATTTTGACCTCCCACAAGGTAAAAGAATCCCCTACGCCGGCTTGCCCACGGCGTTAAAAAGTATGGTGCCCAAGTGATTAATTTCAGTGGTGTGTTGTTATGGGATTAATGTATTCGCCTCAATTTGGCGAAAAAATTGATCAAATAAGGCGAAAAAATTGCAATAATTAGATAATAATTTGTTGGAAGTATTTTAAGTAAATTTTTAACAAATTGAATTTTGTTAAGCGTATGATTTTTAAGGCGTAATCGATTTGCTGGTGTGAAGCTGGATAATACTTAGAGAATATTTTTGATTTCTGGCAGAAGACTGAAAACAGGTGGTGCTGTTCCACTGCCTGAAAACTTTTTGAAGGTTTTTTTCACTCGGGAAGGCGCCGGATCAACTGCGGGCGGTTGAGTGCCGGTTGTGGTCTTCGGGGGGCATGAAATCCGTGTTCGAACGCGGCTTCCGAGCTCTGTCAGGACTGACAATGGTCTTTACGGCGATGAAGCGGCAAGCAGCGGTGCTCGATTGCTCTCGATTCGACCGGCTCAAGCTGCGTTGTCTGTTAAGAAATATGAGCGGTTAACCCAGAGCAAAGATCCGAAGGAAAACCCGGCCATCTCGGCCGGGTTGAACTGCGGGCAGGCGGCTTAGCTCTCCAGCTTCACCCAGGCAGCGTTCCTTGCAGAAGATCGCACACAGGCGTCAATGAAGCGGACGCCTGACAGGCCGTCGCCAATTCCGGGCACGAGCGTTTCCATGTTCTTGCCCTGGCTGTGCGCTCGGATCGCCTCAGCCGCGTCCTTATAGAGATTGGCAAACCCTTCCAGATAGCCTTCCGGATGGCCTGGCGGGATACGGGTTGCGGAGCCAATGCTGTCCAGCATGCCCGCTCCGCCGCGTGTCAGGATCTGTTTTGGTGCGCCGAACGGGGTGTAGTGCAGGTAGTTCGGGTCTTCCTGGTGCCATTCCAGGCCACCCTTGTCGCCATAGACACGGATCTTCAGATTGTTCTCGTTGCCCGGAGCTACCTGCGAACACCACAGCATGCCGCGAGCGCCGCTGGCATAACGCATCATCACGTGACCATTGTCATCAACCTGCCGGCCCGGCACGAAGGATTGCAGATCCGCGGCAAGGCTTTCCGGGGTTTCTCCGGTAATGAAGGCAGCCAGGTTGAAGGCATGCGTGCCGATATCGCCGGTGGAACCGCCGAGGCCTGTCCGGGCAGGGTCAGTCCGCCAGTCGGCCTGCTTGTTGTTCTGTTCCACGGTGAGCCAGTCCTGCGGGTATTCGACCTGAACGACCCGAAGCGTCCCGATATCGCCTTTGGCGACCATCTCACGGGCCTGACGGACCATCGGATAACCGGTGTAATTGTGTGTCAGGAAGAACAGCGCGTCTGAGCTTTCCGCCGCCTTGGCGAATTTCTTTGCGTCCGCGAGCGTCGAGGTCAGCGGCTTGTCGCATATGACGTGAATGCCGCGTTTCAGGAATTCCTTCGCCGCCGGATAATGCATGTGGTTCGGCGTTACGATCGCCACGGCCTCGATACCGTCCTTCAGCCGTGCTTCCCGTTTGGCCATGTCTGCGAAAGAACCATAGATCCGGTCTTCCTTGAGGCCGAGCGCGCGTCCGGACTCCAAGGCCTTTCCCGGGGTTGAGGAAAGCGCACCGGCCACAAGCTCATAATCACCGTCGATCCGCGAGGCGATGCGGTGGACAGCGCCGATAAAAGCGTCCTTGCCGCCACCGACCATGCCAAGCCGGATCGGGCGCGTCTGCGTGTTGTCTTTGCCTTCGATGGCCATGGTGTTCCTCCTGAAGCTTTGATGATGCGTCGTTCTACGCACTGTAATCGATTACATAAAGAGTTTACATACCCAATTGCGTCCTCCTGAGGAAGCGCTTTGGTGCTTTGTCGGAGGATGGGCCACTTGTTCCGGAGACTGCGGCCGGTCCGTCGAGACGGACCTGTCAGTCCTCCTCAGTGTCTGGTCCGAAAGTGCTCTAGGACGCAGTTTCATCGTTCCTGGCACGAACCCGCCCCCTCTCGGTTGTCATCCCCGCGAAAGCGGGGTCCCAGTAAACTCATGAATCGGCTCTATAAATTTGGATCTTACCTCACGGTGTCCTGGTTTCCCGCTTTCGCGGGAATGACAAATGTGAGTGAAGCATTCGCCCCGGCCATCTCTTTCGGGTCAGGCTCTCGGGATGAGGCAGAAAAGTGTGGTTGCTTCCATGCAATAGTCGCTTGCGGCGTCTCAAACTGGTCTCAGCTTCACCCGATCCCCAGCATTTTGCGGTTAGCGGCCTCATCGCTGCCGCCGCCGGCAAAGTCGTCAAAGGCCTTTTCCGTGACGCGGATGATATGATCCCGAACGAATGCCGCGCCTTCGCGTGCCCCGTTCTCGGGGTGTTTCAGGCAGCATTCCCATTCCACAACAGCCCAGCCGTCAAAGTCGTTGGTGGCCATCTTGGAAAAAATAGCGCCGAAATCGACCTGACCGTCTCCGAGCGAGCGGAACCGGCCGGCCCGCTCCACCCACGGCTGATAGCCGCTATAGACGCCTTGCCGTCCGGTCGGATTGAACTCGGCATCCTTGACGTGAAACATGCCGATCCGGTCCCTGTAGATGTCGATATTGTCCAGATAATCGAGGCATTGCAGGACGTAGTGGGACGGGTCGTAAAGCATCTTGCAGCGCGTGTGGTTTTCCACGCGCTCCAGGAACATCTCGAAGGTTATGCCGTCATGCAGGTCTTCGCCCGGATGAATTTCATAGCAGACATCGACCCCCATATCGTCTGCATAGTCGAGGATCGGCCGCCAGCGTTTGGCCAGCTCGTCAAAGGCAGTCTCGACGAGGCCTGCAGGACGTTGCGGCCAGGGATAGAGATAGGGCCAGGCCAGAGCACCTGAAAAAGTTGCGTGAGCCGTGATGCCGAGATTGCGGCTGGCAGCCAGCGCCAGTTTCACCTGATCCACCGCCCAGGCCTGTCTGGCAGCCGGATTGCCCTGTACATGGGGGGCTGCAAAGCCGTCAAACGCGGTGTCATAGGCCGGATGAACGGCGACAAGCTGTCCTTGAAGATGGGTCGAGAGCTCCGTGATCGTGACCCCGTTCTCCTGCGCTATGCCGGCAAATTCTTCGCAATAGGTTTTGGAACTGGCCGCCTTTTCCAGATCGATCAGCCGGCCGTCCCAACTCGGCACCTGAACACCGAGATAGCCGCAGTCTGCCGCCCATTTCGTGATCGAGGCCCAGGAGTTGAAGGGGGCCTCGTCCCCTGCAAACTGGGCGAGAAACAGGGCAGGGCCTTTTATCGTTTTCATGGAGTGCCTCCCGAAAATGGGCAAGGAAGGGAAAAAAGAGGCCGGGTCCCATCGCACCAAGTCCCGGCCTCAAGGTGGCTCGCTGTTTAGAACGGCGAGTCTGGGAAGTAGTAGCTTTCGGCGTTCTCTTTCGTGATCAGCGTCGCACCGAGAATGTAGCGGCCGGCAACCGGTCCGTTGGACTTGAAGGCCTGAACCGTTGCATCCATGGCGGTTGCGATCATTGCCGGCGGATAAAGAACGTCGACCGGGATCAGTTCGTCACCATCCATGATGCCCTTGATGATCTCTTTCATGCCGGCGCCGCCGACGACAAACATGCCGTTACCGTCACGGCCGGCCTGTTTCAGGGCAGCAACAACACCGATGGCAATGTCGTCATCCTGTGCCCAGACGGCATCGATGTCCGGGAAGCGGGACAGGAAGTCCTGCATCACTTCAAAGCCGTCGTCGCGGTTCCAGTTGGCGTGTTTGTGGTCAAGCACATTGATGCCGGATCCCTCGATTTCCGCCATGAACGCATCGAAACGCTCGTTGTCGATCACGGTCGGAATGCCCCGCAGGACGACGATGTTGTCACCGTCTTTCAGGCGGCCCTTCATGTATTGTGCGGAAACGCGGCCGAGTTCCGGGTTGTTGCCAGCAACATAAAGGTCTTCGATGCCCGGCTGGCTGAGACCACGGTCAACAACTGTGATCCAGGCACCGGATTTCTTGACGTTCAGAACCGGGTCGGTGAGCGGCTCGGATTCAAACGGCAGAACAACAAGGGCATCGATCTGGTGGACGGAAACCAGATCTTCCAGCGCGCTGGCCTGGGCTTCCGGGTCCGGGGAGTTGACCAGGATCAGGTCCACATCCGGATAAAGCTCCTCGAGCCGTTTTTCAGCCTGTTCCGCGTGCCAGTTCATGCCGGCGGCCCAGGCATGGGTCGGTGTCGGGTAGCTGACGCCGATCTTGATCTTGTCCTGGGCAATCGCGGTTCCGGCGAAGGCCAACAGGCCAACGGCGGCTACTGCGCCCAGAGCTTTTTTCATAAACATCGTTTCCTCCTCCAATGTCATTCCGTTTGGACGCACCTCTCCCGTCCGGTGCGAGCCGGTTCAGATTTGGGGACGGGTCCCTATTCGGTTGAGTTCAGTGCGGGCGGCCTACTTGCTCTTGCCGAGCTTCCAGTCGCTGCGCTGCAGAAGAACCGCAACGATGATGATCAGGCCCTGCATGGTTCCATTCAGGTAGTTCGAGATCAGATCGGTGAAGTTCAGAATGTTGCCGATGGTGGTCAGGATCAGCGCACCGAGGATGGTGCCGCCAATCCGGCCATAGCCGCCCTTGAGGACCGTGCCGCCGATGATCACCGCCGCGATGGCCTCCAGTTCCCACAGCACGCCGGTCGATGCAGAAGCTGAGCCAAGGCGCGGTACATAGATGATGGTGGCAAAGGCGACGCACAGACCCTGGATGACATAGGTGAGCGTTTTCACCCGGTCGACATTGATCGCGGAGTATCTGGCCACCGCCTCGTTGGAGCCGATTGCCGTGCAATAGCGACCGAAGGCCGTCCGGTTCAACAGCAGCCAGCCGCAGATGGCGACACCGATGAACACCCAGACCGGATAAGGCAGGCCGAGAAAGCTGTCGTAATAGACCGGCCGGTAGGTGCCCCGGATGTCAAAGTTGAGCGACAGTGTGCCGCCATCGGCGAAATAGGTCACCAGCGAGCGGTAGATGCCCATGGTTCCAAGCGTGACGATAAAGGCCTCGATTTTGCCCTTGGTGGTCAGAGCACCGTTGATCCAGCCGGCACCAACACCCAGCACAAGGGCGCAGCCGCAGCCGAGCAGAACTGTTGCAACACCCGTGCCCATGGTTTCAACCGCACTGTTCATGATGATGATCATGACACCGGCTATGGCGGCTGCCATGGAGCCGACGGAGAGATCGATGCCACCGGCAGTGATGACGAAAGTCGCACCGACGGCAATGATGCCGATAAAGGCCGACCTAGTCAGCAAGTTGGTCAGATTGCCCTCGCTGATAAAGGCCGGGTTCAGCAGGAAGCCGATGATACACAGGATCAACAGGGCAAGGGCCGGCCCGATGGTCTTGAAGTCCACGGAAGGCCGCTTGGCCGGCTTTGCCGCTTGCTCGTTGGATGCGGTCATCATGGTCAATGGAGGTCCTCACGTTTCAGCCCGGCGGCATAGCGCATGATTTCGTTTTCGTTGATATGATCGCCCGTCAGGACGCCGGTGATCTGGCCTTCGCGCATCACGACGACCCGGTGGCAGATGCCGATGATTTCCGGCATTTCGGATGAGATCACGACGACCGACACGCCTTCCGCGGCGAGCGCGGCAATGAAGTGATAGATCTGCTGTTTGGTTCCGACATCGATGCCCCGTGTTGGCTCGTCGATGATGACGATCCTGGGATCGCATTCCATGATCTTCGCCAACAAGAGTTTCTGCTGGTTGCCGCCCGACAGCTTCCCGACGGTGATGTTCCGGTCCTTGGATCGGACGTCAAAGCGACGAATGGCCCGGCTGAGAGCGTCTTCTTCCACCTTGCCGTTCAGCACAAAATTCTTCACGAATTTCGGCAGGGCGAACAGGGTGAGATTGGGTTGCATCTTCTTGTCGAGCAGCAGGCCTTTTTCTTTCCGATCCTTGGTCAGATAGGCAAGGCCCAGATCACGCGCTTCTGCGACGGAGAGGGGGCTGGTGTCGCGGCCAAACAGCCTGACGGAGCCGCTTTCAATTGGGCTCAGGCCACAGATCGCCTCAAAGACGGCTGTCCGCCCGGAACCGATCAGGCCGGAAAATCCAAGGATTTCCCCCTTGCGCAACGAGAAGCTGACAGGGCCGATGCCTGGGGCAACAAGGCTGTCAACTTCCAGCGCAAGCTGGGCATCGACATCGGCTTCATGCATCGGTGGGTAAAGGTCAGAGAGTTCCCGGCCCACCATCATCTGAGCCATCATGTCGGGCGTCAGCTCGGTGGAGGAACGCGTGTCGATCCATTGGCCGTCACGCAAAATCGTGACCCGATCGGCAATCGCCTTCACTTCATTGAGCTTGTGAGACACAAAGACGATGCCGACACCGCTTTCCTTCAGCTTTTCCACCTGACGGAAAAAGACTTCCGTCTCTTCTTCGGTCAGGACGGCGGTCGGCTCGTCCATGATCAGGATGCGGGCGTTGCGACTGACAGCCTTGACGATCTCAACCATCTGTTTCTGGGCAATGGTGAGGTCGGAGATACGGTCTGTCGGGGCAATATCGAGACCGATTTCGTCCAGATAGGTCTGAACGGCGGCCCGCATGGTGGCCTTGTCGAGAAAACCCTTGGACCGAATTTCGCGACCCAGGAAGACGTTTTCTTCGACTGTCATCTGTTCGGCGAGGTTGAGTTCCTGGTGGATGAGCACGATGCCGAGCTTCTCGGCTGCCCCGTTCGGGGGCAGGGCGGTTTTCTGACCGTCCAGGCGAATCTGGCCGGAGGTCGGGTCGTGGAAGCCGGACAGGATTTTCATCAGTGTCGACTTGCCGGCGCCGTTTTCGCCGATCAGTGCATGCACCTCACCGGACCGCACATCCATGCTGACGCTGAAAAGCACCGGGACGGGGCCGAAAGATTTACTGATGTTGACGGCCTCGATGACCGCCGTCGGTGTGGACGCTTGCGCGTTCATGTTCTGAATCCTCCCGGGCGAAAATGTTCTCCTCCACATTCACGCCATGATGTTTGTGTAAACGTTTTCATAGATCATGTAAACCTTTACATTGAGCTGTGAAAACCTTTTCACAAGGTGCGATGCGCTCTATACAGCATAGATGGCGTTGAGAATCAGGGCTTTATTCCCGTCTTGCGCTGCACCATCGCGGGACCGAAAAAATGAGCGAACCGGTAGACCGGCCGGCCACCATTGAAGACGTTGCAAGACTTGCGGGCGTGTCGATCGCGACCGTCAGCCGGGCCTTGCGATCGCCGGAGAAGGTCGCCGAGAGCACGCGCAAGAAGGTCACCGCCGCGATTGCCCGAACCGGTTACACCGCCAACGCGATGGCGCAGAACCTGCGCATGCAAAGGTCGCAGATGGTACTGGTTCTGGCCTCCTCCATCGCAGATCCCAACTTTGCCGGTATCCTGACCGGGCTGGAAAAGGCCGCTGCGGACCGGGGCTACGGAGTGCTGATCGGCAATACGGAGGGAACCACCGGGATCGAGCAGTCTTATATGCGTTTCCTGTCGACCGGCATGGCCGATGGGCTGGTGCTGCTCACAGGGCATATTCCGGTGGCCGGAGAGCCCCAGGCACCACTCGCCTCCTTGCCGCCCATCGTTGCAACGGAACGTCCGCTGTCCCGTACGGATGTGAGTTATGTCGGAGTGGATGATGTTGCTGCTTCAAAGATGGCGACCGAGTACCTGATCTCGCTGGGGCATCGGCGCATCACCTACATTTCGGGCGGACCTTCGGATGTGCGCAGCGACCTGCGTCACTCCGGCTACCGCCAGGGGCTGAGGGAATCGCCGGAGGCCCTGCGGGACTGGCGTGTCGACGGGGAAGGCACTGCCGAAAGCGGGCGTGCTGCCGTGGAGCGCCTGTTCATCAAGGACGATCTACCGACGGCCTTCTTTTGTTTCAACGACAACACCGCAATTGGCGTCATCTCGGCCCTGCAGCTTCGGGGCTATCGGGTGCCCGAAGACTTCTCCGTACTCGGTTTTGACGACATTCCCTTTGCCAACAATTTCACGCCCGGACTGACCACGATCCGCCAGCCGCGACACCATATCGGCGAAAAGGCGATGACGATCCTTCTCGACCGCCTTGCCAACCGCAGCCTCGAAAACCAGACCCATCTGCTGCATGGCGACCTAATCGTGCGCGAAAGCTGTGCCGGCGTGTCGCGAGGTCGCTCTTGATGGAGGGAGGTAGGAGGCGCCCGCCCGATAGGCGCCACCCAGTCACGCGCTAAGGGTCTTTTGGGCATGCTCCAGGCCGGTGACCCGGGCAAGGAGCTCGTTGGTGACGGCTCTCGTCCCCATGTCACCGCCGAATTCCATCGGCCTCAGCGCGTTGTCGTGAAAGCCGCTTTCGACCGCATCATTGATCAGCTCCGCAGCGTCGGTGAGTGCCGGTCTGTCGAGCTTTTCCGCCAGGTAGTCAAGCATGAGCGCGCCGCTCAAAATGGCAGCCAGCGGATTGGCCTTGTCCTCGCCCATGATGTCCGGCGCACTGCCATGAGCGGGCTGGAACAGGCCAGTTGTATCGCCGATTTCGCCACAGGCAGCCATGCCCATCCCGCCAACGAGGCCGCCGGCCAGGTCGGACAAGATGTCGCCGAACATGTTTTCCATCACCAGCACGTCGAAATCCCACGGTTTTCGAACCAGGTCGAGTGCCATGGCGTCGACGTAGTTGTAGCCAACCGGCACGCCCGGGAAGCCCGTTTTTACCTCGTCGAACAGCTGACGGAAGAACGCCATCGATGTGAACACGTTGGCCTTGTCCACGCAGGTCAGATGACCCGGCCGGCCACGTTCCCGGCGTTTTTCAGCAAGGCGGAAGGCAAAGTCGTGCAGCTTGGTGGTGGTCGCACGGGTGATCCTGAGGATATCCATGACCTCGTCATCGCTGACCACAAGGCTGCGCTTGTGAGCGGCAGCGGAATAGAAGAGGCCTTCCGTCGACTCCCGCAAGATGACCAGGTCGATGCCGGCGGCTCTGGGATCGGCAAGACGCTGCGGCGCATTCGGATAGGCCTTGACCGGGCGGACACCGGCATAAAGTCCGAACCGGTCGCGCAGGCGCAGATGTGGCGAGATCTCCGTGCCATCCGCGTGTCGAATGGACGGCAGGCCAATGGCGCCCAGAAAGATCGCGTCGGCCGCTTCCGCGCGCTCTTCCCCATCAGGTTCGATGTCGCGGCCGGTCTCTGCGAAATAGCTGGCACCGGCCAGGATTTCATCGTAGACGGGAAGCGGTTGCCCGGTTTTTTCAAGAGCCGCTTCCAAAACGGTCATGGCCGCTTCGGCCACGTCGACGCCGATACCGTCACCTTTGATCAGGGCTATTTTCATCGGAAAATCCTTAAGTCCAATCGACGTCGAACCGGTCGACAATCTGTTGTGTTTGGGCCGCGCTCAGGGCGTTTAAAGGCGCGCCACGCAGCAAAAGGGCGAGCCGGGCGCTTGCCTCCAGCTCTTCGGTGGCATTGACCGCTGTTGCCAGATCCTTGCCCGCAACGACCGGGCCGTGATTGGCGAGGATCACCGCGGAACGCTTGCCGTCGAGCTGCCGGACTGCCTCGCCCATTTCCGGGTCGCCCGGTACGAAAAACGGCAACAGTTTAACCTTTCCGAGCAACATGATGCCGTAGGCCGTAAGCGGCTGCAGAACGTTGTCCGGATCGACATCTGCAAGGATCGACAGGGCAACGGAGTGACAGGAATGGAGATGCACGACTGCGCCGGTCTGCTGGCGGGTCTCGTAAAATGCCGTGTGCAGCGGCAGTTCCTTTGTGGGGGGATCGCCGGAATGAAGCACACCCGACGCCGACAGGTGACTGATGCGGTCCGGTTGCAGGAACCCCATTGAAGAACCGGTCGGTGTCACAAGCAAACTTCCATCCGAAAGGCGTACGGAAATATTGCCGGTGGATCCATGGCTCAGACCGCGGTCGAAGAGGGATTTCGACAATCTGCAGATCTGTTCGCGGCTGTCTGCGATCTCGCTCATTGGGCGCCCTCCAGCACCGCAAGCGCTTCGGAAAAGAACGTTGGTCCGCCGAAATTACCGGATTTCAACGCCAGTGCGAGTGGCCGCTCGGCGACCTTCAGCGCAGGAACGCCGGGGGCGATCCTTGGGCCGATTTCCAGGCTGTTGGCCTGTAACCCGGAAACGACGGCACCGGATGTTTCACCACCTGCAACGACGATCCTCTTGACGCCTGCCTGGGACAATGCGGCCGCCAGGTTGGCAAACAGGCGCTCGATTGCCGCAGCGCTCCGCTCGCGGCCAAACCTTTCCTGCGCCAGCGAGACGACTTTCGGATCGGCGGAAGAATAGATAAGGGGCGGGCGCTCCTGCTTGAGGGTCCACTCGACCAACTCCTGCAGCGACAGTCTGTCGGCGATGATGTCGTCGGCAACAAGCTCTCGCGACGGGGCCTGGTCCTTGTAGACAGCAACCTGTTCCCGGGTTGCGGTGGAGCAGGAGCCGGACAGAACGACCGCCTCGCCCGAGACGCCAGCCCAGCCCGAGTTCGACGCCTCAAAGCCGAAATTCTGCGGCAAGCCGAGCGCAATGCCGGAACCTCCCGTCAGCAGTTTCCGCTCTGCGGCGGCACGTCCGAGCGTTCTCAGATCATCGTCGCGAATGGCATCGACGATCATCATCGCCTTTCCTGCCTTTCTTGCCTCTCCGTCCAGGTCGTCAGCGCCGCGCCACACTGCGTCGATGGGCACATGACCGACAGACCAGGAGGTCTGCCGTTGCAGGACCCGTCGCAGATCCGGATCGTACATCGGTGTCAGCGGATGGTTCTCCATGCCGCTTTCATTCAAAAGCCTGTCCTTCACGAACAGGTGGCCCTGATAGACGGAGCGTCCGTTTTCCGGAAAGGCCGGACAGACGAGAACATTGGTCTCGCCGAGCCGGTCAGCGAGCGCTTCGGTCACCGGGCCGACATTGCCCTTGTCCGTGGAATCGAATGTCGAGCAGATCTTGAAGACAATCTGCGTGCAGCCCTGATCAAGCAACCAGTCGCAGGCCTTAAGCGATTGGGTTATCGCATCGCGCGCCGGTTCCGTACGCGACTTCAGGCTGATGATGCCGGCCTCAACGCCGTGTCCGGATGGATGGTCCGGAATCCCGACATACTGGACGGACGGCATGCCTCCTTCCGACAGCATCAGGGCAATGTCGGACGCTCCGGTGAAGTCATCGGCTATGACACCGAGTTTCATGATCCAATCCCTTTCAGCGGTCCGCGGTCCAGCCGGACAATGTGATCCGGGCCGTGTGAGGGGAAAAGCTCACGCACCAGGGGGTCGTGCCCCGGAATGACCAGGTCATTCGAACTGGCGAGGGACTGGATGATCGAAAATCCTCTGAACATGTCGTCCAGGTCGACGACAATCGGGAAAGGTTTCCCTTCCAGAAAATTCTCGTAGTAGTGCGAGGCATCGGAGGCAAGGCACATCCAGCCTGCGTCTGTCAGAACGCGTACGACCTGAAGGCCCTTGCTGTGACCGCCGGTCCTGTGCACCGTGACGCCTTCACGAACGTCGCCGTCGCCGTCGTGAAAGATGACGCGGCCCGAATAAAGCCGTTGCACGGCCTCGCAGACATGGTCGGCCGTGAAAGGGGCATTGAGCGTGCCGTGGCACATGCAGGGCCCTGTGGCGAAGGCCATTTCTGCAGCTTGCAGGTGAATGGTCGCATTGGGAAAGTGCTTCAGGCCACCAGCATGGTCATAGTGAAGATGCGTGACGATGATGGTGCCGATATCCTCCGGCTGGAGACCGAGAGGTGCCAGCGCCTCCACAGGGTTCAGCCGGATGGGCCGGCCGCGCCGGTCACCTTCCTCGCTGTCATATCCCGTGTCGACCAGAAGGACGTCACTGCCCCGGCGAAGAACCCACATGAAGTAGTCCATGTCATGGGGCTGGTCGTGATTGTCATCGAACAGAAAGCTGTCCTTGCGCGTGCGCGCATTCCGGTCTGCATATTTGACTGCAAAAACTTCCCAGGGTGTCATTGGGCTACCTGCAAATATGTGCGGACCGTCTTCTCCCGGATCATGTCGGCAACCGCGGCATCAAAGCTCAGGAAATGTGCCGTTTGAAGATGAGCCTTGAAGGCCGCTTCGTCATCATAGATCTCGTAGAGAAAAACGTCGTGAGGTCTGGCCGCATCGCAGCAGACATCGAATTGCCGGCAACCGGGCTCCAAACGCATGGAGGCCTGGGCGTTGTCGATCATGAGGGGCATGAAGGCATCCATCTGCCCCTCCTTGATCTGAAACAGCACTGTGACTGCGAACATTTCTTGCTTTCTCCTCACCGGAACAGATGCACCATACCCATGGAAACGATGGGGAAGTAAGTGACGGCGAGCAGGGCTGCGATGGCGGCTGCGTAAAGCAAGGCCATTTTCCGGGCGATCGATAGCACCCCGACGCCCGAGATCCGGGACGCGACATAGAGCGTTGCTCCCGACCGGTGGCGTGAACAGGCCGACCGCTACGTTACAGGTCATGATCACACCGAGATGGACCGGATCGATACCGAAGGCCTGGGCCGTCGGCAGGAACAGCGGGGCGGTCAGAAGGATCGCCGGCACCGGATCCAGCACCAGGCCGAGCACCAGAAGGACGATGTTGACCAGCAGCAGGAACATCCAGGGACTGGAGGAAAAGTCCTGCACGAAGCCGACCAGGATCTGCGGCATCTGCTCCAGGGTGATCAGCCAGCCGAGCACGGTGGTTGCACCGATCACCACCATGACGACGGCGCTGGTGACGAAACTGTCGATCAAAAGACGCGGCAGGTCCTTAAGTTTGAAGTCCCGGTAAATCACGGTGGTCACGAAAAGACCGTAGACCACTGCGAGGGCGGCGGCTTCGGTCGGGGTAACCCAGCCGGTGAAGATCCCGCCCAGGATGACGACCGGCATGAACAGTGCCGGAGCCGTGCCGATGAAGGAACTGGTCAGTTCCTTGAAGGTCGTGGTCCGTCCGCCCGGGTCGCAATTGGTCGATTTGCCGACATAGTAGCAAACGGCCATGAACATGGCACCGAAGAGTATGCCGGGAACCATGCCGGCGATAAACAGGTCCGCAACCGAGACATTGCCGACAAAGCCGTAGATCAGCATCGGGATCGACGGCGGGATAATGATGCCGATGGTCCCGGCGGCTGCCACGAGCCCCGCCGCGAATGCGGTGTTGTATCCCTCGCGGACATGTTCTTGATCATCACCGAGCCGATGGCGGCGCTATCTGCAATGGCAGAACCGGAGATGCCGCCGAAAATCATGGAAGCGCCGACAACGACCATGCCGAGCCCGCCGGCCATGAAGCCGAAGGCGGCACGTGCGAAACCGATGATGCGCAGGCCGACACCGCCGCGGCTCATCATTTCACCGGCAACGATGAAGAGCGGGATTGCAAGAAAGTGGTTCGGTTCGACCCCGCCGATGAAATTCAGGAAAAGCGCCTGCAGCGGGTAGCCGAGATCGAAGACGATAATAGGCAAGACGGCCGTGATCAGGATCGCCCAGACCAGGGGAATGCCGAGAAAGACAGAGGTCAGAAAGACCGCAACGACAAAGAGCAGGATCATGACAGGGCCTCGCCGCCATCGGAATGGGTGGCATGGGGCACACAGGGTTCTTGATGTCATACACCATGTTGTAAAGGTGGAAGATCAGCGACAGCGTCATGCCGGCGGGCATCGAGGCGTACAGCAGTCCGACCGGCCAGTAGAGCACGGTGGTTTTCTGCGCCCAGGTGTGGGCGGAGATGTTGTAGCCGGTATAGATCAGGCTGATCAGCAGAACGGCGATGATGACGTCGATCCCGATGGACAGGATCCGCTGACCGGTATGCGGTATCAGCTTCTCGACAACTTCGGTGACCCGCATATGGGCGCCGCGTGCGATCGCGGCCGCACAGCCGAAGAATGTGCTCCACAGCAGCAGGAAACTGGTGACCTCAAGTGACCAGGCAAGGTCGAAGCCGGCAAAACCGCGCAGCGAAGCGTTGCAGAACACCAGGGCCACGATGGCAAAGCCGCCAAGCGCCAGGCAAAAGTCGACCATGTGGCTGAGCCAGCGCAGCGCAGCCGGATAATGCTCTCGGTAATCCAAGGCTCTTCTCTTTTTAAGAAGGGCCGGAACCCGAAGGTTCCGGCTAGGTTCACTCAGAATGCTTGATCAGTTCTGAGCCGGGAGTTTTTCGCGGATGGCAGCGGCATCTGCGAGGATCTTGTCGACGGCTTCGGCGCCATAGACATCCTTGGCCTTGGCGTAGACCGGTTGGACGGCCTCGCGGAACGGTCCGATCTCCGGAACGCTGACCGTCGCGCCGGCTTCCTGCATTTCGGTCAGCTGGCTGTCGACGGAGCTCTTGACGAGGTCACGGCTGAAAGCTGCGGATTCAGCCGCCGCTTTCAGAACAGCTTCCTTGTCCTCATCGGAGAAGGACTGCCAGGTTTTTTCCGCAATCGTCAGCGGCAGCGGGCTGTAGACGTGCCGGGTCAGGGTGATGTTCGCGCGCGACTTCGTAAAAGCGCAGGGACTTGATGGTGTCGACCGGGTTTTCCTGGCCGTTGACAATGCCCTGCTGGATCGAGATGTAGACGTCGGTGATGGGCATGACGACGGTCTGGAAACCGATGGCTTCCATCGACCAGCGGATCATGTCGTTCGGGAAAACCCGCATCTTCATGGATTCCGCGTCTGTCGGAGACGCCAGCGGTTCATTGGTGGTGAAGCTGCGGAAACCGGCTTCCCAGGTGCTCAGAACCCGGAACCCTTTTTCCGGAAGCTTGTCGAACTCGCCCTGAAGCCACTCGGAATTGTCGTAAAGCTCCCAGCCCTGCTCGTAGGTGTCGACCAGGAACGGCATCGCCGTCAGGTTCAGCGAGGGCAGGTGGGTTGCATAGCTGCCGGTTGCGGAGACGGTGAAATCGACACCGCCGAGCTGCAGAAGCTCAATCGCCTTCGGGTCGTTGGCCAGCTGCCGGACGGGAAGATCTGCACTTCA